>NZ_QQNA01000014.1 GCF_003346515.1 Streptomyces corynorhini
CCACCCTCCCGTCCCGGCCATCCCCGTCGTCCCTCCCCTTGCCACCGCTCCCGGCTGGAGCCGTTCGCCCCCACACCTCCCTCTCCCCTCCTTCTCCGACAGAGGCCCGCCATGTCCCACTCCAACGCGCTGAACCGCTTGAACAGGCTGCCGGTCTTCCGGTTCCACCGGACCACTCTGCTCGTGGTCTCCTTCGCCTACTTCTTCGAGTTCGCCGACATCAACAGCTTCGCGACCACCGCACCCAAGCTGATCAACCTGTGGGGCGTCACCGTGAACCAGGTGGCCTACGTCACCTCGCTGTCGTTCGTCGGCATGTTCTTCGGCTCGATCATCGCCAGCGGCGTCGCCGACCGGTGGGGACGCAAGAAGGCGCTCACGATGACCACCGTGTTCTTCGGAGTCTTCTCCTTCGCCTCGGTCTTCTCCTGGGACGTACTGTCCCTCGGTGTGTTCCGCGTCCTGACCTCGGCCGGACTGTCCGCGATGACGGTCGTGGCGGTCATCTACGTCAACGAGATCTACCCGGCCGCCTTCCGCGGCAAGTACCAGGCGTACGCGATCGTCATCGGCATCTGCGGCACACCCGTCACCAATCTGATCGCCAGCGCCGTGGTGCCCCTGAACGACTGGTCGTGGCGGCTGGTCTATCTGTGGGGCTCGCTCGGCCTGCTGTTCGTCTTCTTCGCACGCAAACTCAAGGAGTCGCCCCGCTGGCTCGAAAACAGGGGCGAGCACGCCCAGGCCGACGCGATCCTGACCGAGCTGGAGGCCCAGGCCACCGCCGAGAAGGGCCCGCTGCCCGAACCCGCGCCCCCGGTCGACGAACCACCGGCCGCCAAGGCGACCCTGCGTCTGCTGCTCCAGAAGAAGTACCTCGCGCCGACACTCCTGCTCACCGTGGTGTGGGTCACCCAGACCATCGGCTTCTTCGGCTACTCCAGCTGGGCACCCACCCTGCTGGCCAAGGAGGGCTTCAGCGTCGAGAAGTCGGTGTTCTACGTGGCCCTGACGACGGTCGGCGCGCCGCTCGGCTCCTTCCTCGCCTCCCTGGTCACCGACCGGTTCGAGCGCAAGTGGTGTCTGGTCGCCTTCGGCACGGTCATCGCGTTCTGCGGACTGCTCTACGGGCTCACCTTCGACCCGGTCCTGATCGTCGTCTTCGGCTTCCTCGTGAACCTCTTCGAGCGCGGCTACACCGCCCTGGGATACGCCTATTCACCCGAGGTCTTCGACACCCGCAGCAGGTCCCTGGGCACCGGCGTCTCGTACGGGCTGGGGCGGCTCTCGAACGCGGCCGGGCCACTGATCATCGCGGCCCTCTACAACAACACCGGCTACCAGAGCGTCTTCTACTTCATCGCCGGTACCTGGATCTTCGGTGCCGTCGTCCTGGCGATCTTCGGCCCGAGGACCCGGGCCGCCAGGCTCCAGCAGCCGCAGAAGCCCCGCGCGGCGGCCTGAATCACCCGCCCGCGACCGGCTGACCGGCCGGTCTCTCCTTGGCCCGCCATCCGCTGCCCCCTCTGCTCGCGGGCCGGGGAAGGCGGGCCCGCCGCGCCCAGATGAAACGATCACCCGAGGCGCTTCCCGCCGCCCAGGGCACGCCGACACAGTTCACCCGTACAGGTGAACCATGTCGGGGAGTGGACCCGAGGCACGGACCACCGACCTACCGAGGGGGGGCACGCTGACACCTTCGGACGCCGAGGCGGCGTACGGCCTACTGGTTGGTCCTGGGCAGGCCCCTCGGGTTCAGTTCTGACGAGGGGACCGCCTCGTTCGCCAGCCCCCAACGGTCCAGGACCTTCCGGTACGTACCGTTCTTGATCACAGTGTTGAGCGCCTCCTGAACGGGCTTGATCAGGTCATGGTCCTTCTTCGTGGTCGCCGCGATCTCGCCCTGCACATCGGCGCCGCCCCCCGAGTACGTGCCGATGATCTCGCTCTGTCCCGCGGACGCCACGTGGTAGGCGGCTGTCGGGTTGGGGCCGAGATAGGCGTCGATGCGCCCGGAACCGAGCGCCAGGTAGTAGTCGGTGGGCTTCTGGTAGTACTTGATGTCGGTGGGCTTCAGCCCCTTCTTCACGTTCTGCTCGCTCCAGGTGACCAGCAGCTTCTCCTGGTTGGTGCCGGAGCCGACCGCGATGGTCCGGCCCGCCACGTCCGCCGGTTCGCTCACCTTCCAGCCCGCACCCTTCTTCGTCTCGAACGCAAGGTTGTCCAGACGGTACGTGGCGAAGTCGTACTTGTCCTTGCGCTCCTCGGTGACCGTGATGTTGCTCAGCCCGACGTCGTACTTGCCGCTGTCGAGGCCGACGAAGATGTTCGCCCAGTCGACCGTGTTGTAATGCGCCTTGAGCCCGAGCACATTCGCGATCAGCGAGGCGATGTCGGGTTCCACCCCGATCACCGTCTTGTCGTCGGTGGCGTAGAAACTCAGCGGCGGCGCGGTGCCGGTCGTACCGACGATCTCCAGGGTGCCCCGCTCGCGGACCGCCTCGGGGACCAGGGCGGCGATGGAGTCCACCTTGGGCGTGGTGACCCGGTGCTGTTCGGGGCCCAGATTGATCGTCGAGCCACCGCCGCCCGCGCCCTTGGCATCGATCTTGTCGGTGGCGTCGTCGGCCGGATCGCCGCAGCCGGTGAGCGAGAACGCGGTGACGAGGCCGAGAACGGCGGCGGTGGTACGGATGAAGGCACGGCGGGGCGGCATGGTGGCTCCTTGGGCGGTGCGTCGGCTGGAAGAGCGAGCAAGGAAGGGAGAGGGACGAGAAGAGGGAAAGGAAGGCGAGGAGAAGACGAGGAGAAGGCAAGAGAAGGCGGGGGAGCGCGAGGTCACAGCACCTTGGACAGAAACGCCTTGGTCCGCGTGTGCCGCGGCCGGTCGAGCAACTCGGCCGGCGGGCCCTGCTCGACGATCACACCCTCGTCCATGAAGACGACGGTGTCGGCCACTTCACGTGCGAAGCCGATCTCGTGCGTGACAACGATCATGGTCGTTCCGCTGCGGGCCAGGTCCTTGATGACGTCCAGCACCTCACCCACCAGCTCCGGGTCGAGCGCCGAGGTCGGCTCGTCGAAAAGCAGCACCTTCGGCTCCGGCGCGAGCGCGCGGGCGATCGCCACGCGCTGCTGCTGCCCCCCGGAGAGCTGGCGCGGATACGCGTCCGCCTTGTCCGCGAGCCCCACCCGCTCCAGCAGCGCCCGCGCCTGCTCGACCGCCGCCCTCCGGGGCCGTCGCAGTGCCGAGACCGGCGCCTCGATGATGTTCTCCACGACCGTCAGATGCGGGAAGAGGTTGAAGTTCTGGAAGACGAATCCGATGTGCAGCCGCTGCTTGAGCACCTCCCGCTCCTTCAGCTCGTGGAGCGTGGAGCCGGAGCGGCGGTAGCCGATCAGCTCGCCGTCGATGGCGACGTACCCACGGTTCAGCTTCTCCAGATGGTTGATGCTCCGCAGCAGCGTCGACTTCCCCGAACCGGACGGCCCGAGCACGACCGTCACCTCTCCGGTACGGACCCGCAGGTCGACACCGCGCAGCACGTCGAGCGCGCCGAAGCTCTTGTGGACGCCGCGTACCTCCACCATCGGAGGGCCGTCGGCGCTGCCCGCGCGGCCTGTCCCGGCCTCGCTGCCGCTCCCGCCGGTGTGTTCGGTGCTCATCTCTGGATCCCTCCGGTGGCGGCGGACGCCCGTATCGTGCGGGCGAACGTCCTGGCGCGCTGGAGCGGGGTGGGCGGGGGAGTGCGTTCGGCGCCCCGCGCGAAGTGCCGTTCCACGTAGTACTGGGCGATGGACAGCAACGTGGTCAGCAGGATGTACCAGGCGGTGGCGACCATCAGCAGCGGTACGACCCGTCCGTTGCGGCCGTAGACCACCTGCACCTGGTAGAACAACTCGCCGATGGCCATGACGGAGACGATCGAGGTGCCCTTGAAGAGGGAGATCACCTCGTTGGCCGCGTTGGGCAGGATGCCCCGCATCGCCTGCGGCAGCAGAATACGCCGCAGCTGCCGCAGCCGGGGTATGCCGAGCGCCGCCGCGGCTTCCAACTGCCCGCCGTCGACGGAGACGATCCCGCCGCGCACGATCTCCGCCGCGTAGGCGGCCTGGTGCAGCGCGAGCCCGATGACGGCTGCCGAGAGAGCGCCGACCAGATTCATCGTGTCGAAGCTCCACAGCACCGGGCCGAAGGGGATGCCGAACCCCAACTCCTTGTACAGATAGGCGAGATTGAACCAGAACAGCAGTTGCACGATGAGCGGGATCGACCGGAACGCCCAGATGTACGTCCAGGCGACCGTCTGGAGGATCACACTCCGCGACAGCCGCATGAAGGCCAGCACCATCCCGAGGGCGAATCCGATCACCGTTCCGTAGGCGGTGAGCTGCAGCGTCACCCAGACGGCCTTCAGTACGGTGTCGGCCGTGAGATAGAGGAAGAAGATGTCCCACTCCCAGCCGGGATTGGTGAGCAGCCCGTGCCCGAACTGGGCGACCACGACCAGCGCGGCTGCCCCGGCCACCCAACGCCAGTAATGGCGCGCGGGAACGACTTTCAGCGCGGCGAGATCGTCGCCGGGACCGGCAGCGGCCCCCGGCGGCGGAGAGGCGCCCGCCGGGGGCGGTACGGTGGTCGCGGCGGCGCCGGGCGCGGCGTCCGCCCCGGTTGCGGTGTCCATGGCGGGGCTCCTGCGGATACTCGGGCTCGGGCTCGGGCGGGCTGATGATCAGGGACTTCTCGACGGCCGTCGATCGTCGGACGCACGGGGGCAGCCCGCTTCCCTTCAGGCGTCGTCGCGCGGGCCGGGAACGCTCCTGGTGGTGACCGCGTGGTGACCGGTCAGTTCCACACGTCGAGGGGTGAGTGCCTTCGCGAACGGCAACGGGCCGATCGTCTCCGGATCCGCGTCCGTGTCGAACAGCGGTGTGTACCCGGCCGCCAGATACAGCCCGCGCGCCTCGGGCTGGCGCGGTCCGGTGGTGAGGTAGACCTCGCGGTACCCCCGGGCGACGGCGATGCGCTCCAACTCCCGCACCACGCGCATCGCGAGCCCACGCCGCCGGTGCGCGGAGTGGGTCCAGATGCGCTTCAGCTCGGCCGTGGCCGCGTCGTACCGGCGGAACGCGCCTCCCGCCACCGGTTCGCCGTGCTCCAGCAAAAGCAGCAGGACACCGTGCGGCGGGTCGAACTCCTCCGCCGGATACCGCGCCAGCTCGCCGTGCGCGTCCTTGCCGTACCGGGCGGAGTACTCGTCCCCCAGCTCCCGCAGCATCGGGCGCACCAGCGGATCGGAGACCCGGACGCGCAGCCAGGCCGGACCCCCGGGACCGGCCGCGGAGGTCATCGGCCGACCCCGGAAGCGTCGCGCGTGGCGGTGGCGTCGTCCCGATCCGCCGCCCTCGGGCCGAGGATCCGCCGATCGAGCGTCCCCGGGCCCCGGGCAGCGCCCTCGGCATCGCGCCTGGCCACCTCCGCCCGCACCAGCGGGATGACGTGCCGGCCGAAGTCGATGGCATCGCCCAGCAGGTCGTAGCCACGGGCGGAGATGATGTCCACACCGAGGTCGTAGTAGTCCAGCAGCGCCCTGGCCACCGTCTCCGGAGTGCCGACCAGGGCGTTGGAGTTACCGGCGCCGCCGGTCGCCGCCGCCGTCGGAGTCCACAGCGCCCGGTCGTACCGCTCGCCCTCCCGCGCGATCGAGATCAGCCGCCGCGCGCCGGTGTTCTCGGGTGCCGACCGGGAGTGGTCGCGTACGGTGACCCGCCGGCCCTTGCTCTGCCTCGCCTTGATCGCGTCGAGGGTCCGGTACGCCTTCTCCCAGGCAAGCTCCTCCGTCGGCGCGATGACGGGCCGGAACGCCACCTGGATCCGGGGCGGGGTCACGCGACCGGCGGCGCGGGCCGCCGCCCGTACGGACTCGATCTGCTCCGCCGTCCGCTCCAGCGGCTCGCCCCACAGCGCGTAGATGTCCGCCTCGGCCCCGCCCGCCGCGTACGCCGCCGGGGACGAGCCGCCGAACGACACGTCGGGCCGCGGCTGTTGGACGGGGAACACGTCGCTGACGAAGTCGTGGAACCGGTAGTGCTCGCCCTCGTGGTCGAAGGGATCGTGCGTGGTCCAGATCCGCTTGACGATCTCGATGTACTCGCGGGTGCGGGCGTACCGCTGGTCCTTGGTGAGGGTGTCACCCTCACGCCCCTGTTCGCGGTCGTTGCCGCCGGTGATGAAGTGCACGGCGAGCCGCCCGTCGCTGATCCGGTCCAGTGTCGCGAAGGTCTTCGCGGCGAACGTCGGATACGAGACGTTCGGCCGGTGTGCGAGCAGGAGCTGTAGCCGGTCCAGCCGGGAGGCGATGTACGCGGCGGCCGGTGCCGGATCGGGAGAGCCGGAACCGTACGCGAACAGCACCCGGTCCCAGCCGTGGTCCTCATGGGCACGGGCGAGCTTGAGTGTGTATTCCTTGTCGAACGCGCCACCGGAGCGCGGGCTGGTCTCCGACCCGTCGTTGCTGGCGGCGATACCGAGGAACTCCACAGGCATGAGGGACCTTTCGTGCGGGGCGGGAGGCGCGGCACCGGTACGCGGCGCACGGCCGCGGCGCACACGGACATGGCCGGACGGCGGCGGCGCGCGGCGCGTGATACGTGGTGACGCGGAGCGAGGTACGGGAGCGCTGCACGGAGCTGGGCGTGGTGACGGGTGGCGCGTCAGGGGTACGGCGGCAGCGTGCGCCCGGTGCGGAAGAGGTGCTCGGCCCGCGACGGGGTCACCGAGGGAGGGAGGGGCCGGTCAGGCGGCCCGCTGCCGGGTCAGGCGCAACAAGACGCGGACCACACGCGACCGAAGTCGATGTGGCCGCGGATGACCAACGGCAGTTGCCTCTGCATGAAGCCAATTGAGCACGGGACCTCGGCCGAAGTCAACACTCGCTCACGGTGTGGTCGGCGTCGGCGGCATCGGTGGCCGACGCGTGCTTCTTGACAGCGACGCTCCGGGCGCGCATGCGATTCGGCCGGGTTGAGGCCCCGCTGACGCGCGTACGGTCCCACCGCACGCGCGGTGGGACCGTACCGTCTTTCCCGTGGGCGTCGCTCAGACGCGGCCGGCCGCGATCAGCAGGTACTGGAAGGAGCCGTCCTTGTACGCGTTGATGAACGCCTCCTCGATGCCCGTGACCAGCGAGGACGTGGCCCGCAGCTCCCAGTAGGGCAGGGTCGCGGCGGTGAGGCCGACGACGGCCTGCGGGACGAGGCGGTTGTCGGCCATGGCACGCAGGTACTCCCGGCGGGAGTGGATGTTGCACTCGAAGTGCGCGTTGATCTGCGAGACCCACTTCGACGGCTGGCCGTAACGCGGGTTCCAGCAGCCGGTGATGGTCACATAGCGGCCACCGGCCGCGAGGACGCGGGAGTGCTCCGCGAAGAGGTCCTGCAGGTCGACATACATGCTCGACTCGTTGTTCCATGAGGCCGCGGCCTGCCCGGTCTCGAACGGCGTACCGAGCATGTTGCAGACCCGGGCGCGCACGTGGTCCTGGACACCGAGTTCGCGGGCGCGGTTGTTGGCGAAGTCGGCCTGCTTGGCCGACAGGGAGATCTCCGCCTCGCCGTGCTTGTTCTGCCGCTGCCGGGGAATCGAACCGAACGCCTGGATGTGGGCCTGGAGCCCCGGGGCCGTGGACACCACGGCGGCGAAGTCGGCGCGGGACAGCGTGAGCAGGGTGCCCGCGGTCTCGGCGGTGGCCGTGAAGTCCCACAGGCCGTCCGCGTCCAGCAGGACGTTGTCCCCGAACCGGTCGCCGACGGTGTAGCTCAACCGCCGGTTCACCCGGTAGGCGCCGCCCTTGGTCTCCACCCACGGCAGCACCCGCAGCAGCCAGCGAGACGAGATCCCCTGCATCTGCGGCGCGGACTTGGCCGTGGTGGCCAGGTTGCGGGCGGCCGCCGTGCTCAGGCTGGATTGCCGAGGTGTCTCCTGCGGGGTTCGCGGAGGTGTTTCCGAGCTGGTCTCGACGGTCATCGGGCGCGCTCTCCTTCGTAGAGGCGGTGGCCGACGTACGCGTGCGGCACGGAGAAAGAAAGGGGGACAGAGGGAACGGAGCGGACGGACGGGGCCGAGGGGACGGTGAAGAGGTGCGGAAAAGCAAAGAGGTCAGAAGGGAGGAAATACGGGAATCCGTCCAGATCCCAGGGAACACTAACGGCCGCTGCGCCCGGTCGGTCCAGAGAAGCCGTCGCCGTTAACTCGCTACGATGATCGTGCCCCGGCCCAGGTTCACCCGGGCGACCGACGGGTTTCGGTCACGGTCATGGCCACGGTCACGGCCATGGACTGGGAGCAGGGACGTCCCCCTGGGCCCTGTCTGACGCATAGCGAGTGCGGCTCGCGCCAGACGCCGCGGGCCGCGCCCCGCGGGCGGGCGGACAGCGCCAACGCGGCGGCGCCAACGCGGCGGCGGCCGACGTGGTGGTCCGGCGCGGTGGTCCGGCGCGGTTCCGTCACCGCGCCGGACCGTGATCAGCAGGCCGGGTTCCTCGGCGAGGACCCGCTGACCGGGGAGTACCTCGGCCCCTGACGACCCCGAGGCCCCCAGGAGACCGTCAGGGGTTCTCGATGGTGATGAAGGGATCCCACTGGAAGTAGCCCAGCACCTGGCGGTGATGGTCCAGGATCTGGAAGAAGAAGTGGTAGACGACGTTGCCGGCCCTCTTGACGGTCGTACGCCAGTAATGGTCCTCGTAGCTCTGCGTCACGAACTCCGGTTTGCCCTCGGCACCCTCCTTCGGCATCGGAAAGACGCCGTCGATCACCTCGATCTCCGGCGTCCTGATGAGTGTGTGCGCGCTGTCGTCGCTCACGTATTTGTACAGCAGCGCCTTGTAGTCGCTGCCGAGCGACAGGGTCGTCTCCCGCCACCTGATGCTGTCCCCGGGTTCGGCCCGCAGATTCAGCTCGGCACCCGAGGAGCCGATGATGTGGTCGTGGCGCGTCGTCATGTAGATGAGCTGGTGATCGACCTGCGTCGGCGCGTCGGGGTTCCTCGACGCGTTGGGATACCGCTCGACGATCGTCGCCGCGTCGAACGCGATCAGTACGTTGAGATCAGCCATTTCCCGCTCCTTCGTCCTACCGGGTTCTCCGGCAAGTTCTGTCTCCGCGCCGTGTTGTGTCGTGTCGCGTGGTGAGCCGCCGCGCTCAGGGCTTCGGCACCTTGTACGCCATCGCGCGCGGGTAGTCGCGCCGGTGCAGACGTACACGGACCAGCAGTGGTCCGGTGTTGACCGGATCGGCCGGGTCGGTGAGCCGGGCCAGCAGATCGTCCAGTTCGGTGGTGTGGGCGATGCTGACTCCGCTCGCCGGACTGCCCTCGCCTGCGAAGACGGCGGCCAGCCGGTCGTAGTGCCACGGGTGGAGGACGTTGTAGAAGTCCGGGCCGTCCCGGCCGTCCGCGCTGTCCGTCCTGTCCGTCCTGTCGGTGCTGTCGCTGCTGTCGCTGCTGTCGGTGCGGTCCGGGGCGGCGGATCCCGGACCGCTGTAGTAGGACGGGTGCACGAGCATCTGCTCGATGCCGTAGAAGTGCCCGTTGTCGATCACGAACACCACCGACCGCAGCCCGAGCCTGGTGTGTGTGGAGATCTCCTGACAGGTCTCCTGGAAGGCCCCGTCACCGACGAACACCATCGGCCGGGCGTTCCCGCGCTCGGGCGCGAGCGCGGCGCCGGTGGCCGCGCCGACCGACCAGCCGATGGACAGCCAGCTGATCTGCGACAGGAACGCGCCGGCGGGCAGTGACAGATTCATCGAGCCGATGAGCGAGAACGCGGCGTCGGAGACGACCGTCCAGCTCTGCCGGGTCTGCCCGGCCAGGAAGCCGTTGATCCGGTCGAACAGGCCGTCGTAGGTGAGCCGTTCGGCCTTCCGGGACGGCGGCGCCGTGCCGGTGCGCAGCGAGGCGCGGTGCTGCTCAAGCCCGGCGGGCCGGCCGGCGGGCGCGCCGTGGTGTGTGTGCGCCTCGGCGTAGTAGTCGGCGTCGAAGGCCCCGGAGCCGTAGCGGTCGGTCAGCGCGTCCTGCAACGCGGGCAGGAGCCGGGCGAGCTGGACGTCGGGGAAGTAGGAGGTGCCGACACTGACGCCGCCGTTCGCGGCCATCACCCAGTCGTCGCCGATGTACTGGTCGCCGCCGAGGTTCTTCGATGTGGACCAGGCCCCGAGACCGATCCGGCAGGTGGCCCACTCCTTGAAGATCCGGTGCACGTCCGGGTGGCTGGCCCTGCCGTTGTAGACACCGTGGAACTGCGACAGGTCCTCGTCGACGACGGCTTTGGCGCCGACGGTGGTGCAGAACGGCACTCCGGTGGCCTGCACCAGATCGGTGAGCTGCCCGCCCAGCCGGAACCGGTCGATCTCCTCGCCGGCCCACACGACCGGGCGCGGACCGCCGTCCGGTCCTGGGTGCTCCTCGATCAGGGTCATGATCGCGTCCACGGCGCGGTCCAGCATGGGTTGGTCGCGCGGGCCGAAGGGGCGCTCGCGGCACAGGACCGGCTCCCCGGGTTCGGGACAGGGCTGGTCCCACAGGTCCTCCATGACCTCCAGATAGACGGGCCTGCGCTCGGAGAGGCACGCGGTGAGCGCGGCGTCGATCTGTCCCGGGGCGAGGCCAGGGTTGGATATCACCTCGGCAGCCGCGGTGACCTGCCGGTAGACGTCCAGGTTGCTCTCGGCGCGGGGGCTCATGTGTGAGGTGAGCATGCCGATGGCGCGGTAGTTCTGCCACTGTTCGTAGGGCGGGGACGCGTTGACGGCGACGAGCGGTACGCGCTCGACGTAGGCGCCGCCGCAGGCGTTGAGCAGGTTGAAGGCGCCGACGCTGTAGGTGACGGCGGCGGCGCCGACCCCGTGGACACGGGCGTAGGCGTCGGCCGCCTGGCCCGCGCCGCCCTCGGTGGGAGTGCCGACCCACTGGATGTCGCCCTCGGCCCGCAGGGTGGTCAGGAACGGGCCGAGATGGTTGCCCGGGACGCCGAACAGATGGGTGATGCCCAGCTCCGCCAGGCGCAGGGCCAGGTAGCGTGCGACGGTGCACCGGGGGGTGATCGCGGTCATGACCGGCCCTCCTCGTCCGTGGCGGGCGTGGTGACCGGCGGGGCCTGATGGACGGCGAGGGCGGCGCGCACGGCGCTCTCCAGGGCGCCCTCGATCCAGGCGTGTTTGAGCGAGGTGTGTTCCCCGGCGAAGTGCACGGGGCCTTCGGGCCGGGGGACGTCCAGGTGGAAGCTGGTCATCTGGTGCGCGGTGTACGTGGCGGCCTCGCCGAATGCGTACGGGTCGCGTGCCCAGCTCTTGGTGGCGCCCCGTCCGGTGAAGAACACCTCGATGCGCCGGCCGTGCAGGGCCTGGAGGTTGCGCAGGGCGTAGACGTAGCGTTCCGCGTTCCGCATGGAGTCCCAGCGCGCGGCGTCGTCGGACCAGCAGTACGCGGCGAGGACGACGCCGCCGGTGCTGCCGTCGACCCGGTGCGAGGGGTAGTACATGAACCGGTTGGGGTTGTCGGCGGCGGAGCCACCGCCGAAGCAGCCGGTGGCGGGGCGTACGGCGGGGCCGCGCAGCGGCATGGTGCTGTTGAGCTGCCGCATCTCCTCGGTGACGCCGCTGTCCTTGACCGCGGCGCCCAGCAGGCCGGTGTCCTTGACTACGGCGCCCAGCAGGCCGGTGTCCGTCGTGGCCGGTCCGGGCGCGGGAGCGGGGTCTGCCTCGGCGTCGAGCCGGTAGCTCTCGTAGACGCCCGGTGCCACGCGCTCCAGCTCCTCGCGCCAGTCGTCCTCGGTGAACTCCCACCACCGGTGGCTGAACTCCAGCAGCACCTTGGTGGCCTGGTCGTAGTGGGTCTCGATGATGGCGCGGCGCTTCTTGTACGACATGGAGGGGACGATCTCCACGAAGCGCAGGGCGGAGAACGGGATGGTGACGATCGCCAGGTCCGCGGTCCACAGGCGCGGCGCGGCCCGTGGGTCGTTCTCGGCGACGGTCTGTACGGCCACCCCCCAGCCGTCGGGCCCGACGGCGCCGGTGCCCTCGGGGTCGGCGTCGCGGCTGGGGTCGTGGTATTCGAGGCGGATCATGCGGTGGCCGAGCCGTACCTCGTCGCGCAGGCCCTCGTGGAGGGCGTGCGGCAGCCGCCAACTGCCGCCGGGTATCTCCCAGTAGCGCACGGCCGGGTTGATGTCGCTGCGGCTCAGGAAGCTGTGGAAGAAGGAGAGATGCAGCCGTGAGGACATGTTCTCCAGCGTTCCGACGGCCTCGATCGCCTCGTCGCTGAGCCCGGCGTGGTCGCGCAGGAAGCCGCCCATGGAGTAGCCGTCGAAGTCATGGATCACCCGGGCCCAGCCCTCGACCCACGCGTCGAACGGCTTGTTGACGCGCTTGCCGTCGACGACGTCGGAGTAGTAGTCGCGCACGCTCTCCAGCGCGTCGTCGACCATCTTCACGACGGGGGAGCGGACTTCGTCGGCGGTCAGATGGAATCCCTCGTTGAGCCGTTCGGGACCGGTGGCGTACTCGGCCCGCCGCACCTGGACGCGGTTGGCGCGGATCCAGGAGTTGCCCCGCTTGTCGGGCTCGCGGAAGTCGGGGCTGGCGTCGCCGTAGGTCCATGTCCCGCCGGAGAAGGAGGTGTACGTCACCGGGGGGACGGGAACGTCGGGGCCGCTGCCGGTGCCGGGGGCCACGTCCACGTTGTAGAACTGGCGGCGGCCGAGCCCGAGCCGGTCGACGAGGGCGAGGACGAGCGGATGGAAGTCGGGCAGTCGCATCGCCCCGGCCTCGGCGTACTGGGCGGCGTCGCCGAAGGGCTGGTGGTGCTTGGTCGTCCGGAACGTCTTGACACGCCCGCCGACGCGGTCGGCGTTGGCCTCGATGATGGTGACGTCGTGACCGGCGTCCTTGAGCAGACGGCCGGCGACGAGGCCGGTGATACCGGCGCCGACGACGAGGATCTTCTTGCGCGGGTGGTGGGTGGTGCCGAGGCGGCCCGTGTCTATCAGGGTACGGAGATAACCGAGTTTGAGATCCTCGCCGTCCGGGCCGACGAGGAGGAGTTCTCGGGCGAGCTTCAGGCACGTCTGCCAGCGCGCACGGGTGGCGGAGTTGTCCCGTGGTGTGTCGGTCATAGCTGACGATCGTAGATATGGAAGAACGATTTCCCGATTCTTTCGACAGGTAAAGTCCTGAAAACGTCGACCGTGCGGGTTGACGGATTTCCCCCTTGTCCGTCTATTCCTTGTCGACGCGCGAGTTCCTCCAGGGGCGGAGGGGAAGAGGGGGAATCCGAGACGGTGGCTCGGCTCGCGGAATGTGAAATTCCTGGAGTCCTGGTGATGCGAGTTCCGCCCGAGGAAGCGGCACATCAAGCCTCGGGCGGGACAGGGAATCCATAAATAATACGGATGTACGAGAGTGGGGAATCCGTTCATGCCGACGGAGATCCGCGCGCCGTGCGGACGCATTTCCGTCCGGGCGGCAGGCATGGCGGGCGGATGCCGGGGAAGGCGGCCCGGTGAGCCCAACACGGCGATACAGAGGGCGCGTTGGTCTACGCCCGACGCTCCTGCCCCTGTAGGCTCAGGCGTAGCCAGTGGCACACATTCCCCCCACCCAGGTTGCGTGCTGGCGCGGGCGACACCCGTACAACTCTGCCCCCAGCAGCCGGGTCACCCCTATTCGCCGCCTCCAGGAGGTCACGGTGAAACTGCGCACGAGAAGCTCGGCGATCATCGGCACCGTCTGCCTCGTCGCTTCCCTCGCCTTAACCACAGCGTCCGCCGACGAACCGACCGCCCCACGCGGATCGGCGGAGATCACGCTCAAAGAAGTGGCCAGAGCCCAGAATCCCATCGCGGGCGCGGCCGGTCCCGGAGACACGGTATGGATAGCCGAACGCGCCGGTACCGTCCGCGTTCTGGACGATCAGGGGCTCGGCGAACCCGTCCTCGACATATCCGACGAGACCTCCGTCGACGGTGAACGCGGCCTGCTCGGCGTCGCGTTCGACAAGGAGTTCGCACACTTCTACATCTCGTTCACGAACCGCGAAGGCACCAGCACCCTCGACGAATTCGCCGTACGGGACGGCGAGATTCAGCCGGACACCCGGCGCACCGTTCTCACCCAGACGCAGCCGTACTCCAACCACAACGGCGGCGACATCCGGTTCGGCCCCGACGGCTACCTCTATATCGCCTTCGGCGACGGCGGCTCCGGCGGCGACCCGCACGGCAACGGGCAGGGTCTGGACACACTGCTCGGCAAGCTGCTGCGCATCGACCCGAGCGGCGGCGAGCCGTACGGGATCCCTGCGGACAACCCGTTCGTGGACGACCCGAACGCGAAGGACGAGATCTGGGCGTACGGGCTGCGCAACCCGTGGCGCTTCTCCTTCGACACGGGCACGGGCGACCTGCTGATCGGCGACGTCGGCCAGAACGACTGGGAAGAGATCGACTGGGCCCCGGCGGACAGCGAGGGCGGCGAGAACTACGGCTGGTCCCAGATGGAGGGCAACCACCCCTTCCGGGGCGGCACCGAGCCCGCGAACCACGTACCGCCGGTCCACGAGTACGGCCGCGGCGGCCTGGGCTGCTCGGTGACCGGCGGCTACGTCTACCGGGGCGAGGCCATCCCGGAGCTGAAGGGGCAGTACCTGTTCAGCGACTACTGCGACGGCACCGTCCGTGCTCTGCGCATGGCGAACGGCGAGGTGACGGGCGAGAGCGACCTCGGAGTCAGCGGCGGCCAGGTCATCTCGTTCGTACAGGACGGCAAGGGCGAGCTGTATGTCCTCGACATCGCCGGCAGCGTCTCCCGCATCGACCCGGCGTGACCGACCCTACGTAACCGATCTGACCCTACGTGACCGATACCGACCCTGCACAGCGCATACCGACCCTGCAGAACCGATACGGCGCAACCGACCCTACGCAAGCGATACGGCGCAACCGATCCGCGGGCCGGACGTCCGGCCCGGCATCCGCACCGCCCCGCCGCACGACATGTGCGGCGGGGCGTGGCACGTCCGGCGGCGACTGCCGTCCCCCGGACACCCCCCGGACACCCCGCGGACAGCCGGACCCGCGTGGACCACGGGGACCGCGTGGACCGGTCAGCGCGCCGTGCGTTTGTCGTCGCTCCCCGTACCTCGGTCACTCCCCGTGACCCCGTCATGCCCGGAACGTTCGTCCCGCCCGGAGTGTTCGTCCCGCCCGGAACGTTCGTCCTCCGGCGGCGAGAGAATCTCCCACAGGCCCGCCCGCGCGTGATACACGTTCACGATCACCAACATCAGCACCATGAACACGCCGTACTGCGCTCCGTTGAGCGCCGGCACCAGATGCACCGGCAACGTGTACGCCATGAGAGTCCGCACGCCCATGTCGACCAGCAGACCGAACCCCCAGATCACCGTGGTGATCTGCCAGATCCGCCGGAACCGCGCGTTCTCCTCCCACAGGTCGTCCCAGTTCCGATTGCCCGCGGTCCGACGTTCGAGCAGCCGTCGCGAGAAACCGAACGCCAACGGACGCCGCGCGCGCAGCGACATCAGGAAGCCCAGCCCCGCGACGCCGGTCAGCCAGCCGTCCCTGACCAGCAGCAGCCGCACGCTGCCACCCGTCGCGGAGACGATCAGGCTCAGCACCAGCATCGACGTCACGAACACGCCCAGCATGTCGATGCGCCGCGTCCGCGCGAACCGGATGAGCGTCGCCAGCGCGGGCACCACCGCCCCGGCCATCAGGGCGATCAAGTCGCTCACCCCGAACGCCGTCAGCCCGTAGTAGAGCCCGATCGGCGCGGCGACGTCCACCAGCATCGTCACCAGCATGGAAGGCCCGGAATCGGAGCTGTCGGAGTCGCGTCCGGACCCGCGATCGCCCCCCGGGCCGGAGGAAGACTGCTCCGGAAGAGTCGTGCCGCCGCTGGTCATGCGCTCTCCGTTCGATGGGGCGGTGCGTAACGGCGAGCCCGGCCGCCGCCGCACCGCGGCACGGGCGCGGTCCGCCGCGGTCCACCGGCGCACATTTTCGCGTTCGCCTCCGCAACGATACGGGCGGACCACCCGCGCAGGCTCTCTGGAAAACCCTAGAACTCATGTGATCCAGCCTGGTTTTCGGCCACGCGCTGTTAGCGTCTGCCACCAGATCGAGACTCGTACGCGTCTTTTACCTGACGTAGTCGCAGCACCACCAACCCCTTCACTCCCGATACGGCGTCCTGCGACTTGTCCATCTCCGCCGATCCTGGAGACCACTGTGACCGATGTGCAATTGAATCCCGAGTCGCCCGCCCCGACGGAATCCATCCCGGTTCCGGGCCCCCTGCGGCTGAGGGATATGCGCGACATCACCAGGAACATCCCGCGCTACCTCTCCGCGCTGCGCGACCAACACGGGCCCCTGGTACGTGTCCCGATGGGGAAGAGCGACGCCTTCCTCGTCAGCGACTTCGATGTCGTGCAGGACGTCATCATCGCGTCCAGCCGACGCTTCGACAAAGACGCCGAAAAGACCGGCCCCGGCCCCGACGACTGGGGCTCCAGCCTCGAACGCGTCCTCGGCAAGGGCCTGGTGACGAGCGTCGGCACCTACCACCGCCGCCAGCGCCGGCTCATCCAGCCGGTGTTCCACCGCCGCCGGATCGCCGGATACGGCACCGCCTTCGCCTCCATCGCCGACGAGTTCTCCGGCACCTTCCGTGACGGCGTCCGCCTCAACTTCCACGAGTCCATGTACGAGCTGGCCCTCGGCATGGTCACCCGCACCCTCTTCGACGTGTCCCTGGAGAGCGAGGCCGCCGAGAGCATCCGCAGCGCCTTCCCCCGCGAAGGCGGCCCGCTGCGCTGGGAACTCAGCCCCATCGGCAAGGTCCTGCTGCGCCTCCCGCTCCCCGCCAACCGCAAGTTCAAGCGCGGTCTGAAGACGGTTGACGACATCGTCTACGGCATGATCGACGAGCGTCGGCAGGGCCCCGGCGACGGCGACGACCTGCTCTCCGTCCTGCTCCACGTCACCGACGCGGACACCGGCGAGCACCTCACCGACGAGGAACTCCGCGACGAGGCCATGACCCTCCTCATGGCGGGCCACGAGACCTCCTCCGGCTCCCTCACGTGGACCTACTACCTGCTCGGCACCAACCCCGAGATCCGCGAGAAGATGCACGCCGAGCTGGACGAGGTCCTCGGCGACCGACTGCCCACGGTCGAGGACCTGCCCCGCCTGACCTACACCGACGCCGTGTACTCGGAGGCGCTGCGCCTCTTCCCGCCGGCCTGGGTGCTGGTCCGCCGGGCCCTGGAGGACTACACGGCCAACGGCTACCACATCCCGCGCAACAGCGCCGTGATGGTCAGTCCGTTCGTCCTGCACCGCGACAAGACGTGGTGGCCGGAGCCGGAACGATTCGCCCCCCAGCGGTTCCTGGAAGGCACCGACGACGCCGACCCGCTCGCCGGCCACGCCCGCGCCCAGGGCCGCCCCAAGCTGGCCTACCTGCCGTTCGGCGCCGGTCCCCGCCAGTGCATCGGCAACGTCTTCGCCCAGATGGAGGGCGTCTTGGCGCTCGCCACGCTCAGTCGGCACTGGGAGTTCGAACCGGTCGGTGACGCGCCGGACCGGGTCGCGAGCGACTTCACCCTCCAGCCCCGCGGCGGACTCGACATGATTCCGCACCGCCGACGCTGACCGCACGTCGCTGACCAGGGCCGAACTAGTAGAAGTCTCCCTAGATCGAGAGCTGCCCGCGGGACTCGCCTGCGGGCAGCCGCCAGGATGAACAAGCGTCGGGGCCGGCGACCGCATCGCATCCGCCGATCGCGGCGCCCCCTGGCAGCGCATCGCAACCATCGATTGTCCCGCAGGCCGCGCGGCAGTCGGATCCGGCCGGAAAAGCGGCCAGGACATGTGCTGGATTCGTAGGGCGGAGGCAGTGGCCGTGTTGCCAGAAGACGCACAGGTGCGGGGGAACGTGATGGACTCCCGGCAGGCAGTCGACACCGTTCGGGGTGGGAACGCTCCGACGGGCGCGGACCCGGAGCACTCCGGCCGTCCGGAGCCCAGCGGCCGTCCGGCCGCGACGGGCGCGGGCACGGCTGCGGGTACGGCCATGGGCACGGGTACGGGCACACGCGCGGACACGGCCACGGCGGCAGGCGACGCGGTCACGCCGCACGCCTCCG
>NZ_QQNA01000140.1 GCF_003346515.1 Streptomyces corynorhini
GGGGCGGGGGAGGGGGAGGTGCCGGTGGCGGTGCCGGTAGTTGCTGTGGCGGCGGGGAAGGTGGTGGCTGCGGCGGTGGCGGCGGGGACGGTAGTGGCGGCGGTGGTGGCGGCGGGCTTCACCGCGGCCGTCTGCCGGGGGGCGGTCTCAGTGATCGTCATGGGTCAGCCGACCTTCTTCGCGGTCTCGACGGCCTGGGCCGGATGGTCAGGAATCGGGGCGCACGTGTCGTACGGGAAGAGGGGCTCGGTGGTCCGTGCGGTGACCTCGCCCGCCCGGGTCTCGCCCGCCCGGGTCTCGTCCGCCCGGACCTCGCCCGCCCGGGTCTGGCCGACCCGGACCTCGCCCGCCCTGGCGGCGGTCCGTCGCTCCCGGGGCGACGCGGATCGCGGCGCGCGGTGCCGGACGGTGGCGTGCGGGGCGGCGTTCTCCCGGCTCGGGCCCTCGGAGGAACCCCGGGAGACGTGGAAGAGGCCCTGGCCGGTCGCGCCGGTCAGGACCCTGATGTGCGGCTTCGCCCCGGCCGTCCGGGGCGGCCGCTCGGCGGCCGTGCCGTCCGCGTCGGCGGTCGGGGAGGGGGCGCGGGGCTCGCGCATGGTGATCAGCTCTCCGGGCGTCCAGTTGTCCGGTCGATGGGCGGTTCGGAGGGTAGGTTAGCCTAACCTCACACGCTCGCCCAGGGGGCCTCCGACCGGTCTGCCCGACGCCGGTGGGGCGGGCGCCGGGGCGCCCGCCCGTCTCTCAGCCGGTCAGGCCCAACTCCCGCGCGATCAGCATCCGCTGGACCTCGCTCGTGCCCTCGCCGATCTCCAGGATCTTGGAGTCCCGCCACATCCTGGCCACGGGATATTCGTTCATGAAGCCGTAGCCCCCGTGGATCTGCGTGGCCTCACGGGCGTTGTCCACGGCGACCGTCGAGGAATAGAGCTTCGCGATGGCGGCCTCCTTCTTGAACGGCTCGCCCCGGGTCAGCCGCGAGGCCGCGTCCCGCCAGCCGATCCGCGCCATGTGCGCGCGCGTCTCCATGTCGGCGATCTTGAACTGGATGGCCTGGTTGGCCCCGATCGGCCGGCCGAAGGCGTGCCGCTCCTTCGCGTACGAGACGGACTCGTCCACGCATCCCTGGGCGAGCCCCGTGGCCAGCGCGGAGATCGCGATCCGGCCCTCGTCCAGGATGCGCAGGAACTGCGCGTACCCGCGCCCCTGCGCACCGAGCAGATTCGCCAGCGGGACCCGGACATCGGTGAAGGACAACTCGCGGGTGTCCGACGCGTTCCAGCCGACCTTGGAGTACGGGGCGCCGACGGTGAAGCCGGGCGTGCCGGACGGCACGATGATCGCCGAGATCTCCGGGCGGCCGTCCTCCTTGCGGCCGGTGACGGCCGTGACCGTGACCAGGCCGGTGATGTCCGTACCGGAGTTGGTGATGAAGCACTTGCTGCCGTTGATCACCCACGTGTCGCCGTCCCGCACGGCCGTGGTGCGGGTGCCGCCCGCGTCGGAGCCGCAGTCGGGCTCGGTCAGCCCGAACGCGCCGAGCTGCTCGCCCGAACACAGGCTCGGCAGCCAGGCGCGCTTCTGCTCCTCCGTACCGAAGCGGTACACCGGCATGGCGCCGAGCGATACTCCCGCCTCCAGGGTGATCGCCACCGAGGAGTCGACCCGGGCCAGCTCCTCAAGGGCGATACCGAGGGCGAGGTAGTCACCGCCCATGCCGCCGTACTCCTCGGGGAACGGCAGCCCGAACAGCCCCATTCGCCCCATCTCCCGCACGATCTCGTACGGGAACTCGTGCCGTTCGTAGTAGTCGCCGATCTTGGGCGCGACCACATCGCGGGCGAACTGCTCCACGGTGCGGCGCAGTTCTTCGTGTTCGGCGGAGAGCCGGTGGTCCAGGGACATGGCGGGGGTCACTCCTCGGGGGACTGCGCCTGATCCGGCGCCAGCGCGCGGACGGTACGGGACGGGCTGGGACGGCCCAGTCGCCCGGCCAGCCAGAGGCTGGTGGCGGTGAGCCGGCCGAGGTCGACCCCGGTGTCGACACCGAGGCCGTCGAGCATCCACACGAGGTCCTCGGTGGCGAGGTTCCCGGTGGCGCTCTTCGCGTACGGGCAGCCACCGAGGCCGCCCGCGGAGGCGTCCACGGTGGTCACCCCGTGCTGGAGGGCGACCAGGGTGTTGGCGAGGGCCTGGCCGTAGGTGTCGTGGAAGTGCACCCCGAGCGCCCCGGTCGCCACGCCGCGCTCGGCCAGCCCGGTGAGCAGAGCCGCCACATGGCCGGGGGTGGCGACGCCGATGGTGTCGCCGAGGCTCAGCTCGTCACACCCCATGTCCAGCAGGGCCCCGGCGGTCCGCACGACCTGCGCGACCGGCACCGGGCCCTCCCACGGGTCGCCGAAGCACATGGAGAGATAGCCGCGGACATGGACGCCCTCCTCGCGGGCCCGCGCGACCACCGGCGCGAACATGGCGAGCGACTCGTCCACGGACCGGTTGAGATTGGCCCGCGCGAACGACTCGGTGGCGCTGCCGAACACCGCGATCCGGCGGGCGCCGAGGGCGAGGGCGCGCTCCAGCCCGCGCGCGTTCGGCACGAGGACGGGCAGCTCGACGCCGGGCAGGTCGCCGAGCAGCGGGAAGAGGTCCTCGGCGTCGGCCAGTTGGGGCACCCACTTGGGGTGCACGAAGCTGGTCGCCTCGATGGTGGTCAGCCCGGCGTCCGCGAGCCGGTGGATGAACTCCGCCTTGACCTCGGTCGGTACGGTCGCCTTCTCGTTCTGCAGCCCGTCCCGCGCGCCCACCTCGTGGATACGGACCCGGGAGGGCAGTCCGGGCGCGGGGACGGCCATGGGCAGCCCGTCGGTCATGACCCCTCCTCCGGGACGGCGCTGGTGGCGGCGCTGGTGGTGCTGGCGCTGTGGGTGGTGCCGATGCCCCCGGGGCCGGTGGCGGCGGTGTCTCCGGGGTCGATGAGATCGGTGGCGGCAGCCGCGCCGACCGCGCCGACCGCGGCGGTCGGCGCCGGGGTGACCACGGCCAGCACCTGGTCCATGGCGACCGTCGAACCAGGCGTGACGTCCAGCTCGCTGACGGTGCCGGCGACCGGCGCGGAGATGACGTGCTCCATCTTCATCGCCTCCACGACCAGCAGGCTCTGACCGGCCGTCACCTCGTCCCCGACGGCCACCTTCACCACGGTGACGGTCCCCGGCATGGGCGCCGTCAGCGAACCGGCCCCCGCGCCCGCGGCCGCGCCGCGCAGCGCCGCCTCCACGGGGTCGTGGTCCTGGACGTGCCAGCTGTCGCCGTCCCTGCCGAGCCAGTCACCGGCCCGGTGGAAGGTGTGCGTCACCCCGTCCACGGTGACGGTGACCCGGCCGGGCCCCACCCGGAACCGGTCCTCCGGCCGCATCCGGTGAGCGACGGGTTCATGTCCCGCGATACGCAACCGGTGCGTCACCGGAAGCGGTTCGCCGCCCAGCCGCCAGCCGCTCGGTACGGAGAAGGGGTCCACCCACCCCGCGCCCGGGGCGACGGCCGGGACCGGCGCCAGCCCCGCCTGACGGACCGCGGCCGCCGCCGCGTACACCTCCGGCGGGACCGCGCCGTCCACCAGCCCCGCCGCCTCGCGCTCGACCAGCCCCGTGTCCAGGTCGCCCGCGACCACCGAGGGATGGGCCAGCAGTCGGCGCAGGAACCCCGCGTTGGTCGGGACGCCCAGGGTGACCGTCTCGGCGAGGGCCGCGCGCAGTCGGCGCAGAGCCGTCGGCCGGTCGGGCCCATGAGCGATGATCTTGGCGAGCATCGGGTCGTACCGGGAGCCGACCTCGGTGCCCTCGTCCAGCCCCGAGTCCGTCCGCACGCCCGCGCCGTCCGCCTCGCGCAGCGCCAGCACCGTACCGCCCGAGGGCAGGAAGTCGCGGGCCGGATCCTCGGCGCACAGCCGGGCCTCCACCGCGTGGCCGGTGAAGGTGATGTCGTCCTGCGCGAAGGGGAGCCGCTCCCCGGCGGCGACGCGCAGTTGCCACTCCACCAGGTCCAGGCCGGTGACCAGTTCGGTGACGGGGTGCTCGACCTGGAGGCGGGTGTTCATCTCCATGAAGAAGTACGACGCGGGGTCCCGGCCCGGGACGATGAACTCGACCGTCCCCGCGCCCGCGTACCCGCAGGAGCGCGCCGCCCGCTCCGCCGCCTCGCCCATCGCCGCCCGGGTCGCCCCGTCCAGCAGGACGGACGGCGCCTCCTCGACGACCTTCTGATGCCGGCGCTGGAGCGAGCACTCGCGCTCGCCCAGATGCACCACGTTCCCGAAGGAGTCCGCCAGGACCTGGATCTCGATATGGCGCGGGCGGTCCACCCACCGCTCCACCAGGAGGGTGTCGTCGCCGAAGGAGGAGCGCGCCTCTCGGCGGGCCGCCGCGATCTCCTCGGCCAGGACCGACTCGGAGCGCACCAGCCGCATGCCCTTGCCGCCGCCGCCCGCCGACGGCTTCAGCAGCACCGGCATCCCGAGCGCGCCCGCCGCGTCCGCCAGCTCGGCGTCGCTCAGCCCGCTGCCCGAGGAGCCGGGCACCACCGGGACCCCGGCCGCCCGTACCGATTCCTTGGCGCGGATCTTGTCGCCCATCAGCTCGATGGCGGCGGCGGGCGGCCCGATGAACACCAGCCCCGCGTCCGCGCACGCCCGCGCGAAGGCCGCGTTCTCCGCGAGGAAGCCGTAGCCGGGGTGGACCGCCTCCGCGCCCGTACGGGCGGCCGCCGCCAGCAGCCGGTCGATCGAGAGGTAGCTCTCCGACGCGGCGGCCGGGCCGATCCGGACGGCCGTGTCGGCCTCCCGCACATGCCGGGCGTCCTCGTCCGCGTCGCTGAACACCGCCACCGAGCGCACGCCCAGCTCCCGCAGCGTGCGGATGACGCGGACCGCGATCTCACCGCGGTTGGCGACCAGAACCGTGTCGAACATTCCCGCCCTCACTCTCCCGCTCCCCTGGCCCTCTCCCGCTCCAAGGCCCACTCCAAGGCCCGCTCCCTGGCTCTCTCCCTGGCTCTCTCCTGCTCCAAGGCCCTCCGCCTGGCGCTCTCCCGCTCCCATGGCCGCTCTCACATCCGGAAGACGCCGAAGCCCGGCTCACCCAGCGGGGCGTTGGCGCACGCCGTCAGGGCCAGCCCCACCACCTGCCGGGTCTCCAGCGGGTCGATCACCCCGTCGTCCCAGAGCCGCGCGGTCGCGTAGTAGGCGTTGCCCTGGGACTCGTACTGCGCGCGGATCGGGTCCTTGAAGGACTCCTCGGCCTCGGCCGGCCACTGCTCGCCGCGCCCCTCGATCTGGTCGCGCTTGACGGTCGCGAGAACGGAGGCGGCCTGCTCGCCGCCCATCACCGAGATCTTGGCGTTCGGCCACATCCACAGGAAGCGGGGGGAGTAGGCCCGGCCGCACATCGAGTAGTTGCCCGCGCCGTACGAGCCGCCGATCACGACCGTCAGCTTCGGCACGCGCGCGCAGGCCACCGCCGTGACCATCTTCGCGCCGTGCTTGGCGATGCCGCCCGCCTCGTAGTCCCGGCCGACCATGAAGCCCGAGATGTTCTGGAGGAAGAGCAGCGGGACGCCGCGCTGGTCGCACAGCTCGATGAAGTGCGCGCCCTTCTGGGCCGACTCGGAGAACAGGATGCCGTTGTTCGCGACGATCCCGACCGGATGGCCGTGGATCCGCGCGAAGCCGGTGACCAGCGTCGTACCGAACTCGGCCTTGAACTCGGCGAACCGCGAGCCGTCCACCACACGGGCGATCACCTCGCGCACGTCGTACGGCGTACGGGAGTCGACCGGCACCACCCCGTACAGCCCCGCCGGATCCGCCTTGGGCTCCTCCACCGGCTCCACGGACCAGGGCGGCGCCCCGCGCTCCGGGAGCGTGGAGACGATCGTGCGCACGATCCGCAGCGCGTGCGCGTCGTCCTCCGCGAGATGGTCGGTGACCCCCGACGTACGGGAGTGGACCTCGCCGCCGCCCAGCTCCTCCGCCGTGACGACCTCGCCCGTCGCGGCCTTCACCAGCGGCGGCCCGCCCAGGAAGATCGTCCCCTGGCCGCGCACGATCACGGCCTCGTCGCTCATCGCCGGAACGTACGCGCCGCCCGCCGTGCAGGAACCGAGCACCGCGGCGATCTGGGGGATGCCCGCGCCGGACATCCTGGCCTGGTGGTAGAAGATCCGCCCGAAGTGGTCCCGGTCGGGGAAGACCTCGTCCTGCATCGGCAGGAAGGCCCCGCCGGAGTCCACCAGATAGAGGCACGGCAGCCGGTTCTCCAGGGCGACCTCCTGGGCGCGGAGGTGCTTCTTCACCGTCAGCGGGTAATACGTGCCCCCCTTGACCGTGGCGTCATTGGCGATCACCAGGCACTCCCGGCCGCTGACCCGGCCGATCCCCGCGATCACCCCGGCGGCCGGGGCCGCCCCTCCGTACATCCCCTCCGCCGCGAGCGGTGCCAGCTCCAGGAAGGGGGAGCCGGGGTCCAGCAGCGTGTCCACCCGGTCGCGCGGCAGCAGCTTCCCGCGCGCCGTGTGCCGCGCGCGGGCCTTCTCGCCACCGCCCAGCCGCGCCGCCGCCAGCCGGGCGCGCAGCCCGTCGGCCAGCTCCTCGTGGGCCGCCTCGTTGGCCCGCCAGGAACTCGCCGCCGGATCGGCGGTGCTCGCCAGCACCGGTGCCTGCCGCATCGCTCTCCCCGCCCCTCTCTCTTTCCTTCGGTCTCTCTTCGGTTCGGTCTTTCCGCTCGGCCCTGCCCGCATGGCCTTGACCGCATGGCCGTGTCCGCTCGGCCCTGCCCGCATGGCCTTGACCGCATGGCCGTGCCTGCCCCGGCGCTGTCCGCCCGGCGCTGTCGGCCGGAGCTGTCCGCCTGGCCTGCCCGCCTGGCCGGCTCTTCCCGGCCCAGCGGAGTTAGTCATCGTTAACTTCAGTATCTCCACGTTAACGCTCGCTAACCCCGCCGTCTAGAATGATTTCCCATGAGCACCAGGACCGCGGCCCCGACCCGCCGTGAGCAGATCCTCAAACAGGCGGCGCGCCTCTTCGCCGAGCGCGGCTTCCACGGGGTCGGCGTGGACGAGATAGGGGCCGCCGTCGGTATCAGCGGGCCCGGTCTGTACCGGCACTTCCCGGGCAAGGAGGCGATGCTCGCCGAACTGCTGGTCGGCATCAGCAGCCGACTGCTGGACGGCGGAAGGCTGCGGGTGCGCGAAGCGGGCCCCGGCGGCGATCCGGCGGCCCTGCTCGCCGCGCTGATCGACGGCCATATCGACTTCGCCCTCGACGACCGCCCGCTGATCACCCTCCACGACCGCGAGCTGGACCGGCTGAGGGACAGCGACCGCAGGCTCGTGCGCCAGTTCCAGCGGCAGTACGTCGAGCTGTGGGTCACGGTCGTACGGGAGCTGTATCCGCACGTCCCGGAGGCGCGGGCGCGCGGCGCCGTCCACGCCGTCTTCGGCCTGCTGAACTCCACCCCGCGCCTCGGCCCGTACGGCGGCGGTACGCCGGGGCGCGCGGCGACCGAGTCGCTGCTGCGCCGCCTCGCCCACGGCGCGTTCGCCGCGCTTGCCGAGGACCGCGAGGACCGCGCGGACCGCGCGGACCGCCATGGCGGCGGCGGCGCGGACGGCGAGGACCGCGATGGCGGCGGCGACGGCGACCGGCGCCCCGACGGCGAAGGCGCCTGACACCGGCCTCGGCCCACGGCAGGCGCCCCCTGGAACGGGAGAGCGCTCGGCTCAGGCGGCCTTGAGCGCCGCCAGCTCGCGCGCCAGCGTCTCCACCGGCTGGAACGTCACGCCGAGCAGCGCCACGTGCTTCCAGTGCAGCGCCCCGTCGGAACCGATCAGGAACACCGACCGGCGCACCCCGATCCCACGCGCCGCGATCCCGAACGCCTGTGCGACGGACCGGTCGGTGTCGGCGAGCAGCGGAATCCGCAGATCGTATTTACGGGCGAACGCCTCGTGACTGTCGACGTCCTGCGGACTGATCCCCCACACCTCGGCTCCGAGGTCGGTGAAGGTCTCCAGACCGCTGGAGTACGAGCACAGCTGCTTGGTGCAGACGGTCGTGTCGTCGCCGGGGTAGAACGCGAGGACCAGAGGATGGCCGCCCCGTTCCGACAGGCGGTAGTCCCGCCGTACGAAGGTGTCGCCGTCGAGGACACCGCCCGGCAGGGCGAAGTCCGCCACCGGCCGGCCGAGGTCGGGTGATGCTGCCACAGGTCACTCCCAAGTCGCGCGGAACATGAGGAACTACGAGCAACGTACGGGGAGCCCGCGCACCACTCCCCAAGGGGGTATTCGGTACCGGCCACGCCGCGGATGGGCGGTACCGCGCGTCCGGCTGCCGGTACGCCCGGCGCACCGCCATCGTCTGACGGCACAATGGGCACCATGTCCATACCCAGCCGCGCCGCCCTCGTCGAGCACCTCGTCCGTACCCGAATCGCGGGAAACGTCGCCACGCCGCGCGACAACAACCTCTCCCACTACCGCAAGCTCGCCAACGGCGACCGCCACTACTGGCTGGGCCTGGAGCTGGGTGACCGCTGGACCGACGAGCAGGACGTGCTCGCCGTGATGGCCGAGAGATGCGGGGTCAGCGACGATCCGGAGCACCGGTCGGGCCAGGACACCATCGATCCCGAGCTGACCGTGGACGCGCTGGAGCGGATGGCCGCCAGGCTGCGCAAGGCCGCCTCGGGCCGGGAGAGCGTGCTGTTCGCGACCGGCCATCCTGGCGGCCTGCTCGATGTCCACCGGCAGACGGCGGACGCCCTGCGCGCGGCCGGGTGCGAGATCGTACGGATTCCGGGCGGGCTCACCGCGGACGAGGGCATGGTCTTCCAGTTCGCCGACGTCGCGATGCTGGAGCGCGGCGCGACCCTTTGGCACACTCACTCCCCGGAGCCGATGCGGGCGATCCTGGACGGTCTGGAGCGGGACGGCCGCCCCCACCCCGACCTGGTGGTCGCCGACCACGGCTGGGCGGGGTGTGCGGGCCAGCGCGGGCTGGACTCCATCGGCTACGCCGACTGCAACGACCCGGCGCTCTTCCTCGCGGAGGCGGAGGGCACGCTCCAGGTGACCGTCCCGCTGGACGACCATGTGACGGACCCGCGCTTCTACGACCCGATGACCGCGTACCTGCTGAACGAAGCCGGGCTGATCTGAGCCCCGCCACGGGCCTCGGTAGCCTCCGTAAGCCTTCACAGAGGCTGTCACGGGCACCTTCGTGAGCGCGTTCCCGGGCCCGCCCGGGTCAGCGGAAGCCGGTCGTCCGAGCCGGTCGTCCGAGTCAGTCGCAGCCGGGCGTCCGAGCCGGGCGCAGCCGGTCGTCCGAGCCGGGCGCAGCCGGGCGCAGCCGGGCGGAGTCAGTCGTCGTGCGGTTCGTGCGGTACCCGGATCACACCCTCCTGGACCACGGAGACCGCCAGCCTGCCGTCCCGCGTGAAGATCCGCGCCTGCCCCAGCCCGCGTCCACCGTGGGACGTGGGCGACATCTGGTCGTACAGCAGCCACTCGTCCGCCCGGAACGGCCGGTGGAACCACATCGCGTGGTCCAGGCTCGCGCCCACCACGTCCCCGGTCATCCAGCCGCCCCTGCCGTGGGCCAACAGCACCGGATCGAGCAGCGTCATGTCGGAGACATAGGTCGCCAGACACAGATGCAGCAGGGGATCGTCCGTGAGCTTCCCTGCGGTACGGAACCACACCCGCGAACGCGGCTCGCGTCGTTCCCCGACGCTCCCGTACGGCGGCGTGTCCACGTACCGCAGATCGACCGCCGCCCGCGCCTTCAGCAGCCGGTCCACGACGCCCTGGCCCACGACCCCGGCGTACTCCGGCAGTGACTCGGCGGCCGTCGGCAAGGTCTCAGGATCCGGCACCGCCGGCATCTCCGACTGGTGCTCCAGACCGTCCTCGTCCGTGTGGAACGACGCCGAGAGATGGAAGATCGGCTGCCCGTGCTGGATCGCGACGACCCGGCGCGAGGTGAAGGAACGGCCGTCCCTGATCCGGTCCACGGTGTAGACGATCGGCGCGTCCGGGTCGCCCGCTCTCAGGAAGTACGCGTGCAGGGAGTGCGCCGTACGGTCGGCCGCGACCGTACGGCCCGCGGCCACCAGCGCCTGGGCGGCCACCTGGCCGCCGAAGACGCGCGGGACGATCGCGGAGCGGCTCGGTCCGCGGAAGATGTCCTCCTCGATCCGCTCCAGGTCGAGCAGATCGAGGAGATCCTCAAGGGCGTCGGGACTGTCGTCGGGGGACATGACAGGCTTTTACAGCCCCATCGACTTGGCGATGATCATCTTCATGACCTCGCTGGTGCCGCCGTAGATCCGGTTGACCCGGTTGTCCGCGTACAGCCGGGCGATCGGGTACTCGTTCATGTAGCCGTAGCCGCCGTGCAGCTGGAGGCACTTGTCGATGACGCGGTGCGCGACCTCGGTGGCGAACAGCTTCGCGGAGGCGGCCTCGGCGGCCGACAGCTCGCCCAGGTCGTGCGCCTCCAGCGCACGGTCCACGACGGCCTCCGCCGCGTCCACCTCGGCCTTGCAGGCCGCCAGCTCGAACTTGGTGTTCTGGAAGGACGCGACGCTCTGCCCGAAGACGGTCCGCTCCTTCACATACGCCTGCGCGAACCTGACCGCCGCGGCAGCCTGCGCGTACGCGCCGAAGGCGATGCCGAGGCGCTCCTGCGGCAGGTTCTGGCCCAGGTACGCGAAGCCCTTGTTCTCCTCGCCGAGCAGGTCCTCGACCGGCACCTTGACGTCGGTGAACGACAGCTCGGCGGTGTCGGAGGTCCGCAGCCCCAGCTTGTCGAGCTTGCGCCCGACCGCGTATCCCGCCGACTTCGTATCCACGACCAGCAGCGATATCCCGAAACGCCGGTCCTCGGGCGATGATGCGGCGGTACGGGCGCAGACGATGACGCGGTCCGCGTGGACGCCGCCGGTGATGAACGTCTTCGCACCGTTCAGCACGTAGTGCGTGCCGTCCTCGGAGAGCTTCGCGGTGGTCTTCATCCCGGCCAGATCCGACCCGGTGCCCGGCTCGGTCATGGCGATCGCGTACATCGCCCGGCCGCTGATGAAGTCCGGCAGCCAGCGCTTCTTCTGCTCCTCGGTGGCGTACGCCTTGAGGTAGGGCAGACAGAGCGAGACATGGACGCTCGACCCGCCGAACGAGACGCCCGCGCGCGCGACTTCCTCGGAGAGGATCGCCTGGAACTTGAAGGACTCCTCGCCGGCGCCGCCGTACTCCTCGGGCACCTCGATGCCGAAGATGCCCAGCTCACCAAGGGTGTAGTAGAACTCGCGGGGCACCTGGCCCGCCGCGTACCACTCGTCGTGGACGGGGACGACCTTCGCCTCGATGAAGGCGCGGATGGTCTCCCGGAACGCCTCGTGGTCCTCGTTGTACACGGTACGGCGCACGGTGCGGTCTCCTTTGCGGCCAACCCGCCGCCGCTCTCGCGTAGGTGGTTGCTCGCCGTCGGGGTTGTTCAATGGATGGCTCAGGTTACGGATCTAAGCGCTTGCTCAGTCAAAGTTACCCGGGGGTTCGGCCAGGTGTCCAGGGTCCGACGAGGCGCGGAGCGGTTGTGCGCGCCACAGCGCGCGCGGAGCGCACTGTGGCGCGATGGGGGGCTCGGCGGGCGGCGGCGCCGGTTGATCAGGCCGTTGGCCAGGACGGAGAACTCGGCGCTGTGGCACAAAGTGAAAAGAGTTGCTGTCGGACTGGAAGTGGCCCCAGTCCGATGGTGAGGCGCGGGAAGTCGTGGTAAACGCTCTGCTGTCGAAGAGTGCGGATCGCTGAACCGAGGTGGCTCCCGCCTCGCGTCGAGCACGACCGCGTGCAGTTGGTCCCCGACCAGAGGTGGCGCGATATTCTCGTCCCACCAGGAGGGATGCTTCACCTGGTCGATGAATCCGGCCTCGCCGTTGACTTCTACCCGCGCCCCCACCGGGGCGACCGCGACCACGGTAACGTCAATTTCCTGATGATTTTGGAACGTCATTCCGGTCCTCCGAATATGGAAATCCAACTTCGATTTTGAGTTAATTCGTTGAATCGACTCAGCTTGCTCACGGGGATTTCGAACTCCAGCCGTGGGGCCCCGTTGGGTCCATTGTAGTTGTGAATCTTTACGTGCTTTTCGAATTCTTTCAGGAATGACGGTTCCATGTCGTACTTGGGACTGTGTGCGGGAGGTGGTGAGCTGACAGTGCCGCCCGCACGAGCCGTCACAACTGGCGCAGCGCGAACCACAGCTCCATCCGTACGTCGGCGTCGTCCAGGTCCGCGTCCAGCAGGGACGCGCAGCGGGCGATGCGTTGGCGGACCGTGTTGCGGTGGACGGACAGGGCGACGGCCGTACGGTCCCAGCCGCCGTGCAGGGAGAGCCAGGTGCGCAGGGTCTCGACCAGTGCGGGGGAGCCGCCGGGGCCGGTGAGGGGGGCGAGCTGCGCGCGGGCGTGCGCTGCTGCCTCGTCGGGCGCGAACAGGTCGGCGAAGCCCGCCTCGTGGTGGCGTACGAGCGGAGTACGGGTCGCCTCGGCGCGGTGCAGGGCGCGCCGCGCACGGGTGTCGGCGGTGGCGAGGTCCTCGGCGGCGGCCGGGGTGCTGACGCCGAGCGTCCAGCCCGTTCTGGCGGTGACCTCGCGGTCGGTGAGGATACGGACCGTGTCGCCGTCCGTGTCGGCCAGCGCGCTGCCCAGCGACGCCGCGAGCGCGCCCGCCGCGAAGGGGGTGCCGCCCCCGCGCGCGTGCACGACGGTCCAGGGGCCGGGACCGAGCAGGGGCGCGGCTTCGGCGGGGGCGCCGCCCAGCAGCAGCCGCACCAGCGCCGCCGAGCGGCCGGCCTCCGCCGCGCTCTGGTGGGGCGCGGTGAGCAGGGACAGCAGGACGACGGCGACGCCGGTGATGGTGTGGTCCCCGGCCTCCCGGGTCTCGGCGGCCACTCCGAGGACCAGTCCCTCGCCGCCACCGCCGAGCGCGTAGGCGGCGAGGTGGGAGCGGCCGACGGTGTCGGTCGCCGAGGTGGGGGCGGTCGCCGAGGTGGGGGCGGACGCCGAGGTGGGGAGGGCCGCCGAGGCGGGGGCGGCGTGCGGAGTGTGGCCGGTGTGAGGCGAGAGACCGGCGTGCGGAGTGTGGCCGGTGTGAGGTGAGAGACCGGCGTGCGGGACAGGGCCGGTGTGAGGTGAGAGACCGGTGTCGGGCGAGAGACCGGTGTGCGGAGCGGGACCGACGCGAGGTGCGGGACCGGTGCGCACCACCCGGGCCAGCCGGGCGAGCGCCGTGCGCGCCCCGGGCGACGGCGTGCGGCCCGTCACGTACAGCTCCGCGCCGTCCGGGGCGAACAGCACCGCGCGGCCGTTCAGCCGTACCGCCAGCTGCCGCAGGACGGCCGGTACCGGGTCGGGGCGGGCGGCGGCGAACGCCAGGCCCTGCTGCGCGTCCGTCACCCGGCGCAGTTCGCGGTGGCGCGCCTCCGCCATCAGCCGCCACACCGCGCGCGCCACCGTCGTGAACCGGGTGTGCGGCGGGACCTCCAGCAGTGGCAGACCGTGCCGGTCGCACGCCTCGATCAGCGCGGTCGGCACCGTGTCGTACACCGGCGTCACCCCGAAGCCCAGCGCGGCGGCGCCCGCCTCGACCACCCGTGCCGCGTACTCGTCGGCAGACGCGTCGGTGAGCTGCACACCGGCGGTCAGCAACAGCTCGCCGCCGAGCAGATACGGGTACGGATCGGCCATCTCCGAGGTGTGCACCCAGTGCACGGACCGCGATCCGGCGTCGTCGGGCCCGGCGATCGGGCGCAGCCCGAGGGCCCGGTCCGCGAGGAGGGCCGCCAGCGGAACCGGCGCGGTGGGCGGGACCGGCGGAGTGGGCGGGGTGGGTGGAGCGGACGGGGGCGTGGCGGGGTCCGGCATGGATGGTCCATCCATCAGCGGCGGAAAGAATGGATGAAACGTACACTTCAGCGCCGCTTTCCGGCCACCTACCGTCATGACCCACACATTGGTGAGGGGCGAAGCGGGACGGAGAAGCCCATGGCTGTCGATTACGCGGTGATCGTCGTCTATCTGGTGGGCATGCTGGCCATGGGCTGGTGGGGCATGCGCCGGGCCAAGTCCAAGAGCGATTTCCTGGTCGCGGGCCGCCGTCTGGGGCCCGCGATGTACTCCGGCACCATGGCGGCGATCGTGCTGGGCGGCGCCTCCACCATCGGCGGGGTCGGCCTCGGCTACAAGTACGGACTCTCCGGCGCCTGGATGGTCTTCACCATCGGCCTCGGGCTGCTCGCCCTCTCGGTCTTCTTCTCCGCGCGGATCGCCCGGCTGAAGGTCTACACCGTCTCCGAGATGCTCGATCTGCGCTACGGCGGCCGGGCGGGGGTCATCTCGGGCGTGGTGATGTGGGCGTACACGCTGATGCTCGCGGTCACCTCGACCATCGCCTACGCCACGATTTTCGACGTGCTGTTCGACCTGCACCGGACCGTGGCGATCATCCTGGGCGGGGCGATCGTCGTCGCGTACTCGACGCTCGGCGGCATGTGGTCGATCACGCTCACGGACATGGTGCAGTTCGTCGTCAAGACCATCGGGGTGCTGCTGCTCCTGCTGCCCATCGCGGTGGTCAAGGCGGGCGGTTTCGGCGAGATGCGGGCCAAGCTTCCGACGGAGTACTTCGCGCCGTTCGGCATCGGCGGCGAGACCATCTTTACCTATGTGCTCATCTACACCTTCGGGATGCTGATCGGACAGGACATCTGGCAGCGGGTGTTCACCGCGCGCGGGGCCAAGGTCGCGCGCTGGGGCGGCACGGTCGCCGGTACGTACTGCCTGGTGTACGCGCTGGCCGGAGCGGTGATCGGGACGGCCGCGAAGGTGCTCTACCCGAATCTGGGCAGTCAGGACGACGCGTTCGCGACCATCGTCAAGGACGAACTGCCCATCGGCGTACGGGGACTGGTGCTGGCCGCCGCCCTCGCGGCCGTGATGTCGACGTCGTCCGGCGCGCTGATCGCCTGTGCGACCGTCGCGAACAACGACATCTGGTCGAGGCTGCGGCCCCGGCGGACGTCGGCGGAGCGGCCTGGGGGCGGGGCCGGTGGTGACGAGGTCAGGGGCAACCGTCTGTTCATCCTCACCATGGGCGTCGGGGTCGTGGTCATCGCGATCGCGCTGAACAACGTCGTCGAGGCGCTGACCGTCGCGTACAACCTCCTCGTCGGCGGGCTGCTCGTACCGATCCTGGGCGGTCTGCTCTGGAAGCGCGGCACGGTGTACGGCGCGCTCGCCGCCGTGCTCGTCGGTGGTGGGGCCGTCATCGGGTTGATGGCCGGGTACGGCATCCTCGCCAACGAGCCCATCTCCTATGGACTGCTGTCCTCCCTGGTCGCTTATCTGATCGGCAGCCTGGTGACGAAGCCGACGGACGAGGCGGTGCTGGCCGAGTGGCGCCGACGGCTCGCGGGGGAGTTTTCCACAGGGGACGACGGACCGGGAGATCCCGAGAAGCCCGCTGTCAGTGGTCTGGTTCATTCTTAGCAGAGCGACTCAAAGCAGTGCGGAGCCGCACCAGAGATACCGGAACGCCGGAGACGCAACAGACGCCAGACACACCATGCACGCCAGACACACCATGCACGCCAGACACACCATGCATGCCAGGCAGACCAGGCGCATCAGATGCACTGGACACGCCAGGCGCATCAGATGCACCAGGCACACACGACACATCGGAACACCAGTGACACCCGGAGAGGCCCGACGATGAGCAGCAACGGACACGGACACGCCACCCCCGACAGCCGCCCGCGCGGTCCTGTCGACTCCTCCCGTGTCCCCAGGTACGCGGGACCGGCCACGTTCGCCAGGCTGCCCCGGCTCGACGAGGTGGGCCGCGCCGATGTGGCCGTCGTCGGCGTCCCCTTCGACTCCGGGGTCTCCTACCGGCCCGGCGCCCGCTTCGGCGGGAACGCGATCCGGGAGGCGTCGCGGCTGCTGCGTCCGTACAACCCGGCGCAGGACGCCTCGCCGTTCGCGCTCGCGCAGGTCGCGGACGCCGGGGACATCGCGGCCAACCCGTTCCATATAGAGGAGGCCGTCGAGACCGTCGAGGCGGCGGCCGACGAGCTGCTCGGGACCGGCGCCCGGCTGATGACCCTCGGCGGCGACCACACCATCGCGCTTCCGCTGCTGCGTTCGGTCGCGAAGCGGCACGGCCCGGTCGCGCTGCTCCACTTCGACGCCCATCTGGACACCTGGGACACCTACTTCGGCGCCGAATACACCCACGGCACCCCGTTCCGCCGGGCCGTCGAGGAGGGCATCCTCGACACGGAGGCCCTGTCCCACGTGGGCACGCGCGGCCCGCTGTACGGGAAGCGGGACCTGGACGACGACGCGAAGATGGGCTTCGGCATCGTCACCTCGGCCGACGTCATGCGCCGGGGTGTGGACGAGGTGGCCGACCAGCTGCGGCAGCGCATCGGGGACCGCCCGCTGTACATCTCCATCGACATCGACGTGCTGGACCCGGCGCACGCGCCCGGCACGGGCACGCCCGAGGCCGGCGGGCTGACCTCGCGCGAGCTGCTGGAGATCCTGCGTGGGCTGGCCTCCTGCCACCTCGTCTCGGCCGACCTCGTGGAGGTCGCGCCCGCGTACGATCACGCGGAGATCACCTCGGTCGCCGCCTCCCACACGGCGTACGAGCTGACGACGATCATGTCCCGCCAGATCGCGGCCGGCCGCGAGAGCGCCGACGGAAGGACAGCGGCGTAATGCACGACCACGACCACGACACCCCGCCCTTCACCCCAGAGCAGACGGCCGCCGCGCTCAACCCTCCTCCCGGCCGCACGGGCGGCGACCTCGTCGTCGAGACCCTCTACGGCCTCGGCGCCACCACCGTCTTCGGGCTGCCGGGACAGCACGCGCTCGGCATGTTCGACGCGCTGCGCCGTTCCCCCCTCGACTACGTCGGCCTGCGCGTCGAGAACAACGCGGGGTTCGCCGCCGACGCGTACGGCCGGATCACCGGCGAGGTCGCCCCGCTGCTGCTCTCCACCGGTCCCGGCGCGCTCACCGCCCTCGCCGCGCTCCAGGAGTCGGCGGCGGCCTCGGCCCCCGTCCTCGCCGTCTCCAGCCAGGTCCCGGCGGCCGGTCTCGGCGGCGGACGCCACGGCTACCTGCATGAACTCCGCGATCAGCAGGCGTCCTTCCGCGACATCGTCAAATCCGTCCACCCCGTGCGTGCCGCCTCGCAGATCCCGTCCGCGATCGCCGCCGCCTGGGAGTCCGCGCTGACCGCTCCGCACGGCCCGGTCTGGGTGGAGATCCCACAGGACGTGCTGCTTGCCGAGACCTCCCTGCCGCCCGTCACCGCCATGGACGCCACCCCGCGCGAGCTGCCGCCCCGCCCCGAGCTGACCGCCGTCGCGGCGCACGCGCTGTCGCACGCCGAGCGTCCGGTGATCGTCGCGGGCGGCGGGGTCGTACGGTCCGACGCGGCCGGCAAGCTCCGCGCGCTCGCCGAGAAGCTGGACGCGCCGGTCGTCACCACCTTCGGCGGCAAGGGCGCCTTCCCCTGGAAGCACCCGCTCTCGCTCCAGTCCTGGCTGGAGGACCGGCACACCACCGACTTCCTGGAGGCCGCCGACGTCCTGCTGGTGGTCGGCTCCGGCCTCGGCGAACTCTCCTCGAACTACCACACCTTCCGCCCGCGCGGCCGCGTCATCCAGATCGAGGCGGACCTCGGCAAGCTGGAGTCCAACCACCCCGCCCTCGGTATCCACGCCGACGCGCGGAACGCGCTGTCCGCGCTGCTGGACTCGGTCGAGGAGCGGCACGACCCGGACGCGGCCGCCTCCGTCCGTACGGTGCTGGCGAAGGTACGGGAGCGGATCGCCGCCCAGGACCTCGCGCTGGAGCGCCGGGTGCTCGCCTCGGTCCGCGAGGCGCTGCCCGCCGCGTCCCCCAGCTTCTGGGACATGACGATCCTCGCCTACTGGGCCTGGTCGGCCTGGCCGGGCCCGATGCACTCCGGCCAGGGCGCCGGCGGCCTCGGTTACGGCTTCCCTGCCGCGCTCGGCGCTGCCGCCGCCGACCGTACGAAGCCGGTGCTCGCCGTCTCGGGCGACGGCGGGGCGATGTATTCGATCGCCGAGCTGGCCACCGCCCGCCAGTACGATCTGCCGGTGACCTGGCTGATCGTGGACGACGGCGGCTATGGCATCCTGCGCGCGTACATGACCGACGCCTTCGGCGAGTCCTCCGCCGCCGAGGCGACGGAGCTGTCGCGGCCGGACTTCGTCGCGCTCGCCGAGTCCTTCGGCGTCCCGGCGGTCCGCACGACCCCGGAGGGCCTGCGCGACGACCTCGCCAAGGCGCTGGCCGCGCCGGGGCCCTCGGTCGTGGTGCTGCCCGCCGTACTCAAGATGTTCGCCCCGACCCATCTGGACGCCTGAGGGCGCGCTCCGAGCCGGTCAGCGCGGGCTCCGACGCCCGAACACGGCCGCCGCGCGCTGACGAACCTCGGCTCCGGGGCGGCTGTGGGCTCCGCCACGTCCTGGCTGTGGGCTGCGCCATAGCCTGACTGTGGACTGCGACACACCCGGTCGGCCGGTGCCGCCCGGCTGACCCGTGGCCGGACGCGGCCGTACGTGACGAATGCGGCGTTGTGTCCGGCGCCATACAACCTTTTCCGTTCCCCGTGCATCATGTCTGCGCGTGCGCCGTCAAGGGCGTACGGCTGTGACCGTAGCGCCAGACGTAACAGGGGCGGGACTCTTCATGACTGACCAGCGAATACCCCGGCGTGCCCGGGGCGTGCTCTCCGCCGCCCTCGTCGGCGCCGTACTCGTACCGCTGGCCGCGACGGCGGCACCCGCCGCCGCCGCGACCCCGTCCGTCGCCTGCACCTCGGGCAAGGCGGGCCTCGCGGCCAAGCTGTCCAAGGACATCACCGCCGCGCTCAAGGGCCGGAAGTCCACCACCGCGCTCTCCCTCCACGACCGCACCACCAACACGCGCTGCACGCTGCGCGCCACGCAGCAGTACGACTCGGCGAGTGTGGTCAAGGTCACGGTCCTGGCCACCCTGCTCTGGGACGCGCAGAAGACCGGGCGTGCCCTCACGACGAGCGAGAAGAACCTGGTCACGGCGATGATCACCAAGTCGGACAACGCGTCGACCAGCACGCTCTGGAAGCAGTTGGGCCTCACCAGGGTCAAGGGCTTCCTCAAGGCCGCGAAGATGACCCGCACCGTCCCAGGGACCGGCGGCTACTGGGGGCTGACCCAGATCACCGCCGACGACGAGAAGCAGCTGCTCTCCCTGGTGACCGCCAAGAACACCGTCCTGACCGACGCGTCGCGCGCGTACATGCTGGACCGGATGAACAAGGTCGTCCCCTCCCAGCGCTGGGGCGTCCCGGCAGGCGCCCCCACCAGCGCCAAGGTCCACCTCAAGAACGGCTGGCTCCAGCGCTCCACTCACGGCTGGCGCGTGCACAGCATCGGCGCGTTCACCGGCAAGGGCCACGACTACACGCTCTCCGTGCTCACCCACGACAACAAGACGATGAACGACGGCGTCAACACCATCCAGGCCGTCGCGAAGGCAATCCACAAGGGCCTCTACCCGACGGTCGCCAAGACCGCCGTCCCGGTCCTCACCACACCGTCCGCCTCGTACGAGTCCATGCCGCCCACCCCGGACGGGAAGTAGAGCCGCAGCCCTGGCCGCGAGACCTAGGACCGAAGGACGTAGGACCGAAGGACGGCATTTGTTGCGGAGGGATGAAATCCGCAACCACCCGCGTTGGTGCCTTCCGGCAGATCAGTGCGATCGGCCGGGGACGATCAGGAGGCATCAGTGGCGGCGGGCGAACAAGGCTGGGCACGACGGCTGACCGGATACGCGTGGCGGTACCGGCGCAATGTGGTGCTCGCCCTCGGCTCCTCGCTCGTCGGCATGGCGGTGATGGCCCTCGTACCGCTGATCACCAAGGTGGTCATCGACGACGTGATCGGCGACGGCAGCCGCTCCCTCCTCGTCTGGACCGGCCTGCTGCTCGTCGCCGCCCTCGCCGTCTACGCGGCGACCTACGTCCGCCGCTACTACGGCGGCCGGCTCGCCCTCGACGTACAGCACGACCTCCGTACGGAGATGTACGAGACGATCGGCCGCCTCGACGGCCGCCGCCAGGACACCCTGTCCACCGGACAGGTCATCGGCCGTGCCACCAGCGACCTCCAGCTCATCCAGAGCCTGCTCTTCATGTTGCCGATGACCATCGGCAACGTCCTGCTGTTCCTGATCTCGCTGGGCATCATGGCGTGGCTCTCGCCGCCGCTGACCCTGATCGCCCTGGCCGTCGCCCCCGCCGTCTGGTTCATCGCCCGCCGCAGCCGCGCCAGGCTGCACCCCGCCACCTGGTACGCGCAGGCGCAGGCCGCCACCGTCGCCGGGGTGGTGGACGGAGCGGTCTCCGGAGTCCGGGTCGTCAAGGGCTTCGGACAGGAGGAGCAGGAGACCGGCAAGCTCCGCACAGCCGGTCGCGAACTCTTCGCCGCCCGGCTGCGCACCATCAGGCTCAACTCCCGCTACACACCCGCCCTCCAGGCCGTCCCCGCGCTCGGCCAGGTCGCGATGCTGGCGCTCGGCGGCTGGCTGGCCACCCGGGGACAGATCACACTCGGCACCTTTGTCGCCTTCTCCACCTATCTGGCCCAGCTCGTCGGCCCGGTCCGGATGCTCGCCATGGTCCTGACGGTCGGCCAGCAGGCGCGCGCCGGAGTGGAGCGGGTGCTGGAGCTGATCGACACCGAGCCCACCCTCCAGGACGGGACGAAGGAGCTGCCGGCGGACGCCGAGGCGTCGGTCGAGTTCGACGACGTGGCGTTCTCCTACGAGGACGGCTCACCCGTACTCGACGGCTTCTCGCTGACGGTGAGCCCCGGCGAGACCGTCGCCGTCGTCGGCGCCTCCGGCAGCGGCAAGTCCACCGTCTCCCTCCTGCTGCCCCGCTTCTACGACGTCTCGCGCGGCGCCGTCCTCGTCGGCGGCCACGACGTGCGCGAGCTGACGCTCCACTCGCTGCGCGCCGCCATCGGACTCGTACCGGAGGACAGCTTCCTCTTCTCCGACACCATCCGCGCCAACATCGCGTACGGAAAGCCGGACGCCACCGAGGAGGAGATCCTCCGCGCCACCCGCGCCGCACGGGCGCACGAGTTCATCACCGACCTCCCCGCCGGGTACGACACGACGGTCGGCGAGCACGGCCTCACGCTCTCCGGCGGGCAGCGCCAGCGCATCGCCCTGGCGCGGGCGATCCTCACCGACCCCCGGCTGCTCGTGCTGGACGACGCCACCTCCGCCGTCGACTCCCGGGTGGAGCACGAGATCCACGACGCGCTGCGGGCGGTGATGGCCGGGCGCACCACGCTGCTCATCGCCCACCGCCGCTCCACGCTCGGCCTGGCCGACCGTATCGCGGTACTGGACGGCGGCCGGCTCTCCGACATCGGCACCCACGACGAACTGCGGGAACGGTCCGCTCTCTACCGGCGGCTGCTGACCGAGCCGGGCGAGCTGGACGGCGTCTCGCCCGGCCACACCCCGCTCGCGGCGGCGGCGCGGGACGACACGTCGAGCGAGTCGGTGGCGCAGGCCCGCGCGCTCCAGCAGGAGATGGACGCCGAGTTCGACGCCGAGCGCGGAGTGACCCCGGCCCTGTGGGGACGCGACGAGGGATGTCCTGGCGAGCGATGTCCCGGAGAACGGTATCCAGGCGAACGACGCGAGGACGGCTCCTCCGCGCCCGGCGTCGCTTCCGGAACAGCTTCCGTAGCCACTTCCGGTGCGAGCCCCGATCCCGCTTCCCGTGCCCCTTCGGGCTCCGGCTCCCCTTCGGGTTCCGGTTCCGGTTCTGGTTCCGTTTCCGGCTCCACCCCCGAGATGCTGGCCCTGGTCGAGGCGCTGCCCCCGGCCACCGACACCCCCGCCGTCGACGAGCGCCGCGCGGTCGCCGCCGAGGAGTCGTACGGGCTGCGCAGGCTGCTGCGCGGGTTCGGGCTGCCGCTGCTGCTCAGCCTGTCGCTCGTCGCCGTCGACGCGGGCGCGGGCCTCCTGCTGCCGGTCCTCATCCGGCACGGCATCGACGAGGGCGTGGAGCGCCTCGCGCTCGGCGCGGTGTGGGCGGCCGCCGCGCTGGGCCTGCTCGTCGTCTTCGTCCAGTGGGCCGCGCAGATCGGCGAGACGCGCAAGACCGGCCGTACCGGTGAGCGCGTCCTGTACGCACTGCGGCTCAAGATCTTCGCGCAGCTCCAGCGGCTCGGACTCGACTACTACGAGCGCGAGCTGACCGGGCGCATCATGACGCGGATGACGACCGACATCGACGCGCTGTCGTCGTTCCTCCAGACCGGACTCGTCACCGCGTTCGTCTCCGTCGTGACCTTCGCGGGCATCCTGGTGGTACTGGTCGTCATCGACGTACAACTGGCCCTGGTCGTCTTCGCGACACTGCCCGTGCTGATCATCGGTACGGTCTTCTTCCGTCGCAAGAGCGTCCAGGCGTACGAACTGGCCCGTGAGCGCGTCGGCGCGGTCAACGCCGATCTCCAGGAGTCCGTCTCCGGGCTGCGGATCGTGCAGGCGTTCCGGCGCGAGCAGGACGGCGCCGAGCGGTTCGCCGCCCGCAGCGACCACTACCGTGCGGCCCGGGTGCGCGGGCAGTGGCTGATCTCGGTCTACTTCCCCTTCGTCCAGCTGCTGTCCTCGGTGGCCGCCGCCGCCGTGCTGATCGTCGGCGCGGGACGGGTGGAGGCCGGCACGTTGACGACCGGCGCGCTGGTCGCCTACCTCCTCTACATCGACCTGTTCTTCGCACCCGTGCAGCAGCTCTCCCAGGTCTTCGACGGCTACCAGCAGGCGACCGTCTCGCTCGGTCGCGTGCAGGAACTGCTGCGCGAGCGCACCTCGACCCGTGCGGCGGAGAAGCCGTTGGACGTGGGATCCCTGCGCGGCGAGATCCTCTTCGAGAACGTGCACTTCGCGTACGGAAGTGACGGAAGTGACGGGAGTGCGGGGAGCGCCGGGAGCGCCGGGAGCGACGGAGGCGCGGGGAGCCAGGAGAACAGCCAGGGGAACAGCCAGGGGAACGCGGGGGGCGAGGGCAACGCGCTCACCGGGATCGACCTGCGGATCGAGGCCGGTCAGACCGTCGCCTTCGTGGGCGAGACCGGCGCGGGCAAGTCCACCCTCGTCAAACTGGTCGCGCGGTACTACGACCCGACCACCGGCCGGGTGCGGGCGGACGGTACGGACCTGCGTGAGCTGGACCTCGCCGCGTACCGCCACCGGCTCGGCGTCGTACCGCAGGAGCCGTATCTCTTCGCCGGTACGGTCCGTGACGCCATCTCCTACGGGAATCCCGAGGCGAGCGATGCCCGGGTGGAGGCGGCGGCGCGGGCGGTCGGCGCGCACGAGATGATCGCCACGCTCGACGGCGGTTATCTGCACGAGGTCGCCGAACGCGGCCGCAACCTCTCGGCGGGGCAGCGCCAGCTGATCGCCCTCGCCCGCGCCGAACTGGTCGATCCGGACATACTGCTGCTCGACGAGGCGACCGCGGCGCTGGACCTGGCGACCGAGGCGCTCGTCAACCAGGCCACCGATCGGCTGGTCGGCCGGCGTACCACCCTCGTCGTCGCGCACCGGCTGACGACCGCGGCGCGCGCCGACCGCGTCGTCGTGATGGACCACGGGCGGGTCGTGGAGGACGGTACGCACGAGGAACTGCTCGCGCTGGACGGCCGGTACGCCGCGCTGTGGCGCAGCTTCATCGGTGACGGCGAGGCCGAAGAGGCGGCTGTGGCGAGGTGAGACGGCGGTGCGCGGGCGCCGGATCCCGGAGCGGAAGAGGAAGCGTCGCAACCATCCTCCGGCCACAGGCGTCGTACGTATGTACGCAAAGAACGCCAGGGAGGGAAGCTTTGTTCGGGTGGGCTGGAACCGGAATCGGGACGGTAGCCGGATCCAGTGGCGAAGCCGGGGTCAAGACCGGAGCGAGGGCCGGGGCCGGAGCCGGGGTGGTGGCCGCGGGCAAGGGGGCGCTGGCGTACGGTTTCGCGATCCTGATCGCCGCCGGCGCCCTGGTGGCCGACCCGGGTGCTCCGGCCGCCCGCGCGGCCTCGGTCTGTTCGGGGCGACCGCTGCGGACCGTACCCTTCTCCACCGGTGAGGTGCGCGTCTACAAGGGCCGCGACTACGCCTGCGCGGTCACCGTCGCGAAGAAACCGGGCAAGAAGCGCTCCATGTCGATCAGCCTTCAGTCGCGTGGCGGCAACCCGGTGCTGGACCGTGGACAGTTCACGCGGCAGGCGGGCCCGGTCACGGTGCACGCCCTGAACCGGTGCGTGCGGGCGACCGGTTCGGTGTCGGGCACGTCCGTCTCGACCGGCTGGATACTCTGCTGAGAAACGCGCTCCAACGGCCCTGGGGACTGGCGGTCCCCCCGGTGGCCCGGTTAGGTTCACGGCGTCTGTCATGAACACAGGGAGCGTGAATGGGCAAGGCGCTGAGATGGGTGCTGTCGCTGGTGCTGCTGATAGGCACGGTGGCCACCGCAGGTGCGGCCACCGCCGCCGATCGGAGTGCGGACCAGCAGACCGCCACCGACACCGTCGACACCAACGACACCACTGATATCAAGGACAGAATCCTCGCGATCCCGGGGATGAGTCTGATTCAGGAGAAGCCGTACGACGGCTACCGCTACTTCGTTCTCAACTACACCCAGCCGGTCGATCACCGGCGCCCCTCCAAGGGCACCTTCCAGCAGCGCATCACGCTGCTGCACAAGGACACCAGCCGCCCCACGGTCTTCTTCACCAGCGGCTACAACGTCTCCACCAGCCCCAGCCGCAGCGAGCCGACCCGGATCGTCGACGGCAATCAGGTATCGCTGGAGTACCGCTTCTTCACCCCGTCCCGCCCCCAGCCCGCCGACTGGTCCAAGCTGGACATCTGGCAGGCGGCCACTGACCAGCACCGCGTCTTCACCGCGCTGAAGAAGATCTACAGCGAGAACTGGCTCGCCACCGGCGGCTCCAAGGGCGGCATGACCGCCACCTACTACGAGCGCTTCTACCCGCGCGACATGGACGGCGTCGTCGCGTACGTCGCGCCCAACGGTGTCGCGAACGGCGACAACTCGGCGTACGACCGCTTCTTCGAGACCGTCGGCACCGAGGAGTGCCGCGACAAGCTCACCGCCGTGCAGCGTGAGGCGCTCATCCGCCGTGTACCGCTGAAGAAGAAGTACCAGGAGTGGGCGGAGGCCGAGGGCGCCACCTTCGACACCATCGGCTCGTTCGACAAGGCGTACGAGGCCGTCGTGCTCGACTACGCCTGGGCCTTCTGGCAGTACGGTCGCCTCGACGACTGCGACAGCATCCCGCCGGCCACCGCGTCCGACGACGTCATCTACGACAGCGTCGACGCCATCTCCGGCTTCTCCGCGCCCACGGACCAGAGCCTGGCGACGTACACGCCGTACTACTACCAGGCGGGCACCCAGCTGGGCTGGCCCACCATCAAGCAGCCGAAGCTGGCCGAGCTGAGCCGCTACGGCTACCAGCCGCCGCGCAGCTTCGTGCCCAAAGAGATCCCGATGAAGTTCGACCCGCGCGTGATGCCGGACGTCGACAACTGGGTCCGCCACCACGCGAACCGCATGCTGTTCGTGTACGGGCAGAACGACCCGTGGGGCTCCAAGCAGTTCCGCCTGGGCCACGGCGCGCGCGACAGCTACGTGTATGTCGCGCCGGGCGCCAACCACGGCGCCAATGTCGCCGGACTCGTCCCCGAGCAGCGGGCGAAGGCGACGGCGCGGATCCTGGAGTGGGCGGGCGTCGCCCCGGCCGCCGTGGAGAAGGACGAGACGCGGGCGAAGCCGCTGGCGAAGTTCGACGCCGAACTGGACAAGCAGAAGCTGGACCGCCGGAACACGCTGCGGCCGTGACCGCCGCGTGAGCCCCCGCTCTGCCACCGCCCGTCGTCCGCCGCTCGCCGTGAGCCGGTGGACGACGGGCGGTGGGCGTTGGGCGTTGGCCGAGTGCGGCGGTGGGTCGGTGTGCCGGGTGGGCCGGTGGGGAACGGACGACGGTGGGCAGCGGTCGGTGGGCAGCGTCATGTGCTCTGCGCGTGAGCGCGGTCAGTACGTCAACCCGTGTCCCATCGGGTACAGCACCCGTGCCGGGTCGTCCGCGCGCCGCACCGGCACGGGAAGCCGACCCCGTGGCCGGGCCCGGCCCGCGATGACCCGGGCGGCGGCCCGCACCTCCACATCTGTCCAGGAGTACGCGGCGAGGGAGGCCGTGACCCCGGACAACTGGGCGATGTCATAGGGATTGCGGACGGCCAGCGTCACGACCGGCACACCGGTCGCGGCCAGCGCGCTCACCAGCGTGCGCTGCGCACTGGCCGCCGTGACGTTGTACGTGGCCACGACCACCGCGTCCTTGCCGCGCGCGCCCGCCACCGCCTCGTCGATCCGCGCCGCGGTCGGTGCCGTGCCGGTGGCCAGCGCGGTGACGGTGAAGCCCAACTCGGTCAGGGCGGTGGCCAGTACGGTGACCGGCGGGCCGGTGGTGCCCGAGGGCGAGGCCGCTTCGGCGCCGACGACCAGCAGATTCCGCTCCCGGCTCCGGCTGAGCGGCAGCAGCCCCCGCTTGTTGACCAGCAGGGTCGTGGTCGCCTCCGCGATCCGGTCGGCGGTGGCCAGATGCGCCGGGGTGCCGACCGTACGGTCCACGCTCCCGCGCGGAGGACACGGATCGCGGAACAGACCCAGCCGGTCCTTGAGCGCGAGGATCCGCAGCACGGACTCCTCGATCCGCCGCTCGGTCAGCTCGCCGCTCCTGACGGCGGCCAGCACGGCGTCCCGGGCGAGCCGGAGGTCCGGTGGATTGAGCAACTGGTCGACACCGGCCTTGAGAGCGAGGACGGGCACCCGGTCGTCACCGTACTTCTGCCGGACGCCCTTCATGTCGAGCGCGTCCGTGATCACCACGCCGTCGTAGCCGAGCTGTTCGCGCAGGACGCCGGTGACGATGGGGTGCGAGAGCGTCGCCGGGTCCTCGCTGGGATCGAGCGCGGGGACGACGATGTGCGCCGTCATGATCGAGGCGGCCCCGGCGGCGATCGCGGCCCGGAACGGCGGGGCGTCCAACTCGGTCCACTGCTCGCGGGTGTGGTGGATGGTCGGCAACGCGTAATGGCTGTCGTCGGTCGTGTCGCCGTGGCCCGGGAAGTGCTTGGCCGCGGTGGCGACGCCCGCGCTCCGGTAGCCCCTGATCTGCGCGGTGACCAGACCCGCCACGGCCTGCGGATCGGCCCCGAAGGACCGGACACCGATGACGGGGTTGGCCGGGTTCACGTTGACGTCCGCGTCGGGCGCGTAGTTCTGGTTGATGCCCATGGCGGCCAGCTCCGCCCCGGCGATCCGCGCGGACTCGCGCGCCTCGTCGGGCGAGCGGGCCGCGCCGAGCGCCATCGCGCCCGGCAGCAGGGTGGCGGGCTTGCCGATCCGGGCGACGGCGCCGTGCTCCTGGTCGGTGGAGATCAGCAGCGGTACGGGGGTGCGCTGGGCGAGGGCCGCGCGCTGGATGCCCCGGGAGAGCGCGGCGATCTGGTGCGGGTCACGGGTGTTGTGCGCCCAGGCGAAGTAGATGATGCCGCCGACGTGGTAGGTGGAGATCAACTCGGCCGCTGTGCGCACCCCGATCTCGGCGAGGTTGGCGTCGGCGTCGGCGCGGTCGGGATCGGTGGCGGAGTGTCCGTACACCCGCATCACGAAGAGCTGGCCCACCTTCTCCTCCAGACTCATCCTGGAGACGAGCCGCCGGAGCCGGTCGGGGTACCGGCGGGACGGGATGGGGCCGGGCACGGCATGTGCGGGGAGAGCCGTGGCGCAGACGGCGGCCGCCGCTACGGCGGTCGCGGTGAGGAGAGCGCGTCTGGAGATGGTCCGGTCGTGCACTGGTGCTCCTTCCGGCCATGTGGCGCGAGGGAAGTGAAGAAAACTTCCAGGATTTACGGATATCCGGAAAATAATTGCCAGTCAAGGGACGCGCCGCCCCGGGCCGGGGTCCGCGGAGGGAGGGGCGCCGTCGAGAGGTTACGAAGGCGCCGGGGCGGCCGAGACCGTCGGCCAGTGCCGCCGCAGCGTCTCCACGGTCACGGTGACGGCGGGGCGCCGTGCCGCACCCGTACGCCACAGCGCGTACAGCCGCCGCACCGGCACCGGGTCGAGGGTGACGGCGCGCACCCCCTCGGGGAGCGGCCCCCGGCCCAGGCGCGGCATCATCGCGATCCCCAGCCCCGCCCGGATCAAAGCCAGCTGGGTGTGGTTCTCCTCGGCCTGGTGGGCGAGGTCCGGCTCCCAGCCGGCCGCGCGCAACGTACGGACGAGCCAGTCGTGGCAGACCGTCCCCGGCGGCTGGCAGATCCAGCGCTGCCCGCCCAGGTCCTGCCTGCTGATCGAGGACCGGGCCGCCAGCGCGTGCGTGGCCGGGACCAGCACGTCGCACAGATCGTCGCCCAGGAACGCCTGCTCCACGCCTTCGGGGGCGGGCAGCGGGGCGATGTCCCAGTCGTGCGCGACCGCCAGGTCGATCGCGCCGCGCGCCACCAGGTCGATGGACAGGTGCGGATCGATCTCCCGCAGGCGCACATCGAGCGTGGGGTGCAGCGCGGCCAGTTCGGCCAGCACGCCCGGGAGCAGCCCGCGGGCCGAGGAGGCGAAGGCCCCGACGGTGAGCTGTCCGGTCGGCTGCCCTCTGCGCTCCTCCAGCGTCGTCTCGGCCCGCTCCACGATGACGAGCAACTCCTCCGCTGTGGCCGCGAGATGGTGCGCCTCCTCGGTGAGCGCCACGCCCCGGCCGCGCCGCTCCAGCAGGACGGTGCGCGTCTCCCGTTCCAGCTTGGTGATCTGCTGGGAGACGGCTGAGGGGGTGTAGCCGAGGAAGGCGGCGGCCGCCGCGACGGAACCGTGGACGGAGACCGCGTGCAGGGCGCGCAGCCGGGCGAGATCGAGCATGGGTTCCCCCTGGGGTCGCGGTCGTGAGCGCGGTCGTGGTCGTGGGTGTGGCTGTGGCTGTGATCGTGGTCCTGCGGGTGCGACGGCGGGTGCGAGAGGCGCGGGTTCAGGTGAGGGCGGGCGCGAGGTCGCGGGGGCGGGTGCGGGGACGGGGAGGCGTCGTGGGCAGCGTAGGGCGACCTCCCGCACTCGTAAGCAATGCTGAATTCAACCATGAAGTTATTCGCGCTGGTGCTAAATGGTTTGGCTCGGTGACGATCTCCGTATGCGCACGACACATATCGCTCTCGCCGTTCTTGTCGCCGCCCTGTGGGGCGTCAACTTCGTCGTCATCGAGATCGGCCTCGGACACTTTCCGCCGCTCCTCTTCTCGGCGCTGCGGTTCCTGGTGGCGGCGCTGCCCGCCGTTTTCTTCGTGGGGCGACCGAAGGTCGCCTGGAAGTGGGTGATGGGGGTCGGTCTCACGCTCGGTGTCGCGAAGTTCGGGCTGCTCTTCGTCGGTATGGACCGGGGCATGCCGGCCGGTCTGTCGTCGCTCGTCCTCCAGATCCAGGCGGTCTTCACCGCGCTGATCGCCGCGCTCGCCCTCGGCGAGCGGCCCGGCCGGGTGCGGCTGCTCGGCATGGGCGTCGCGCTGGCGGGCATCGCCGTCGCGGCGGTGGACGAAGGGACCTCCGGGCCGTTGCTCGCCTTCGCCCTGGTCATCGCCGCCGCGGCGTGCTGGGGCGTCTCCAACGTGCTCACCCGCAAGGCTGCCCCGCCGGACGCCCTGAACTTCATGGTGTGGGTGTCGACCGTCCCCGTACTGCCGCTGCTCGCTCTCTCGCTGCTCTTCGAGGGACCGGCTGCCGACCTGGCCGCGCTGCGCGAGCTGGATACCGGCGGCGCCGCTGTCATCTTGTACGTCGCGTGGGTCACGACCGTCTTCGGCTTCGGCGTCTGGGGCTTCCTGCTGCGCCGCTACCCGGCCTCCTCCGTGGCGCCCTTCTCCCTCCTCGTGCCGGTCTCCGGGATGACCTCCGCCGCCCTGCTGTTGGACGAATCGATCAGCCCGGCGCGCTGGTGCGCGGCGGCGCTGCTGGTGGGAGGCGTGGCGCTCACCTCCCTCCCACGGAGCGGCCCGCGCGGAGCCGCCCGCCATGGATCGGCCCGCCGTGGATCGGCTCCGGCACTCGACGTGCCCGCACCCGTCGCCTCCGCCTCGCGCGGTCCGGACGGCGAGCTGACCCGGTGATCCTCCTGGGCCCTTCCGCTGCAGACGCTGGGCGAGGGCGGAAGGGAGGCGCCAGCGAGAGCGGACCCCCGGGGCGGTGGCGCGGCCGAGGCGTCGACCGCGGGTAGGCCGTGATGGCCCCTCCTGGCCCGGCCAGGAGGCGCCAGCGAGAGTCGCCCCCCCCGGGGCGGCGGCGCGGCGGAAGCGTCGACCGCGGGTAGGCCGTGATGGCCCCTCCTGGCCCGGCCGTCCGCCCCGGACCCGCCGCCGTGCCGCTCCTTCTGCCTCCCCTGCCTGGTCGCCCCGCTGCTCGGCTGCTCAGCCGTGCCCGCCGGCCAGCCCCTCCAAGTGGACCCGGCCGGCCGCCAGCAGCCCCGGTAGCTCCTCCGCCTGCGGATACCAGCGCTTCTCGTACTCCCAGCAGACCCAGCTGTCCTCGTCGAGCAGGGCGAGGCACTTGCCCAGCGGCAGCACTCCGGCACCCAGGGCCAGCGGCGTGGTGTCCTGCGCCGAGGCGATGTCCTTGACCTGGACATAGCCCAGATGCGGAGCGAGTACGGAATGGGTGGTGACCGGATCCTCACCGCCCAGCCAGGTGTGCATCACATCCCAGAGGGCCCCCACCCACTGGTGTCCGACCAGCCCCACCACGCGGGCCGCGTCCGCGCCCGTGCGGTGGGAGTCGTGCGTCTCCAGAAGGATCCGTACACCGGAGTCAGCCGCCGTCTCCGCCGCTGCGGCCAGCCGTCGCGCGGCCGTCGCGTCGGCCTCCGCCGCCGACTGCTCGCCACCGCCCGGGAAGACCCGCAGGTACGGTGCGCCCAGATCCCGCGCCAACGACAGCAAGTCGTCCATCTCCTGGCGCAGTTGTTCCTCGTCCACCGTCGCGCTCGCCACTCGTGGGTACCCGGCTATCCCCAGGATCTCGACATCGGCCCGCTTGAACTCCTCGACCACCGCCGCCCGGTCCCGCCGCCCCAGGCCCCGGTGCACGGGCTCCTCCGGATGGGCGCGCAGCTCCACGCCCTGGAAGCCGTTCGCGGTGGCGAGCGCGACCACCTCGGATATGGGCTGGCCCGGTACTCCGAGAGTGGAGAAGGCGAACTTCATGGTGCTGTCCCTTCCTGGGGTACGGCCGGCTCCCGGAGGGGGAGCGTCCAGTCCTGGCCTATCAGTTCGGCGCCGTAGGAGTGATGAGGTCGCTCGGAGACGAGTGTGAATCCGGCGCGCTCGTAGAGGGCGCGGGCTGTGGTCAGGACGTCATTGGTCCACAACGTCACCTCCCGGTACCCGGCCTGCCGGGCGAAATCCACCACCGTCCCGATCAGCCGCTGCCCGAGGCCGTGCCCCCGGGCCCCGGGCTCGACCAGCAGCAGCCGCAGCCGCGCGGTGCCGGGCGTCTCGTCCCGTATCCCCGAGGCGTCGGCGCCCGTGCCCGTGCCCCTACTCGTGCCCCTGCCGGTGTCCGTGCCCGTGTCCACGTTCGCCTCCGCGGTGGCGTTCGTGGCATCGTCCCGTACACACATCACCGACCCCACCGGTCTGCCGTCCAGCTCGGCGATCCAGGCCCGCTCCACCTGAGGGTCGTGGTGCTGGGCGAAGTCCGCGACGATACGGGCGACGAGCCCCTCGAACTCCGTGTTCCAGCCGTACTCCGCCGCGTACACCGCGCCGTGCCGCTGCACTATCCAGCCCAGCTCGCCCGGCACCGGGTCCCTCAGCAGTGGTTCGCCGCGCCCGGGTATCGAGGCCGGGGTGTCTTGGAGGATGTCGCGCACGGTGCGCATCGCGTCCGTGAGCTGGGGCCGCCGGGCCGGTTCGACCCGGTCGAGCAGCGAGCCGACCGCATCCCGCGACCGCTCGTCGAGCAGGGCCGCGGCCTCGCGGCCCTGTCGCGTCAGGGTGATCCGCTGGCGCCGCGCGTCCTGCTCGGACGGCGCACGTCCGACCAGGCCGTCCCGCTCGAACTTGGTCAGCAGTCGGCTCAGGTATCCGGCGTCGAGCGACAGCTCGGCGCGCAGGTCCGCGGCGTCCGTGCGCGTGGCGTGGGCCAGCTCGTACAGCACGCGCGACTCGGTGAGCGTGTACGGCGTGTAGAGGTGCTTGCTGTAGTCGAGCGCGCCGATGAGATTCGTATAGAAGCGGTTGAACGCGCGAACTTCCTGAACGGCCATGATCCCCGCCAGCCTTCTCCCGTTTTTCTTTGACTGAGTCAACGCTACGGCGTTCCGGCGGCGTCCGGCAAGGGGTGCTGTGCCCCTTGGCGTCAACTCGCCAAATCCCACGTGCCCGCGCCCTGGCCCTCCGCCCCCGACACCCCGGAACCATCGGTCCGACTGACCGACTGACCGGCCGACTGGCCGACCGACCGGCTGGCCGACCGCCGCGCTCCCGACTGCCTCAGTCCGTCCTCGGCGGCGCCGTGGACGCCCGCGCCATCAGCTCCGCCGCGATGGTCGCGATCCCGCCCGGCGGCGGGGTCTCCATGCCCATCGCCAGCCGTCCCGCCCGTCCTCCAGCCTCGTGCAGCGGCAGCCGCACGGTCGTCAGCGCCGGCGTCGCGTCCACCGAGAACGGCAGGTCGTCGAAGCCGGCCACCGAGATGTCCTCCGGGATGCGCAACCCCTTGTCGCGCACCGCCGCGCACGCCCCCAGCGCCACCGTGTCGTTGGCGGCGACCACGGCCGTCAGGTCCGGCGCCCGCCGCAGCAGCTCCAGCGTCGCCTCGTACCCGGAGCGGCGGCTGTAAGGACCGTGCACCGTGAGCGACTCCCGCCCGTCCGTGCCCGCCCCGTCGTCCCGTCCCGCCGCCCGCAGCGCCGCGCGGTGTCCCTCCAGCCGGTGCCGGGTCGTCGTCCGCTCCGCCGGGCCGGCCACGTAGCCGATCGTCCGGTGCCCCAGCGCGAGCAGATGCTCCGTCAGCCGCTGTCCGCCGCCCCGGTTGTCGAAGGCCAGCGCCGCCACGATCGCCTCGCTCCCCGGCAGCGGCGGACGCCCGCACAGCACCACCCGGGTACCGGCGTCGGCGAGTTTCGCCAGCTTCGTCGTCATCGCGGCGATGTGCCGAGGGTCTTCGAGCGCCCCGCCCGTCAGGATCACGGCCGCCGCCCGCTGGCGCTGGAGCAGGGTCAGATACGTCAGTTCCCGTTCGGGTGACCCGCCCGTGTTGCAGACGACGGCGAGCTTCTCGCCGCCCGCCCGTCCGGTCCCCTCCTGCCCGCCGATCTCGGCCTGCGCCGCCCCGGCCATGATCCCGAAGAACGGGTCGGCGATGTCGTTGACGAGAACGCCCACCAGGTCGGAGGTGGCGGCGGCGAGCGAGCTGGCGGGCCCGTTCAGTACGTAGTCCAGCTCGTCCACGGCCCGCAGGACGCGCTCACGGGTGGTGGCGGCGACCGGATAGTTTCCGTTCAGCACGCGGGAGACCGTGGCCGGTGAGACCCGGGCGCGGGCCGCCACATCCGCCAGCGTGACCGTCATCGCTTTCCTCCGAGGTGGTTCCGAGGGGCTACGGGTGGGATCGAGGGAGAGATCGCGGCGGGGCACTTGTCCGGGCCGCTGTCGCAGGCTAGCTTCTTACCGGATAGAAAGCGCTTGCTACGGCTGTATGGAGGGAATTTCGTGACACGCAGGACAGTGCGGATCGCCATGAACGGCGTCACGGGTCGGATGGGATACCGGCAGCATCTGCTCCGTTCCGTTCTCGCGATCCGCGAACAGGGCGGAGTGGATCTCGGCGGCGGCGAGGTGCTCTGGCCCGAACCCGTCCTCGTCGGCCGCCGTGACCACGCCCTCAAGGAGATCGCAGAGCGCCACGGCCTGACCGAATGGTCCACCGACCTCGACGCCGTCCTGGCGGACGACACGATCGACGTCTACTTCGACGCGCAGGTCACCTCGGCCCGAGTCGAGGCACTCAAGAAGGCGATCGACGCCGGAAAGCACATCTACACCGAGAAGCCGACCGCGACGGATCTCGAAGGCGCCCTCCAACTGGCCCGACTGGCCCGCACCGCCGGGATCAAGCACGGCGTCGTACAGGACAAGATCTTCCTGCCGGGCCTGCTCAAGCTCAAGCGCCTCATCGACGGCGGATTCTTCGGTGAGATCCTCTCCGTACGGGGAGAGTTCGGCTACTGGGTCTTCGAAGGCGACTGGCAGGACGCGCAGCGCCCCTCCTGGAACTACCGTTCCGAGGACGGCGGCGGCATCGCCGTCGACATGTTCCCGCACTGGGAGTACGTCCTGCACGAGCTGTTCGGGCGGGTCCTGAGCGTCCAGGCGCACATCACCACCCACATCCCGCGGCGCTGGGACGAGCAGGGCAAGCCCTACGCGGCGACGGCGGACGACGCGGCGTACGGGATCTTCGAACTCGACGGTGGCGCCGTCGCGCAGATCAACTCCTCCTGGGCCGTCCGCGTCAACCGCGACGAACTGGTCGAGTTCCAGGTCGACGGCGTGCACGGGTCCGCGGTCGCCGGGCTGCGCAACTGCCGTGTCCAGCACCGCAGTGCCACGCCCAAGCCGGTCTGGAACCCGGATCTGCCCGTCACCGAGTCCTTCCGCGACCAGTGGCAGGAAGTGCCGGACAACACCGAGTTCGACAACGGCTTCAAGGCGCAGTGGGAGCTGTTCCTGCGCCACGTCGTGCTCGACGAGCCGTATCAGTGGGACCTTCTCGCGGGCGCGCGCGGCGTCCAGCTGGCCGAGCTGGGGCTGCGCTCCTCGGCCGAGGGCCGCCGCTTCGACGTACCGGAGCTGACGCTGTGAGCGCCCTCCGGCTGCCCTCGCCCGGTGGCGGCACGCGCGCGTACAACCCACGCGCGGAACCGGCCCGGTTCACCGCCGCCGGCACTTCGCTCTCCTCCCGTACGGTCTTCTCCGCCGCCCATGTGGTCGCCGACCCGTACGCGGACAGCAGCCCGGACGCGCCCGCCGCCGTCGACTGGGACGCCACCCTCGCCTTTCGCCGACACCTGTGGTCGCACGGCCTCGGGGTCGCGGAGGCCATGGACACCGCGCAGCGCGGTATGGGCCTGGACTGGGCGGGCGCCGCCGAGCTGATCCGCCGCTCCGCCGCCGAGGCGAAGGCCGTGGGCGGCCGGATCGCCTGTGGCGTGGGCACCGACCAACTGGGGCCGGGAACGCACTCCCTGGCCGACGTCCGCGCCGCCTATGAGGAACAGCTGTCCCTGGTGGAGGAGAGCGGCTCACAGGCCATCCTGATGGCCTCCCGCGCCCTCGCTGCCGCCGCGTCGTCCCCGGACGACTACCTCGGCCTCTACGCCCACCTCCTGCGGCAGTCCTCGGAACCGGTGGTTCTGCACTGGCTCGGCCCGATGTTCGATCCCGCGCTGGACGGCTACTGGGGCAGCGCCGATCTCGACGCGGCCACCGAGACGTTCCTCCAGGTCATCTCCGAGCACCCCGACAAGGTCGACGGCATCAAGATCTCGCTGCTCGACGCGGACCGCGAGGTCGCGCTGCGCCGTCGGCTGCCGAAGGGCGTGCGCTGCTACACCGGCGACGACTTCAACTACCCCGAGCTGATCGCGGGCGACGACCAGGGCTTCAGCCACGCGCTGCTCGGGATCTTCGACCCGCTGGGGCCGCTGGCGGCGGAAGCCGTACGGGTCCTGGACACGGGCGACACGGCGGGATTCCGCGCACTCCTCGACCCCACCGTCGAGCTGTCGCGGCACCTCTTCAAGACGCCCACGCGTTTCTACAAGACGGGTGTGGTGTTCCTGGCCTGGCTGGCCGGGCACCAGGACCACTTCACCATGGTCGGCGGCCTCCAGTCCGCCCGCTCACTGCCGCATCTGGCGCGGGCGTACGAACTGGCCGACGGCCTGGGGCTGTTCCCCGATCCGGCGCTGGCCGCGACCCGGATGACGTCCCTCCTCACCGTGTACGGAGTCGAGCAGTGACCGGTACGGCCGACGGCCTGACGCGCTTCAGCATCAACCAGATGACCGTCAAGCAGCTGTCGCTGCCCGAGCTGACCGAGACCTGTGTACGCCTGGGTGTACCGGGTGTCGGGCTGTGGCGCGAACCCGTTCAGGCGTACGGGGTCGAGGCCGCGGCGCGGCTCGTACGCGACGCGGGCCTCGCGGTCACCACGCTGTGCAGGGGCGGATTCCTGACCGCCGTCGATCCCGTCCTCCGTAAGGAGGCGCTCGACGACAACCGCGGCGCGATCGACGAGGCCGCGGCGCTCGGCACCGACACCCTCGTGCTGGTCTCCGGCGGCCTTCCCGACGGCGACAAGGACCTGCGCGGCGCCCGGGAGCGCATCGCGGACGCGCTGGCCGAACTGGCGCCGTACGGGGCACGGCAGGGCGTCAGGCTGGCGATCGAGCCCCTGCACCCCATGTTCGCGTCCGACCGTTGCGTGGTCTCCACCCTCGACCAGGCGCTCGACCTGGCGGAACGCTTCCCCGCCGACCAGGTCGGGGTGGCCGTGGACACGTACCACATCTGGTGGGACGACCGGGCTCCCGCCGCCGTCGCGCGCGCCGCGGAACGGATCTTCACCTTCCAGCTGGCCGACTGGATCACTCCCCTTCCGGCCGGCGTGCTGAACGGCCGGGGCCAGATCGGCGACGGCGCGATCGACATGCGCGCCTGGCGCGAACGGGTGGACGCGGCGGGCTACACGGGAGCCATCGAGGTGGAGCTGTTCAACGACGAACTCTGGGCGAGGGACGGCGTCGAACTGCTCACGGAGGTCACCCGGCGGTATCTCGCCCACGCGCTGTAGCGTCCCGGCCGGCCCGGACGCCCGGCGGCGCCTCGGGGCGCGGCCCGCCGTACCGTCCGCGTGCTGGTCAACGCCGCGCGGACCGCCCCGTTCCGGCCGCTCGCCGGTTGCTTCGTCCTGCGCGGATCTCCCCCGTGCTGTTGCCCGCGCTGAGTGCCTGTTTTCGATCCCAGGTTTTGAGTAGCTTTGTGCCCTAGGCTGGCTGGGTGTCCGAGGATGCCGGGCAGGCTGTGGAGCGTGCGTGTGAGGGGTGTGGGAGTCGACTGAGGCCGAGCGCTCCGCCTCGGGCGAGGTTCTGCTCTACGGCATGTCGTGCCAGACACTGGCGTCGCGACCTGCGGTTGCGTAAGCGGGTGGCTGCGGAACTGGATGGCGCCGGCCGGGCCGAGTGTCCCGAGTGCGGGACTACTTGGGTCGCGGGTGTGGACCGCCGTTCGAACGCGGTCTACTGCTCGCGGCGATGCGTCACGAGGGCCTGGCGGGCCCGAAAGGAATCGTTCGGCGAACGGTCACAGTGACCGCAACGCGAACGCGCCCGAATCGCATCTTCGATCAGATTCCGGTCACTTCCGGTCGATCGTTGTGATCTTAGGATTTCCGGTCTGACTCTTGGTCGAGAGGCGGGCTGCGTCTTGACACGGCCCCAAGTGCCATGCCGCGGCCTGTAGTTGAGGGTGAGAAGCCCATGACCGAAGAGGTCGAGATCGCCGACAAGGTCGGCAGCGTCAGTGCGAACCGGTACGCGGAGATCGTGGCCGAGCTGCGGAAACTCGTGGAGACTGCCAGCCGGATCCAGTTCACGATCGGCGACTACGCACTCGAAGTCGAGCCGATGCGCGAGGCCGGCGGCCAGGAGCGAAGCGACTCGCTGTTCAGGGTCAAGGACTCGCTGTTCCGCCTGGCCGAGGACATCGGGCTGTCCTACGCGATGGTGGACAAGGCCCGGTGGACCGCGTCGAAGTGGCCGAAGGACCGGCGGGTCGCCGCGGTGTCGTTCACGGTCCACAACATCCTCGCGGCCATCGCCGACGACGAGGAACGGTTCACCACCATCCTCAACCCGCCTGAGGGTAAGTCTCGTTGGACGCCGGACGAGGCCAACCGGCGTGTCGGACGCCAGGTCGTCAAGCCCGTCACTCCGCAGGAGAAGGTCAGCGCGATCCACTCACTCGCCAAGGACGACGAGGTCGCGGGACGTGTCACCGGCGACCTGCTGCGACGGCCGGAGGTTGTCGCGCAGGTCAGGGACGAGGACAAGGTCCGGGTCGTGGAGGAACTGACCCGCGAGGACCAGGTCGCGGCCGCGGTCGCCCCGGACTTCCTGCGGCGCCCCGCGGTCGTCGCCCGGGTCGCCAAGGCGGACAAGGTGAAGGTCGTCGAGGAGCTGACCCGCGACGAACACGTCGCGGCCGAGGTAACCACCGGCCTGCTGCGCAGGCCGGACGTCGCCTTCAAGGCCATGTCGGACGACACCGCCCGCCACCAGGTCAACCGGGCCCAGGTTGACCAGGGCCGGCAGGCCCGTGAGCACTTCGAGGAGACCAGTCCGGTCGCTCCCGCGATCCGCAACATCGACCGGTCGGTGGAGTTCTTGGACCTGGTCACCGCCTGCCACGCGTTCGTCGCGGCGGCCGGCCGGGTCGTTCCCGGGATGCGCGACCGCCAGCTCGGCGACGACGAACGCGTGATCGTGCACGAGAACGTCGCCCGCGTGAGGGCGACGCTGGACTGGATCGAGACGGCCGTGGACACCGGCAAGGTCGACGTCGACGGCGAACTGGCCAAGCTCCTGCAGGGTGAATAGCCGATGCCCCGTGCCTCCGAGCGCAGGTCGCCAGCGGCCCAGCGGCATGCCGACACCGTCCGGTTCGTGCTCTTCGAAGCCAGGCCGGCCGGTCTGACCTTTCCCCAACTGGTCAGATCCAGCGAACTCTCACCCCACCAGACCCGCGCGGGGCTTGCCTGCCTGCGGGACATCATCACCGAACGCGGCTGGCCTCCCCTGATCTGGACCCTGAAGCACGGCTACAAGTTCTGCGCCGACCCCGCCGAACTCCAGGTATACGAGGTCGCGATCATCCGGGGCAAGCTCACCGAGATCCGCCGGTTCATCACCGGAACCGTCGCCCCGCACGCCGTCCTCCAGCCCAAAGGCCGGTGGATCAAACATCTCAACACCCAGCTCAACTCGGTCGAGTCCACGCTCGACGTCATCGCTGACTACACCGACGCCGACGCCTGATCGGTGGGTCCGGCCGCTTCGCGGCCGGACCCACCGAGTCTTTGAGGGAGGGAATGTTGCCGCGCAGGCGCTGCTACCCCTCGGACACCTGGGACGACGAGTGGGCGCTGATCGAACCACTGCTGCCGGTCCCGGCCTGCGAGACTCCGGCCGGCGGCCGTCCGGAGAAGCACCCCCGCCGAGAAATCGTGGACGCGATCCGCTACGTGGTCGATACCGGATGCAAGTGGCGGGCCCTGCCCAAGGACTTCCCGCCCTGGCGCACGTGTTACGGGTTCATGGCCCGCTGGGCAGCCTGCGGCGTCGTCGGACAGATCCGTGACCAGCTCCGCAAGCGGATCCGCCGTGAGATGGGCCGGGCGCCCGGGGCGGTGGCCACCGTCATCGACTCCCAGTCGGTCAAGGCCGCCGAGACCGTCGGCAAGGACTCCCGCGGCTACGACGCGGGCAAGAAGATCAACGGCCGCAAGCGGCACCTGGTCGTGGACACCAAGGGCCTGCCGCTGTTCGTCATGGTCACCCCGGCCGACATGACCGACCGCAACGCGGCGAAGGAAGTGCTGTTCCGGCTGCGGCTGATGCACCCCGAGATCACCATCGTCTGGGCCGACTCCGCCTACGCTGGACAGCTCGTGACCTGGGCGAAGACATACCTGAACCTGACGATCAAGACCGTCAGCCGTCCGAAGAACACCCCCGGCTTCGTCGTCCTGCCCCGGCGCTGGGTCGTCGAACGCTCACACGCCTGGGTCATGCACGCCCGCCGGCACGCCCGCGACTACGAACGGCTCATCCAGCACTCGGAATCGCTGATCGCCTGGGCCGCGATCACTCTCATGACCAGGCGCATCACCCGCAGAAGCTCCCGCAGGAGCGGACAGCCGGCCTCCCGCGAAGCCCAACGCGACTGATCCTCTTGGCACTGACGGTCAGCAGCCCCACCCAGACCCCACACGGGTCTCCGCCCGCCCGATTCTCGCACCACCACCGCGACTACGTCTGCGCAACAGGCGGCAACGGGGCTGACCCGACAGCCGCAGCCCCCGGCCCCGCCACCGAAACTCCTCCGTCCGGGGTTCCTGGCTGTGGTCAGGAGTCCAGGAACTGCTGGAACTGCTTGTCGAAGTCGCGAGGATCCTTGCCCAGCGACGCCTTGACCATCGCGGTGAAGTCGTCGACGACAACCTCGAACGCATCGGCCTCGACACCGTCGAGGGTGATACGGGCGACATCGGCCGGGTCCATCTTGGGTACGTCGTAGCCCTTCATCATGTCGGTGTCCGCCGCTCCGAGGTGCACCGAAGTGACGCTCGTGCCCTGCCCGGCCAGTTCCTGGCGCAGGGCGTTGCTCATGCTCCAGACGGCGGCCTTCGAGACCGCGTAGGCGCTGCTGCCGGGGAAGACGAACCAGGACGCCGACGAGGCGATGTTCACCATCGCGCCCCCGCCGTTCGCCGCGAGGACCGGCGCGAAGGCGCGGGCCATGGACAGCGTGCCCCAGAAGTTGACGTCCAGTGCAGCACGGACAGCGTCCAGGTCACCGAGCAGGGTGCCTCCGCCGATTCCGGCGTTGTTGACGAGCAGGTTGACGTCGCCCGCCGCGCGGGCTGCCGCCGCGACGGCGAGGGGGTCGGAGATGTCCAGGGCGAGGACCTCGACACCGTCGAGGTCGATCGACTCGGGTCGACGGGCGGTCGCGTAGACCTTCGCGCCCCGTTCGACGAGCTGGGCAGCGAGATGACGGCCGATGCCGCGGTTGGCTCCGCTGACGAGCGCAGTGGCTCCGTAAATGTTCATAGGACGTACGCTAAAACCTCACGTCAACGTGAGGATCAAGTCCGTTCCGCCCGGGAGGTGCCATGCGTATCGGAAAAGTGGCCGAAGGCGCTGGGGTCAGCGTCCGTGCGCTGCGGTACTACGAAGAGCAGCGGCTCGTCATCGCCGACCGCAGCCCCAGCGGCCACCGGCAGTATCCCGAGTCCGCCGTTGAGCGGGTGAAGTTCATCCAGCTTCTCTACTCGGCCGGGCTGAGCAGCAAAGCGATCTTGCAGGTCCTGCCCTTCCTGGACACCCTCGTCGCGACCCCACGGATGACACAGCGACTCAAGGACGAACGCGACCGCATCCGGACCCAGATCGACGACCTGACCAGGGCGCACGACCGGCTGGATGAGCTGATCGGCCTCGCCACCGAGTCTGCGATCTCTCCAGCTACCTGCTCGGCGAGCGTGGATGCCTCCACATGATCGACCGATCCTCCTAGCCTCGTTCGAATTCTGAGCTGGCCAAAAGCTCGCCAAGGATCGAAAACAGGCACTGATGGCGTCGGCCGTCCGCGCGAGCCCTCGCGGCGGACCGGGGAAATAACTCTGCGGAACCGTGCAACCCTTCCGGGGTGACGTGAGTCGTATACGTCAACAGGGCTTTCGGGGGATGAATCCGGGGGGATTGGAAGGCTCTGTTGGAGGGGGGAGCGTGCGGGGCCCGGTCCGGTGGACCGGGCCCCGATCAGTGCGCGAGCGGCGCCGCGTGCGCGTGCGGTGGGGGAGTTGTCCACAGGCCCGCCGCGATGTCGGAGCCGGGCGGTAGCGTCTGAGCATGTCCAATCCAGCGATGGCGGTGCTCGAAGCGGTCCTCGAGCGCATCACCTATGCCAACGAGGAGAACGGGTACACGGTCGCCCGGGTCGACACCGGCCGTGGCGGGGATCTCCTCACCGTGGTCGGCTCCCTGCTCGGCGCCCAGCCCGGCGAGTCGCTGCGCATGGAGGGGCGTTGGGCATCGCATCCCCAGTACGGCAAGCAGTTCACGGTGGAGAACTACACCACGGTCCTGCCCGCCACGATCCAGGGCATCCGCCGCTACCTCGGCTCGGGTCTCATCAAGGGGATCGGCCCGGTGATGGCCGACCGGATCACCACACACTTCGGCGTCGACACCCTCGACATCATCGAGAACGAGCCGAAGCGGCTCGTGGAGGTGCCCGGTCTCGGCCCCAAGCGGACCAAGATGATCGGGGCCGCCTGGGAAGAGCAGAAGGCCATCAAGGAAGTGATGATCTTCCTTCAGGGGGTCGGTGTCTCCACCTCCATCGCGGTGCGCATCTACAAGAAGTACGGGGACGGCTCGATCTCCGTGGTCAAGGGCGAGCCGTACCGGCTGGCGGCCGACGTCTGGGGCATCGGATTCCTCACCGCCGACCGGATCGCCCAGGCCGTCGGCATTCCGCACGACAGTCCGGAGCGGGTCAAGGCGGGCCTTCAGTACGCGCTGTCGCAATCCACCGACCAGGGACACTGCTACCTGCCCGAGGAGCAGCTCATCTCGGACGCGGTCAAGCTGCTCCAGGTGGACATGGGCCTGGTCATCGAGTGCCTCGCCGAGCTGGCGGCCGAGGACGAGGGGGTCGTCAAGGAGAGGGTTCCAGGGCCGGACGGGGTGGAGCAGGTCACGGCCGTCTACCTGGTTCCGTTCCACCGGGCCGAGCTGTCCCTCTCCGCCCAGGTGCTGCGGCTGCTGCGCACCGGCGAGGACCGGATGCCGGCCTTCCGGGACGTGGCCTGGGACAAGGCGCTGAGCTGGCTGGCGGGGCGTACGGGGGCCGAGCTGGCCCCCGAGCAGCAGGAGGCGGTCCGGCTCGCGCTCACCGAGAAGGTCGCCGTGCTGACCGGCGGACCCGGCTGCGGGAAGTCCTTCACGGTCCGTTCGATCGTCGAGCTGGCGCGGGCCAAGAAGGCCAAGGTCGTCCTGGCGGCTCCCACCGGGCGGGCGGCCAAGCGGTTGGCCGAGCTGACCGGAGCGGAGGCGTCCACCGTCCACCGGCTGCTGGAGCTGCGGCCGGGCGGAGACGCCGCGTACGACAGGGACCGCCCGCTGGACGCCGACCTGGTGGTGGTCGACGAGGCGTCGATGCTGGATCTGCTGCTGGCCAACAAGCTGATCAAGGCGGTGGCGCCGGGCGCGCATCTGCTGCTCGTCGGGGACGTGGACCAGCTTCCCTCGGTCGGGGCGGGCGAGGTGCTGCGCGATCTGCTCGCCGAGGGCGGTCCGGTGCCCAGGGTCAGACTCACCCGGATCTTCCGGCAGGCACAGCAGTCCGGGGTGGTGACCAACGCGCACCGCATCAACTCCGGGGTCCAGCCCCTCACCGAGGGACTCCCGGACTTCTTCCTGTTCGTGGAGGACGAGACGGAGGACGCCGGGCGGGTCACGGTCGATGTCGCGGCGCGGCGGATTCCCGCCAAGTTCGGGCTGGACCCGCGCCGCGACGTCCAGGTCCTGGCGCCGATGCACCGGGGCCCGGCCGGTGCGGGCACGCTCAACGGGCTGCTCCAGCAGGCCATCACTCCGGGCAGGCCCGACCTCCCCGAGAAGCGCCTGGGCGGCAGGGTCTTCCGCATCGGTGACAAAGTGACCCAGATCCGTAACAACTATGAGAAAGGGGAGAACGGCGTCTTCAACGGCACGGTCGGCGTCGTCACCGCGCTCAACGCCGACGACCAGCGGCTGACGGTGCTGACGGACGAGGACGAGGAGGTGCCGTACGACTTCGACGAGCTGGACGAGTTGGCGCACGCGTACGCCGTGACCATTCACCGCTCCCAGGGCAGTGAGTACCCGGCCGTGGTCATCCCGGTCACCACCGGTGCCTGGATGATGCTCCAGCGCAATCTGCTCTACACGGCGGTGACCCGCGCCAAGAAGCTCGTTGTCCTGGTCGGCTCCAGAAAGGCCATAGGGCAGGCGGTACGTACCGTTTCGGCGGGTAGGCGCTGCACCGCGCTCGACCACAGGCTCAGGGGACTTTCGGCACCGTGACTTCCCACAACTGGGGCGAACGGGGCAGGATGAGCTGGTTGGCGGCACTGAGTGCCGCCAAAAGGCCTAATGGCCGACCCCGAGTGCACTCTCCTGAGCCAAATGGGGGATGGTAGAGACAGTCAGGGCACCTCGAAGAAGAGGCACTACGTCGGTGAGGGATGACGTGAGCGAGAAACGCGACAACGCGGTAGTACTGCGGTACGGCGACGGCGAGTACACCTATCCGGTGATCGACAGCACCGTCGGCGATACGGGCTTCGACATCGGGAAGCTCCGTTCTCAGACCGGTCTGGTGACTCTGGACAGCGGCTACGGCAATACCGCCGCCTACAAGTCCGCGATCACCTATCTCGACGGCGAACAGGGCATCCTGCGCTACCGCGGTTATCCGATCGAGCAGCTGGCGGAGTCCTCCAGCTTCGTCGAGGTGGCGTATCTGCTGATCAACGGCGAGCTGCCGACGGTCGACGAACTGGCCACCTTCAAGAACGAGATCACCCAGCACACGCTGCTGCACGAGGACGTCAAGCGGTTCTACGACGGCTTCCCGCGCGACGCCCACCCGATGGCGATGCTGTCCTCCGTGGTCAGCGCGCTCTCGACGTTCTACCAGGACAGCCACAACCCGTTCGACGAGAAGCAGCGTCATCTCTCCACGATCCGGCTGCTCGCCAAGCTGCCGACCATCGCGGCGTTCGCGTACAAGAAGTCGATCGGTCACCCCTTCGTCTACCCGCGCAACGACCTCGGGTACGTCGAGAACTTCCTGCGCATGACCTTCTCGGTCCCCGCGCAGGAGTACGAGCCGGACCCCGTCGTGGTCTCCGCGCTCGACAAGCTGCTCATCCTGCACGCGGACCACGAGCAGAACTGTTCGACCTCCACCGTGCGGCTGGTCGGCTCGTCGCAGGCGAACATGTTCGCCTCGATCTCCGCCGGCATCAGCGCCCTGTGGGGCCCGCTGCACGGTGGCGCCAACCAGTCGGTGCTGGAGATGCTGGAAGGCATCCAGGCGTCCGGCGGCGATGTCGACACCTTCATCCGCAAGGTGAAGAACAAGGAAGACGGCGTGAAGCTCATGGGCTTCGGGCACCGCGTCTACAAGAACTTCGACCCCCGGGCGAAGATCATCAAGGCGGCGGCGCACGATGTCCTCTCGGCGCTCGGCAAGTCCGACGAGCTGCTCGACATCGCGCTCAAGCTCGAGGAGCACGCGCTGGCCGACGACTACTTCGTCGAGCGCAAGCTCTACCCGAACGTGGACTTCTACACCGGTCTGATCTACCGGGCCATGGGCTTCCCGACCGAGATGTTCACCGTGCTGTTCGCGCTCGGCCGGCTGCCCGGCTGGATCGCCCAGTGGCACGAGATGATCAAGGAGCCCGGCTCCCGTATCGGCCGCCCGCGCCAGATCTACACCGGCGAGGTCCTGCGCGACTTCGTTCCGGTCGAAGGCCGCTGACGCCGGAGTCCGGAGCGACGAAGGCGAAAAGCGCCCCGCCCACCGATCCCCCCACGGGTCGGCGAGCGGGGCGCTTTCCATATCCCCGGAGCGGATTCCCCCCACGGGATCCGGGCCGGGCGTCTGCCGTAACCAGAACGGCTACTCGCGGTCGGACCGGGGTACGTACGGGAGGGCCGCTCAAAGCTCCCCGTGCACGTGCCCCGGCCAATCGCTTGCCTGGGATGTCCCCCAAGACATCCCCAGCGATCCCGTCGAACGTCCCCCAAGACGTTCTTCCGGCATCGTCCTCTTAGACACGCGAGATGGCCTAATGGTTACCCCACAATCTATGTGATCTAGATCTCTTTGTGAAGGACTTGTGGGTCATGTGGAGGAACGAAGGTGGGGTGGGGTGGTAACCAGGCAAACGCAGGGCTGGGCCGGGTTGGGCCTGGGATTGCCTGGTCGAATCAAGATTGGCTCGCCAGCTCGTATCCCGCCTCGTCGACGGCGGCGCGTACGGCCGTCTCGTCCAGGGGGGACCGGGAGGTGACGGTCACGTCGCCGGTCGCGGCCGACGCCCGGACGGAGGTGACGCCCTCGATGCCGGAGATCTCGCTGGTGACGGCGGTTTCGCAGTGTCCGCACGTCATGCCGGTGACCTGGTAGACGGTGGTGATCCCCTCCGTGCCGTCGGGCGTGGAGGGGCGGGAGTCGGTGGCCTCGGTGGACTGGCTCTTCGTCTCGGCGGTCATGGCGTTCTCCTTGTCGGGGATTTGGCGCGATCGACGCGCTTTCCATGGTTCGCCGGGGGTGCGTGGGGCGCATTCCGCCGGCGCATCCTCGACTGTACCCCTAGGGGGTATGGAGTGAATCCTGGGAGTCCATGCCCCGGCCTCAGGCGGATCCGATGATCGGGTCGAGGTAGCGGTGGAGGACGGTCTTCAGCTCGGCGCTGTACGTGTCCCGCTCCTCGGGTGCGGCGGCGAGGGTCAGGTCCAGGCCGCCCTTGAAGATGGAGAAGGTCATCCGCACGATCCGCTTGATGTCGGCCTCCTCCGCGTCGGGAAGGCGGCCGCGGAGGATCTCCTCGACCCGGGCGAGCGCGGAGGTGTGGAGGTTCTCGTGCTCCAGCGTGACCTTGCCGGGGACGTCGGTGCACTGCATCAGGACGCCGAAGGCCGGGTTCTCGAAGTTGAACTGGATCAGCGGGTCGAGGACGGCGTCCAGCAGCTCGGCCAGGGGCAGTTCGAGATGGGCCTGTGTGAGCGCTTCGCCGTAGGTGGTGTGCCAGCGGGCCAGGAGGTGGTCGCCCAACTCGATGGCGATGGCCTCCTTGTTCGGGAAGAACTGGTAGAGGGTGCCGGGGGAGACGCCCGCCTCCCGGGCGATGGAGCTGGTGCTCGCCGCCGTGTAGCCGGAGGTGCAGAAGACGCGGGCGGCGGCTTCCAGGAGTTGGGCGATCCGGCGCTCGCCGCGTGCCTGGCGGCGGCGTGGTCTGACCGTCGATGTGCCGCCGCCGCTCTTCTCCTCCGGCATGTCGGTCCCCGGCTTTCCTGGATCGGTTGACAAACACGAGGGGTCGCTCGCATTCTAGTTATGCGAGCGGTCGCTCGTGTTTTCAATTCTATGACAATGGCCGACCCGTGCAACGGGTCACGGTGAAGGGGACACCGCACGATGTCCGAAGTCAACACGGGATCGCGTCTGGGGGGCTGGACCCGGTTCGTCACCGCGCGCCCGAGGTTGTCCCTGCTGCTCACCCTGGTCATCACGGCACTCGCCGTGTTCGCGGGAAGCGGCGTCGCCGATCGTATGGGCAGCGGTGGCTGGGCGGCCCCGGACGCCGAGTCGACCTACGCGACCAAGGCGCTGGAACGCGAGTTCCCCGCCTCCCAGCCCAATCTGCTGCTCCTGGTCGACAGCGGAAGCCGCGGTGTCGACGACCCCGCCGTGGCCGCGGCGGCGGGGCGGCTCACCGAGCGGCTCGCGGCGGAGAAGGGGATCACCGGAGTCGGGTCCTACTGGCAGACCAAGGCTCCCGCGCTGCGCGCCGAGGACGGGCGGGAGGCACTGATCGCGGCGAGGATCCAGGGGGACGAGAAGAGCGCGGCGGCGGTCCTGGACCGGATAGCCCCCGACTACCGCGGAACGCAGGGAGTCCTGAAGGTCGCGGTCGGCGGGCCCATCGCCGTCCAGCACGAGATGCAGGAGACCATCCAGGAGGACCTCCTGCGGGCCGAGATGATCGCCCTCCCGGTCACGCTGGTACTGCTGGTGATGGTCTTCGGCAGCGCGATCGCCGCCCTGCTGCCCCTGGGCGTCGGCATCGTCGCCATCCTGGGGACGAACGCGGTGCTGCGCGGGCTCACCGAGATCACCGATGTCTCGATCTTCGCGCAGAACCTCACCACGGCCCTCGGGCTCGGACTGGCCATCGACTACGCCCTGTTCATCGTGCGCAGATTCCGCGAGGAGCTGGCCGGGGGCGCGGAGGTGCGGGACGCCCTGGGGATCACACTGCGCACCGCCGGCCGCACGGTGCTGTTCTCGGCGCTGACCGTGGCGGTCTCCCTGGCCGCCATGATGGTCTTCCCCCAGTACTTCCTGCGCTCCTTCGCCTACGCGGGGATAGCCGTGGTCCTGCTGGCCGCGGCCGCCGCGCTGATTCTGCTGCCGGCCGCACTGATGCTGCTGGGCCACCGGGTCAACGCCCTGGACCTGCGGCGGCTGCTGCGCCGGGGCCGGCGTACGGCGGAGTCGACGGAGCGGGCCGCCGCCGAGGAAGGAGCCGGCTGGGGGCGTGTGGCGAAGCTCGTGATGCGCAGGGCGCCGTTCTTCGCCCTCGGTACGACCGCCGTCCTCGTCCTGCTGGGACTGCCCTTCCTCGGGGCCGAATTCGGCACCGCCGACTACCGGCAGCTTCCCGCGAGCGCCAACTCCCGGATGGTTCAGGAAGAGATCAGGGACGGCTTCCCCGGCAACCCCGGCGGCGGACTCGAAGTGTTCACGGAGGGCTCGGCCACCGCTGCCCAATACGCCGACTACCGCACCCGGATAGCGGCCCTGCCCGACGTACTGCGCGTCGACGGGCCCGTCACCTCCGGCGCGCACGGATATTTCACGGTGCTGCCGAAGGGGGAGGCGGTCAGCCAGGACACCCAGCAGCTCGTCAAGGACATCCGCGCGGAGCCCGCGCCCTTCGACACCTCGGTCACGGGCACCGCCGCCATGCTGGTCGACTCCCAGCGAGCCATCGCCGACCGGCTGCCGTGGGCGCTGGGCATCATCGTGGTGGTCACCCTCGTGCTGGTCTTCCTGCTCACCGGCAGCGTGCTGATACCGATCCAGGCGGTCGTCCTCAACGCGCTGAGCCTCACGGCCATGTTCGGCGCCATGGTGTGGGTCTTCCAGGAGGGCCATCTCTCCGGACCGCTCGGATTCACGTCCACCGGAGACATAGAGACGACCGTGCCGGTCGTGATGTTCTGTGTCGCCTTCGGGCTCTCCATGGACTACGGGGTCTTCCTGCTCTCCCGGATCAAGGAGGAGTACGACCGGAGCGGTGACCAGGAAGGCGCGGTGGTCTTCGGCGTCAGCCGGACCGGCGGACTGATCACGGCCGCGGCGGTCATCCTCGCCGTCGTCATGGTGGCGATAGGCACCTCACGGGTGACCAACACCAAGATGCTGGGCCTCGGCCTCGCCCTGGCGGTCCTCATGGACGCGATGGTGGTGCGCAGTCTGCTGGTCCCCTCCGTCATGAAGCTGACAGGGAAGGCGACCTGGTGGGCGCCGGGGCCGCTGCGCCGCTTCCACGACCGGTTCGGCCTGAGCGAGAGCGGCGGCCCGGCGCCCGCGCCCGAAGCGCCCCGGGACCCTCCGGTCGGCGAACCGGACCGGGACGCGGACTCCGACCGGAACGTGGACTCCGACCGGGACGCGGACCCCGACCGGGACCGGGCGCGGGTCTGACGACGGAGGACAGGGGCAGGGCCAGGGGGCGCTGACGACGTCGGCCGGCGCGGGGGCCGCTCTGCGGGCCTACGCGCCGCAGCCGCGCAGGAAGCGGCGGGTGCGGGTGGCGATGGGCAGCGGCTTGTCGGGCGGGCACGGGTACATGTCCTGCTCGACGATGGCGAACAGATCCACGCCGAGCCGCTGCGCCGCCGCCAGGACCGGCTCCAGCGCGGGAACGCCGGACGGCGGCTCGCACATCACGCCACGGCCGACGGCCGGTCCGAACGGCACCCCGTTCGCCACGACACCCGCCAGGATCTCCGGGTCCACCTGCTTGAGATGGAGGTAGCCGATCCGCTCACCGTACGTCTCGATCAGCTTGACGCTGTCGCCGCCGCAGTACGCGTAGTGCCCGGTGTCCAGACAGAGCGAGACCAGCTCGGGATCGGTCGCGTCGAGGAAACGGCTGACGTTCTCCTCGCTGTCGATATGGGTGTCGGCATGCGGGTGGACGACGACGCTCAGCCCGTACCGGTCCCGTACCTCGCGGCCGAGGCGCTCGGTCTGGGCCGTCAGGTCACGCCACTGACCGGCGGTGAGCGTGCGGTCCTCCAGGACCTCGCCGCTCTTGTCGTCCCGCCAGAAGGACGGGATCACCACCAGATGCTCCGCGCCCATCGCCCGGGTGAGCGCGGCGATGTCCGCGACATGGTCCCAGGTCTTCTCCCAGACGGCGGGGCCGTGGTGCAGCCCGGTGAAGACCGTCCCGGCGGAGACCTTGAGCCCGCGCCGGGCGGTCTCCTCGCCCAGCCGCCCGGGATCGGAGGGGAGATAGCCGTAGGGCCCCAGCTCGATCCACTCGTACCCGGCCGCGGCGACCTCGTCGAGGAAGCGGTGCCAGGGGACCTGCTGGGGATCGTCGGGAAACCACACACCCCAGGAGTCGGGGGCCGACCCGACCCGGATACGGCTCAACGTGGGCACGGAGGAGGTCATACCGGTCAGCTTTCCGGCCGTCAGGAAACAGTGTCAAGACTTCGTCCGGATGTAAGGACAAAATATTGACAGGGCTCCGGCGAGACCAGCAAGGTGGTGTTCGGCACCGGACCCTGCCCCGGACCGGCACCCGTACCGGACCCGTGCGCGGTCCTGCCGGGCCGCTCTGCCCGGCTCCGGCTCCGGCCCCGGCTCCGGCCTGGACCCGGGTGCTGGAATGGGGCCGACCGTCGCATCCGAAGGGACACGTATGCCCGTGCCGTACGACGTGATCACCATGGGCCGGATCGGCGTCGACCTCTATCCACTGCGGATCGGGGTCCCGTTGGCGCAGGTCGAGACCTTCGGCAAGTTCCTCGGCGGCTCCGCGACGAATGTCGCTGTCGCGTCCGCGAGACTGGGGCGCCGCGCCGCCGTCATCAGCCGTACCGGCCAGGACGCCTTCGGTGACTACGTCCATCAGGCGCTGCGCGAGTTCGAGGTCGACGACCGCTGGGTGACCGGCGTCGAGCGGTATCCGACCCCCGTCACCTTCTGCGAGATCTTTCCCCCGGACGACTTCCCGCTCTACTTCTACCGGCAGCCCAAGGCTCCCGACCTGGAGATCCACCCGCGTGAACTGGACTTCGACGCGATCAGGTCCGCCCGGATCTTCTGGATGACCGGTACCGGGCTCTGCGTCGACCCCAGCCGTTCCGCCACGCTCGCCGCCCTGGAGGCGCGCGCGAAATCGGGGATCACGGTCTTCGACCTCGACTGGCGCCCCATGTTCTGGCCAGAACGGCCCACCGCCGCTCCCGCCGCTCCCGCTGGTTCCGCCGCTCCCGCTGGTTCCGCCGCGCCCGCCGCCCCTGCCGCTGGTTCCGCCGCTCCCGCCGCGCCCGACACCCCCGACCCGCGCGAGCTGTACGCGCGGGCCCTGCGGCACGCCACCGTCGCCGTCGGAAACCTGGACGAGTGCGAGGTCGCCGTCGGCGAGCGCGACCCCGAGGCCGCCGCGCGGGCGCTGCTGGCCGCCGGGGTCGAGCTGGCCGTGGTCAAGCAGGGCCCCAAGGGCGTGCTCGCCCTCCACCGGGACGGCACGCGCGCCGAAGTGCCGCCCGTGCCCGTCGATGTCGTCAACGGACTGGGCGCGGGGGACGCGTTCGGCGGCGCCCTCTGCCACGGGCTGCTGGCAGGCTGGGACCTGGAGCGCCTCATGCGGTACGCCAACGCGGCGGGCGCCCTCGTCGCGGGCCGGCTCGCCTGCTCCTCCGCGATGCCGTACGACAGCGAGGTCACGGAAGTCCTCGCGGCGGGCCGCGTCCCGGAGCAGGACACCGGGAGCCTCCGGTGAGCCGCGTCGACGTGACCGAGCTGGTCCGGCTCCGTACGCACCACCCCGAGGCCGTCGCCGAGGCCGCCGCCCGCCGCGTGCGACGGCCGCTGCTGCGCTCCACCGGTGGGTCCACCGGCCGGTTGATGATCATCGCCGCCGACCATCCGGCGCGCGGCGCCCTCGCCGTCGGCAACAGCCCGCTGGCCATGGCCAACCGTCACGACCTGCTGGAACGGCTCTGTCTCGCCCTGTCGCGCCCCGGCGTCGACGGCGTCCTGGCCACCGCCGACATCCTGGACGACCTGCTGCTCCTCGGCGCCCTGGAGGACCGTGTCGTCGTCGGCTCGATGAACCGCGGCGGCCTCGCCGGAGCCTCCTTCGAGCTGGACGACCGGTTCACCGGGCACCGCCCCGAAGACCTCGCCCGGCTCGGCTTCGACGCGGGCAAGCTGCTGCTCCGTATCGACTACGACGACCCCGGCTCCCTCGACACCCTCCACACGGCGGCCCGCGCCGTCGACGCCATGGCGGAGCGCCGACTGCCCCTCTTCGTCGAGCCGTTCCTGTGCCGCCGCGTCGAGGGCCGCCTCCGTACCGACCTGAGTGCCGAAGCCGTGACGCGCTCGATCGCCGTCGCCTCGGGGCTCGGCGGTACCTCGGCGTACACCTGGCTGAAGGTTCCCGTCACCCGGGACCCCGACGACATGGCGCGGGTGATGGAGACCTCGACCCTGCCGGCCGTCCTGCTGGGCGGCGAGATCGGGGACGACCAGGAAGGCGCGTACGAGAAATGGCGCACGGCGCTGCGGCTGCCCACCGTCCAGGGGCTCGTCGTGGGCCGCTCACTGCTCTATCCGGCGGACGGGGACGTGGCCGGGGCCGTCGACACTGCGGTCGGACTCCTCTGAAGGGTACGGAGACCTCATGACAACGAAACCGTACGAGGGCCACGTGCCCGCGGGAGCCTCCGCCGCCGGGCCCTACGCGCTGGACATCGGCCCCGAACGGGCCGGCTGGTCGCACAGCGGTCTGCGCGTACTGGAACTGGCGCCGGGCGCCGCCCACTCGCTGGACACGGGGGACAGCGAGTGGATCGTGCTTCCGCTCACGGGTGGTTGCACCGTGCACACCCAAGGTGAATCCTTTGAACTGCAGGGCAGAGAAAGCGTTTTCGGCGGAGTCACCGACTTCGCCTATCTACCGCGCGACGCCCATGCGCAGATCGCCTCCGGTGCGGGAGGCCGTTTCGCCCTGGCAGGAGCGAAGTGCGAGCGAAAGCTCCCCGCTCGCTACGGCCCCGCGCCGGAGGTTCCCGTCGAGCTGCGGGGCGCGGGCGACTGCTCCCGGCAGGTCAACAACTTCGCCGCCGCCGGAGTCTTCGCGTGCGACCGGCTCATCGCGGTCGAGGTGCTGACGCCCGGCGGCAACTGGTCCTCCTACCCGCCGCACAAACACGACGAGGACCTCCCCGGCGTCGAGTCCGAGCTGGAGGAGATCTACTACTTCGAGGTCGAGGACGGCGGCGTCGGCTACCACCGGGTCTCGCCGTCCCGCCCCGGCGGCACGGACCTGCTCGCCGAGGTCCGAACGGGGGACACCGTCCTCATCCCGGACGGCTGGCACGGCCCGTCCATCGCCCCGCCCGGCCGCGACATGTACTACCTCAATGTGATGGCGGGCCCCGGGCGGACCCGGGAGTGGCTCATCAGCGACCACCCCGAGCACGGATGGATCAGGGACACCTGGCCCGCGCTCGGCGTCGATCCGAGACTCCCGCTGTACGGAGCGGAGGCGAGCGCACGATGACCACGGACCCCGACCTCACCGGCCCCGGCGCCCCCGACAACGCCGCGGACGCCCTCGGCTCCGATGCCCGCCGCCCTGATGCCCGCCGCGCCGACGGCCTCCGCCCCGCCACCCGCCGACTGACCGTCGCCCAGGCGCTGATCCGTTTCCTCTCCCGGCAGTACACGGAACGCGACGGCCACAGGCAGCGGCTCATCGCCGCCACCTGGGGCATCTTCGGGCACGGGAACGTGGCGGGCATCGGCCAGGCCCTGGTGGAGGCCGCCCCGGACATGCGGTACCTGCAAGGACGAAACGAACAGTCCATGGTCCACGCGGCCGTGGGCTACGCCCGCCAGAGCACTCGTCTCTCCGCCCACGCCGTGACCACCTCCATCGGTCCGGGCGCCACCAACCTCGTCACCGGCGCCGCTCTCGCCACCATCAACCGCCTCCCCGTGCTGCTGCTCCCCGGCGACACCTTCGCCACCCGCCCCGCCGATCCGGTGCTCCAGCAGCTCGAAGTCCGGTCCGCGGGGGACGTGTCCGTCAACGACGCGCTGCGGCCCGTCTCCGCGTACTTCGACCGGGTCAGCCGCCCCGAGGCCCTGATCCCGGCCGCGCTGGCGGCGATGCGGGTGCTCGGCGACCCCGCCGAGACCGGAGCCGTCACCCTCGCCCTGCCGCAGGACGTACAGGCGGAGGCGTACGACTGGCCCGAGGAGTTCTTCGCCGAGCGGATCTGGCGGGTCCGGCGGCAGGCGCCGGACCCGGACGAACTGGCGGACGCGGTACGGCTGGTACGGGCGGCGCGCCGTCCGCTGATCGTCGCGGGCGGCGGCGTCCATTACAGCGCGGCCGAGGAAGCGCTGGCCGCGTTCGCCGAGACGACCGGTATGCCGGTCGCCTCCACGCAGGCGGGCAAGGGGTCGCTGCGCCACGACCATCCCGCCGATGTCGGCGGCATCGGCCACACCGGCAGCGCCACCGCGGACGATCTGGCCAGGACGGCGGACCTGGTGATCGGCGTCGGCACACGCTGGTCCGACTTCTCCACCGCCTCGGCCACGCTGTTCCAGAATCCGGCGGTCCGCTTCCTCAACCTCAACGTCACCGGCTTCGACGCCCACAAACTCGCCGCCCACCCCCTGGTGGCGGACGCCCGTACCGCCCTCCAGCAGCTCGCCGCGGGACTGACCGGCCATCGGGTCGATTCCGCCTACACGGCGGAGTTCCGCGAGGGCAAGGCCCGTTGGGAGGAACGAGTCCGGACCGCGTTCACCGGCAGTGCGGCAGAGCCCGCCGACGGCCGGGCCGGGGGTAGCGGGACCGGGCACGAGAAGGCCGGGAGCGGCGGGGCCGGGGACGAGAAGGCCGCCGACGTCAGGGCCGGGGACGGGAAGACCGGGGGCGGCGGCGCCGGGGATCTCGTACGGCCCGCCCAGGAACGGCGGGATGCCGTACGGCCCACCCAGGCCCAGGTCCTCGGCGTGCTCGACGGGCTCGTCACCGACGAGGACATCCTCATCAACGCCGCCGGATCGCTCCCGGGCGATCTCCACAAGCTGTGGCGGGCCCGCTCGCGCGACCAGTACCACGTCGAATACGGCTACTCCTGCATGGGATACGAGATTCCGGCGGCCATCGGCGTCCAGCTCGCGGCGCCGGACCGGCCGGTCTGGGCGCTCGTCGGGGACGGTACGTATCTGATGAACCCCACCGAGATCGTCACGGCGGTCCAGGAGGGGCTGCCCGTCAACGTCGTGATCCTCCAGAACCACGGCTACGCCAGCATCGGCGGCCTGTCCGAGACGGTCGGCGCCGAACGCTTCGGGACGGCCTACCGGTTCCGCGCCGCCGACGCCACGTACACCGGCGCCCCGCTGCCCGTCGACCTCGCGGCCAACGCCGCCTCGCTCGGCCTGCGGACGATCCGCGCGAAGACCGTCGATGACCTGCGCGAAGCCCTGGCGGAGGCGCGCGCCCACGACGGTCCCACATGTGTCTACGTGGAGACCGAAACGGCAGACACAGTGTCGGGCGTCCCGCCGGCCCAGGCGTGGTGGGATGTTCCCGTGGCCGAGACCGCGACGCGTACGTCCGCCGTCTCGGCCCGCGAGGAGTACGAACGGTTCGCAGCAGCCCGTCGCCGCCATCTGTGAGGGAGAACGAAGAATGAAGACCGTCAATCACTGGATCGGTGGCAAGAGCGTCGAGGGCGCGTCGGGCAACTGGGGGCCGGTCACCGACCCGGCGACGGGCGCGGTCACCACCCAGGTCGCCCTCGCGTCCACCGAGGAGGTCGACAGCGCGGTGTCCGCCGCGAAGGCCGCGTACGCGACCTGGGGGACCTCCTCGCTCGCCCAGCGCACGGCGGTCCTCTTCCGGTACCGGGCGCTGCTCGACGCGCGCCGTGACGACATCGCCGCGCTGATCACCGCCGAGCACGGCAAGGTGCACTCGGACGCGCTGGGCGAGGTGGCGCGCGGTCTCGAAATCGTCGAGCTGGCCTGCGGGATCACCACCCAGCTCAAGGGCGAGCTGTCCACCCAGGTCTCCAGCAGGGTCGATGTCTCCTCGATCCGCCAGCCGTTGGGCGTCGTCGCGGGCATCACCCCGTTCAACTTCCCGGCGATGGTGCCGATGTGGATGTTCCCGCTGGCCGTCGCGTGCGGCAACACCTTCGTACTCAAGCCCAGCGAGAAGGACCCGTCGGCGGCCAACCTGCTGGCGGAGCTGGCGGCGGAGGCCGGACTGCCGGACGGGGTGCTCAACGTCGTGCACGGCGACAAGGTGGCGGTGGACGCGCTCCTCGCGCACCCGGACGTGGCGGCGGTCTCCTTCGTCGGCTCCACGCCGATCGCCCGCTACATCCACACGACGGCCTCGGCCAACGGCAAGCGCGTGCAGGCCCTCGGCGGCGCCAAGAACCACATGCTGGTCCTGCCGGACGCCGACCTCGACGCGGCGGCGGACGCGGCGGTCTCGGCCGCGTACGGCTCGGCGGGGGAGCGGTGCATGGCGATCTCGGCCGTGGTCGCGGTCGGCGCCATCGGCGACGAACTGGTCGCCAAGATCCGCGAGCGCGCGGAGAAGATCAAGATCGGCCCCGGCGCCGACCCCGCCTCGGAGATGGGCCCGCTCATCACCAAGGCCCACCGTGACAAGGTGGCCGGCTATGTCACGGGCGCGGCGGCCCAAGGCGCCGAAGTCGTCCTGGACGGCACGGGATACACGGTCGAGGGCCACGAGGACGGCCACTGGATCGGCCTGTCCCTGCTGGACAAGGTCTCCACCGACTCCGACGCGTACCGCGACGAGATCTTCGGACCGGTGCTCTGCGTGCTCCGTACGGAGACGTACGAGGAGGGCGTCGGTCTCATCAACGCCTCGCCGTTCGGCAACGGTACGGCCATCTTCACCCGCGACGGCGGCGCCGCCCGCCGCTTCCAGCTGGAGATCGAGGCGGGGATGGTCGGCGTGAACGTGCCGATCCCCGTCCCCGTCGGCTACCACTCGTTCGGCGGTTGGAAGGACTCCCTCTTCGGGGACCACCACATCTACGGCAATGACGGCGTGCACTTCTACACGCGCGGCAAGGTCGTCACCACGCGCTGGCCCGACCCCTCCGACACGTCGGCGGGGGTCGACCTGGGCTTCCCGCGCAACCACTGACCCGAGGACGAGACACCCCGGGGGAGCGCCCGACTCGGCAGCGCTCCGGCACCGGCCCGGCACCACCCCCGGCAGCGCTCCGGCACCACTCCCCCCAGCAGCGCTCCGATACCACCCCCGGCACTGGCCCGGCACCACCCCCAGCAGCGCTCCGGTACCGGATCAGCAGCGCTCCGGTACCGATCAGCAGCGGTCCGTACGGCACATCCGCCGTACGGGCCGCTGCGTCGTTCGTACCGGTTGGTGAAGTCTTTGCCGTTGGCCGGATCGTGGTACTCCGGCCGTCGGCCGCCCTCCGCAGGGGCTTCCCACCACGGCGGGAGCCCCCGGCCCGGGGCTTGCCGCGGTCCGCGCCCTCTCCCTTTGCCGTCTTTGCCCCGTGCCGTCCGCAGGCCGAAACACAGAAGGCGCGTAACCGCCGGTGTTACGGCCGCGTTGACCCTTCGCAGTCGCATGACTCACGCTCGTTATATAGATGCTGGATACAACTGATCCGGCCCGGGGCCCCGTCCTGCCATGGATCCGTCGTGGGCCATGGCCTCCGACCTGCGCTCGGTCTGGAATCGGAAGCAGGAGGACACACATGTGTGGCATCACCGGCTGGGTCTCCTTCGACCGTGACCTGCGATCCGCCTCCAGCACATTGGATGCGATGACGGAGACGATGTCCTGCCGCGGTCCCGACGACCGCGGCACCTGGATCAGCGGCCCCGTGGCGCTCGGCCACCGTCGGCTGGCCATCATCGACCTGCCCGGCGGGCGGCAGCCGATGACGCTGGACACTCCGGAGGGCACTCTCGCGCTCGTCTACTCGGGCGAGACGTACAACTTCACCGAGCTGCGCAGGGAACTCACGGACCGGGGGCACCGGTTCACCACGAGTTCCGACACGGAGGTCGTCCTGCGCGGATACCTCCAGTGGGGCGAGGAGGTCGCGGAACGGCTGAACGGGATGTACGCCTTCGCGGTCTGGGACGGCCGGCACCAGAAGCTGGTGATGATCCGGGACCGGATGGGCATCAAGCCGTTCTCGTACTACCCGACCCCCGACGGGGTTCTGTTCGGTTCCGAGCCCAAGGCCGTGCTCGCCAACCCGCTCGCCCGCGCGCGCGTCGGCGTCGACGGCCTGCGCGAACTGTTCGCCTTCGTCAAGACGCCCGGCCACGGGGTGTGGGACGGCATGTACGAGGTCGAACCCGGAACCGTCGTCACCGTGGACCGCTCCGGCCCGCACCGGCGCGTCTACTGGTCCCTGGAGACCCGGCCGCACACCGATGACCTGGGCACGTCGGTGGGGCGTGTCCGTACGCTCCTCGACGACATCGTGCGGCGTCAGCTGGTGGCGGACGTACCGGTCTGCACCCTCCTCTCCGGCGGGCTCGACTCCTCCGCCATGACGGCGCTGGCCGCGCGGCGGCTGGCCGAGGCCGGTGAGACCGTACGCAGCTTCTCCGTCGACTTCGCGGGCCGTACGGAGAACTTCGTCGCCGACGCGTTCCGCGCCACCCCCGACACCCCCTTCGTGCACGATGTCGTTCGCGCCTCGGGCACGGAGCACCAGGACATCGTGCTCGACTCGGTGGCGCTGGCGGACCCCGAGGTGCGTACGAAGATGATCAGGGCCCGCGATCTCCCCATGGGGCTGGGGGACATGGACTCCTCCCTCTACCTGCTCTTCAAGGCGATCCGGCAGCACTCCACGGTCGCGCTCTCCGGTGAGTCGGCGGACGAGGTCTTCGGCGGGTACCTCCAGTTCTTCGACGAGCGCGCGCGGAAGGCCGACACGTTCCCCTGGCTCGTCGAGTTCGAGCAGCACTTCGGGGACGACGCGGGGGTGCTGCGGCCCGAGGTGAACCGCAGCATGGACCTGCCCGCCTTCATCCACGACAGCTACGCCACGGCCGTCGCCGGTATCGAGCGGCTGGGCGGCGAGAGCGACTTCGAGTACCGGATGCGTACGATCTGCCATCTCCATCTGACCCGCTTCGTGCGGGTACTGCTGGACCGGAAGGACCGCGCGAGCATGGCGGTGGGGCTGGAGGTGCGGGTGCCGTTCTGCGACCACCGGCTGGTCGAGTACGTGTACAACACCCCCTGGTCGTTCAAGTCCTTCGACGGCAGGGAGAAGAGCCTGCTGCGGGAGGCGACGGCCGACCTCCTGCCGCGGTCGGTGTACGACCGGGTGAAGAGTCCGTACCCCTCCACCCAGGACCCCCAGTACGCGACCGCTCTCCAGGAGCAGACCAGGGAACTGCTCGCCCGCCCCACCCACCGGGTCTTCGACCTGGTGGACGCGGCCAGGATCAGGCGCATCGCGGAGTGCGACACGCCGCAGAACAGCACGGCCTCGCGGCGCGGCATGGAACGCACGCTGGACCTCGCGCTCTGGCTGGACCTGTACAACCCGGAGATCACGCTGACGTGAGCGAGGGCCCTCGCCCGCATCGGCAGGGGCCCGGTGCGGGCAATGGGGTGAAGCGGACCCACGGACGGGCCCACAGCGCGAGCCGGTCCCACGCTGTGGGTGGTTTATATGACAGGGGGTCCGTACGAGAAAGGGATGACCCAATGGCAGGCCACTTCGAGCTGTACCAGGACAAGTCCGGGAAGCACCGTTTCCGCCTCAAGGCGGGCAACGGCGAGATCATCGCCGTCGGCGAGGCGTACAACAGCAAGGCGTCGGCCGAGAAGGGCATCGCCTCGGTGAAGGCGAACGCGCCGGAGGCGCCCGTGAAGGACCTGGAGACGGGGAAGTAGCGGCCCCGCCCGCGAAAGCCTGCCCCCCGGCCGCCTGTCACCCCGCCACCTGACCGCTTCGCCCCGCCCCGGCC
>NZ_QQNA01000141.1 GCF_003346515.1 Streptomyces corynorhini
GTCAACCCCCCGTTGCGCATGCCGGAAAACCCGACAAAGAGGGCGAATGGGGGTGGGCGTGAGGGGCGCGGGCGAGGGGCGCGGGTGAGGGGCGGCCGGGGGTGTGGTGGGGAGTGCGGCCGGGGGGCGTGCGGGTGCGTCGCCGACGCTTCGCGGGCGGGCGTCGCCCCGCGCGTCCTTACGTCGCCGCTACGCCGGTTTCGCTAGCGTGCGTTGACCTCGCGCGAGAGCCCTCCATGGGGAGGGCTGTGCACGCGCGTAGAAAGCGCCCCCGGCAGGACTCGAACCTGCGGCCAAGTGCTTAGAAGGCACCTGCTCTATCCACTGAGCTACGGGGGCCGGTGGTGGCCTCGGTGCCACGGAGTCCGCAAGGGTTCCGTGACCTTGCCCGGGACAAGGATAGGGCTCCGATCGCCCTGCCCCGGTTGCTTCACGTGCGTGGCACGTTGTGGAGGTTCAGTGAAGCGAACCGATAATCGCAGGCAGCCCGGATTCACGCATCGCTTTTGGCCTCCGACGCACCGGGTGTTGTGCACTCGTTATGCCTGCGCCCCACTCGTCCCGTCTGTCCCGAAGCGTAATCGGCGCGCAGAGGGGTCTATACGCTTCAAAAAGACTCCAAAGTTGGGCATTCTTCACATGTGGTGACCTTGGATGTACGGCCCCAGCTGATCGACGCACTTTCCGCACTGCGCGACCGTGTCGCCGCCGTGCGTCTTCCGCTGCCCCTCCCGGGGGCGCCACGGGCCCGGCAGTCCCGGGCCGAGCTGCTGGCGCAGCTGGACGACTATCTGCTGCCGAGGCTCAGGGATCCCGAGGCGCCCCTGCTCGTGGTGGTGGGCGGATCCACGGGGGCCGGGAAGTCCACGCTGGTCAACTCCCTGGTGGGACGACGGGTCAGTGAGGCGGGGGTACTGCGCCCCACGACGCGTACCCCCGTACTGGTGTGCCATCCCGAGGACCATCACTGGTTCGCCGGGATGCGCGTGCTGCCGGACCTCACCCGCGTCTGGCTGCCGCACCAGGAGGACGACCCGGCGGGCGGCGGCGGTGGCGACGGTACGGAGCCGCTGGAGCGCGGCGCGCTGCGCGTCGACACCGCGCCCACGCTGCCCCGGGGGCTCGCGCTGCTCGACGCGCCCGACATCGACTCGCTCGTGGTGGAGAACCGGCTGCTGGCCGCCGAGTTGATCTGCGCGGCCGACGTGTGGGTGATGGTGACCACCGCCTCGCGGTACGCGGACGCCGTGCCGTGGCATCTGCTCCGTACCGCGAAGGAGTACGACGCGTCGCTGGTGACCGTGCTCGACCGGGTGCCGCATCAGGTGATCGACGAGGTGTCCCGGCAGTACGGGGCGCTGCTGACGCGCGCAGGACTCGGCGACGTGCCGAGGTTCACCATCCCCGAGCTGCCCGAGTCGGCCGGCGCCGGGCGCGGGCTGCTGCCCACCACGGCCGTCGCCCCGCTGCTCGGCTGGCTCGCGCACCGGGTACAGGACCCGGCCGCCCGGCAGCAGGCCCTGGTGCGCACCGCGGCCGGGGTCGTCGACTCGCTGAACGCCCGGATGCCCGAGCTGGCGGGCGCGGTGGCCGCCCAGTACGCCGCCGCCGTACGGCTGACGGGCGCGGTGGAGGACGCGTACGCGACCGAGGGCGAGCGGGTGCGCCGCCAGCTCCAGCGGGGCGCGGTCCTCGCGGGCGACGCGCGGACCCGGTGGCGCGGCTATCCGCGCGACAGCTCGGCCAGGGAGCTGCTCGACTCGCTGGTGGAGAGCCTGGGCGCGCTGCTCCAGTGCGCCGTGGCCGCCGCCGACGAGCGGGTCGAGGACACCTGGCGGCGCGAACCGGCCGCCGGGGCGCTGCCCGTACCGGCCCCGGACGGGGAGGCGACGGAGCGGATCGGGATCGCGGTACGGCGCTGGCGCCGCGTCCTGGAGGAGCTGGCCGAGGAGGAGGTACGGCAGCTCGAACGGAGCGCCGCGCCCGAGCCGGAGGCCGTGGCCGCGCTCCTCGCGACCGCGCTGCTCGGCGGTCGGCGCGCCCGGGTCGCGGGGGAGCGGCTCGCGGAGCGGGTCGGGGCGCAGAGCGCGCTGCGGCTGCGCGACCGGGGCGGCGAGCTGGTGACCACGTACGTGGAGCGTGTCCTGCACGCGGAGCGCGACCGGCGTATCGCGCCGCTCGACGCTCTTGAGGTGAGTCCGGAGCCACAGGCCGAGCTGATCGCGGCCCTGTCCCTACTGCAGAAGGAGAGGTGACCGACGTGGCCAAGACGACGGAGGCGACGGAGGCGACAGAGGCGACGGCGGCGACTGCGGCGACTGGCGCGTCAAAGGCGTCATCAGAGGTGCCCGGGGAGCCAGAGGTGACTGAGGCGGTTGCTTCGAAGGGTGCGCCCGGGGTGGCCGGGGTGGCCGTGGTGGCCGGTGCGAGCGGCGCCGGTGTGGAGGAGACGCAGGAGGCGGAAGAGGCGGGCAGGACGGAAGAGATCGGCAGGACGGGAGAGACCGGCAGGACGGAAGAGACCCGCAGGACGGGAGAGACCGGCAGGACGGAAGAGACCCGCAGGACGGAAGAGGCATGGGAGACCCTCCCGCCCCCGCCCCCGCGCGGCGGCTGGGACGACGGGCTCATCGCCCGGCGCGCCGACGGGAGGAGCGCCCCGGGGGCGCTGGACGCGCTGGAGGCCCTGGACGCCCTCGTCCCGCTCCCGGAGGCCACCGGAGCGTCCACGGGCGCGAGCGGCCGTCCCGACGGCGTGGACGGCCTCACCGGCGCGCGGGACGACTCCCCGGGCGCCGCGGCGGGCACGCTCCTCGACGGGAGCGGAGCGCACACGCCCATCGGGGGCGCGTACGGCGGCGCGTTGCGGGTACGGCTGGACGCGCTCGGCGAGCTGGTCGGGCTCTCCAGGACCCGGGTCGAGGGCGCCGTGCTCGCCGAGGCGGGCCGGGTCCTGGACGAGGCGTCCGCGCGCCAGCGGCTCTCCTCGCGCCACACCGTCGTCGCGATCGCGGGCGCGACCGGCAGCGGAAAGTCCACGCTGTTCAACGCGCTCGCGGGGGTGCCGATCTCGGAGACCGGGCTGCGCAGGCCCACCACCTCCGCCCCCATCGCGTGCATGTGGTCGGACGGCGCCGCGGGGCTGCTCGACCGGCTCGCCATCCCGGGCCGGCTGCGGCGCAGGCCGCTGGCCGGGGGCGACGGCGACGAGGAGTTGCACGGTCTGGTCCTGGTGGATCTGCCCGACCACGACTCGGCGGTGGTCCGCCACCGGGAACAGGTGGACCGGGTGCTCGCGCTCGTGGACGCCGTCATCTGGGTCGTCGACCCCGAGAAGTACGCGGACGCCGCTCTGCACGAGCGCTATCTGCGCCCGCTGGCCGGACACGCGGAGATCACCTTCGTGGTCCTCAACCAGGTGGACCGGCTCCCCGGCGACGCCGCCGACCAGGTGCTCGACGATCTGCGCCGACTGCTCGACGAGGACGGGATGGCCCTCGGCGAACACGGCGAGCCGGGGGCCACGGTGCTCGCGCTCTCCGCGCTCACCGGCCAGGGCGTCGGTGAACTGCGCGAGCTGCTCGGGCACTTCGTCCAGGACCGGAGCGCCCCGGCGCGGCGGCTGTCGGCCGATGTGGACGGGGCGGCCCACCGGCTGCGGTCCGCCTACGTCGCGGAGGGGCGCGCCGGGCTCGGGGAGCGCGCCCGCGAGCAGTTCGCCGACCGGCTGGCCTGGGCGGTCGGCGCGGTGGCGGCCGGGGAGGCGGCGGAGCGCGAGTGGCGCAGGAACGCCGGGCGGGCGTGCGGGACGCCCTGGCTGCGGCTGTGGCGCTGGTACGAGAGCAGGCGCAGGCCCGGCTGCGAGCCCCCGCGGGCCCCGGAGGTCGTCGAGGAGGAGATGACGGCACGCCAGCGCGTCGAGCAGGCCGTGCGTACGGTCGTGGACGAGGCGTCCGCCGGGCTGCCCACGCCCTGGGCGCACGCGGTGCGCGAGGCGGCCGTGCGCGGGGCGCGGGGGCTGCCGGAGGCGCTGGACGAACTGGCGGTCACGGCGGGACCTGGCGGCAGGCCGCCGCGCCCCGCCTGGTGGCCCGCCGCGGTGCTGGCGCAGGCGGCCATGACGCTGCTCCAGTTCTTCGGCGCGCTGTGGCTGGTGGGCCAGATCGTGGGTGCGCTGGAGCCTGGGCTGCTCCCGCCCGTTCTGGTGATGCTCGCGGGGATCATCGGCGGGCCGTTCGTGGAATGGGCCTGTGGAGCCGCCGCCAAGGGGCCCGCGCGGCGGTACGGGCAGGACGCCGAGCGGCGGTTGCGGGAGGCGGCGGCGGGCTGCGGGCGGGCGCGGGTGCTCGACCCGATCTCGGCGGAGCTGATGCGCTACCGGGAAGTGCGCGAACAGTATGTGACGGTTTCCCGCACGGTCGGGTGAGCGGGATATCCACAACTGGCCGGTAATCCACAGGCGTCGGCACGTTCTTTCCGTCCGGTCCAGCATGGGTCGTGGATCGGCCATGGCAGCGGTCATGGGATCCGTCATGAGATCTGCCCGAGGGGCCGGACGGAAGGCGCGGTGATGAACGACACGGTGGTAACGGTGGTGGGGAATGTCGCCACCGGAGTGGAATTCAGGGAGTCGGCCACGGGCGGGGTGGCGCGGTTCAGGTTCGCGGTGTCCCCGCGCCGCTGGGACCGGCGGCGCGGTGGCTGGGGCGACGGGCCGACGAGCTTCTACACGGTGTGGGCGTGGCGGACGCTGGGGGCCAATCTGGCGGCCTCGGTGGCGGTGGGCGAGCCGCTGGTGGTGCACGGTCGGCTGCGGGTGCGGGAGGAGGAGAAAGACGGCAGACGCTGGACGTCCGTGGACATCGACGCGGTGGCGGTCGGACACGATCTGACGCGCGGGACCTCGGCGTTCAGGCGCGCGACCAGGAAGGCCGCCGTTCTGACGGACGATCACGAATGGTCGACGCAGGGCCAGGAGTGGGTGGCGCGGGGTCAGGACGCGGCCCGTGCGGCGGGCGCGTCCGGCCGGGATCCCTCGGGCGGGGGGCCGGACGAGCTGCCCGACGGGTTCCCGCCCGCCCCCTCGGACGAGGCCGCCACCCTGCCGTTCGGCCCGCCTCCAGGCCCGCCTCCCGGCCGGTCTCCCGACTCGTCGCCCGATCCGTCTCCCGGCCCCTCGCCCGGCGCCGGTCCGGGCGGGCCCGCCGAGCTGGTGCCGACCGGAGTGCGCACCGCCGATTCGGCGTCGACTGACCCTGCCTGAGCGGCAGTTGTGGAGATTTGTCGATATTCGTGACGCTATTCCAGGGGGCTGTCAGGAGATCGATAACGATTGCGATTCGGAACGGTTGTCTGAACGCATGGGCGGCGATCTGCGCTTCTTCCCGTCCATAGGATTCGCGAGTACTCACGGGGCACTTGAGTCTGCTGGCGAGGCCCACCCCCCACGCGTTCGTACGCGAGAGACCTCGCCCGAAGGGGAATTCTGTGTTTTCTGCGATATCTGCGTCATCCGTACGGAAGCGAGGCGCCGCTCGTCTTGCCGCCGCGGTCCTCGCCTCGGGTCTGGTGGCGATGGGATCGCTGGCGGGTGCGGGTTCCGCCGCCGCCGACGAGGCCCCGCTCCACGCGGGCGGCGCCTCCGCCACCCTCGACGGGCTGAAGACCTACGACGGCGCCGTGCTGCACGCGGACGGCGGGGACCAGCAGCTGACGGCCGGACTGTTCGAGATGACCGTCGACGGCGGCGGCAAGCTCAAGACGTACTGCGTCGACATCCACAACCCGACACAGGACCAGGCCAAGTACCTGGAGACCCCCTGGGACCAGACCTCGCTGGGGGCCAACAAGGACGCCGGCCGGATCCGCTGGATCCTGGAGAACTCCTACCCGCAGGTCGACGACCTCGCCGCCCTGGCGGGCAGCGCGGGCACCGGACCGCTCACCGAGAAGACGGCCGCGGCCGGCACGCAGGTGGCGATCTGGCGCTACTCGGACGGCGCGGACGTCGACGCGAGCGACCCCGCCGCCGAGAAGCTCGCCGACTGGCTGGAGAAGAGCGCGCGGAACTCCGCCGAGCCCAAGGCGTCGCTCACCCTGGAGCCCGGCGCGGTCTCCGGCAAGCCCGGCGAGCGTCTCGGCCCCGTCACGGTCCGTACGGACGCCACCGGCGTCGTGGTCACCCCGCCCGCCGACGCCGCGGCCAGCGGTATCGCGATCACCGACAGGGACGGCGAGCCGGTCACCACCGCCGTCGACGGCACGGAGCTGTACTTCGACATACCGGCCGACACCGCCGACGGCGGCGCGTCGCTCGAGGTGCAGGCCACCACCTCGGTGCCGGTCGGCCGGGCCTTCGCCGGTGTGACCAAGAGCCAGACCCAGATCCTGGCGGGCTCAAGCGACTCCACCGTCTCCGCCACGGCCACCGCGAACTGGGCCGAGGAGGGGGCGATCCCCTCGGTCACCGCGCGGAAGAACTGCGCCAAGGGCGGCGTCGACGTCACCGCGACGAACCAGGGCGACGAGGTCTTCGCCTTCGAGCTGTCCGGTGCCCAGTACTCCGTCGTGCCCGGCGGATCCACCACCGTGACCGTCCCGGTCGCCGAGGACGAGGCGTACAGCCTGACCGTCACCGGCCCCGGCGGGTTCTCCCGTACCTTCAGCGGCGTCCTGGACTGCGAGACGACGGGCACCACCGAAGTGGTCACGCGGCAGGCGTCCTCCCAGCCCCTCCCGGCCTCCGCGGGCGGCTCCTCCCAGGGCTCCGTCGAGAGCGAGACCGCCGACACCGGAGCCGTCACGGGCGACCTGGCCGAGACCGGCTCCTCCAGCGCCACCCCGGTCATCGCGGGCATCGCCGTCGTCCTCGTCGTCCTCGGCGCCGGCTCCGTCTTCGTCCTCCGCAAGAAGAAGAACTCCACCGCCGGAGAGTGACCTACGTGGCCGGACAACGGCCCACGGACCCCCACCGATACCGCGAACACAGAGTCAGCGAGTCGCCGCACCCCGTGACACGGCGCAGGCGGGGCCCCCGGAACGCATCGGCGTACCGGGGGCCCCGCCTGCGCCGT
>NZ_QQNA01000142.1 GCF_003346515.1 Streptomyces corynorhini
GCCCCCGCTCGGCGCGGGCCCGCCGCCCCGGGTGCACCGGGCGTGGATCGTCGCCGCGGTCACCTTCGTGACGGTCATCGGCGCGGCGGCCTTCGCCTCGCTGCCAGGACTGCTGATCGAGCCCCTGCACAGCGAGTTCGCCTGGTCGCGCGGGACGATCGGCTTCGCCGTCTCGGTCAATCTGGCGCTGTACGGGCTGACCGCGCCGTTCGCCGCCGCGCTCATGGACCGCTTCGGCATCCGGCGGGTCGTCGCGGTGGCGCTGACGCTCATATCGGCCGGTTCGGTGCTGACGGTGTGGATGACCGCGGCCTGGCAGCTGGTGCTGTACTGGGGGATCCTGGTCGGCCTGGGCAGCGGTTCGATGGCGCTGGCCTTCGCGGCGACGGTCACCAACCGCTGGTTCGTGGCCCGGCGCGGCCTGGTCACCGGCATCCTCACGGCGGCGGGCGCCTCCGGGCAGCTGGTCTTCCTGCCGCTGCTGTCCTGGCTGGTGGAGCGGCACGGCTGGCGCCCGGCCGCGATCACGGTCGCGCTGGCCGCGCTCGCCGTCGTCCCCCTCGTATGGCTGCTGCTGCGGGACCATCCGGCGGACGTGGGGCTGCCGCCGTACGGCGCGCCCGCCTTCGTACCGAAGCCCGCGCCGGTGCCCGGGGCCGCGCGCCGGGCGCTCTCGGTGCTGGCCAGGGCGGCCCGTACGGGGCCGTTCTGGCTGCTGGCCGGTACCTTCGCGATCTGCGGCGCCTCCACGAACGGCCTGGTGAAGACCCACTTCGTACCGGCGGCGCACGACCACGGGATGCCCATCACGGCGGCGGCCTCGCTGCTGGCGGTGATCGGGGTCTTCGACGTCGTCGGCACGATCGCGTCCGGCTGGTTCACCGACCGCTTCGACGCGCGCCGCCTGCTGGCCGTCTACTACGCGCTGCGCGGTGTCTCGCTGCTGTTCCTGCCGATGCTGCTGGCGCCGTCCGTCCATCCGCCGATGGTCTTCTTCATCGTCTTCTACGGCCTCGACTGGGTGGCCACGGTCCCGCCGACGGTCGCCCTGTGCCGCGAGCACTACGGGGACGACAGCGCCATCGTCTTCGGCTGGGTCCTCGCCTCCCACCAGGTCGGCGCGGCCGTCATCGCCTTCGCGGGCGGTGTGGCCAGGGACGTCTTCGGCTCGTACGACGTGGTCTGGTACGCGTCCGGGGCGCTGTGCGCGGTGGCTGCCGTGATGGCCCTGGTGATCCGGCGGCGGGCGGCGGCGGGCGGCCGGGGCGGCAGTGGCACGGACCCAGGAAGCCCGGTCGAACGCCTCGCGAGCGCCGTCGAGCCGCGGCCGGAGCGCTGAGGCGGGGGCCGCAGCGCCGAGGCGGGGCCGGAGGGAGCTGAGGCGGGGCCGCAGCGCTGAGGCGGGCCCGCCAGAAGCGGCAGGGCCGGGCGCCGTGCCCCTGCCGCGAGCCCCGCGTTCACTCGATCGTGCGGGCCTGACGGCTCAGCGCCCTGGCGATGCGGCGCGCGTCGATCGCCAGTTCGCGGAACATGCCGCTGATCGGGTTGGTGAAGCCGGTGAAGTAGAGGCCCGGCGCCTGCCGGGGGGTGCGTCCGCCGTGGACCGTCGGGCGGCCCCGGGCGTCCAGCACGTCCAGATGGCCCACCAGCCCCTCCAGCGCGCGGTGGTAGCCGGTGGCCGCGATGACGACCTCGGGGGTGATCCGGGAGCCGTCGGCGAGGACGACCGCCTCCCGCGCGAAGGAGTCGACCGCGGCGACCGGCTCGACGCGGCCCCGGCGTACCGCCTTGATCAGCCCCACGTCCTGCACCGGGATCGCGCCCTCGCGCACCCGGGAGTACAGGCCGGTGGTCGGGCGCGGCAGGCCCTGGGCGGAGAGGTCGGGGACGGCGATGCGCGCCTGCGCCGCGGACACCGCGTCGACCAGCCGGGTCGGCAGTCGGCGCACCAGGATGCCGCTCAGCTGCGCCGGCCACCCCAGCGTGGAGCGGCGCACGAGGTGCGGAACGGTCCTGACGGCGAGCCGGACCCGCGCCGCGCCGCCCTCCACGAGGTCGACGGCTATCTCCGCGCCCGTGTTGCCGACGCCGACGACCAGGACGTCCTTGCCCGCGTAGGGCTCGGCGTCGCGGTACGCGCCCGCGTGCAGCAGTTCGCCGCCGGACGACTCGTACGCCTCCCGGCCCGGCCAGGACGGCACCTTCGGGGTGTGGTTGAAACCGGTCGCCACGACCACCGCGCGCGCGGTCAGCTCCCGGCCGCCCGTCGCGCGCAGCAGCCAGCCCGCGCCGTCGGGCGAGCGCTCGATCCGGGTGACCTCGACGCCGGTGACGATCTCCAGCGCGTGGTGCTCCGCGTACTTCTCCAGGTACCGGACGACGTTCGCGCGTCCCACCCAGCGGCCGAAGGAGCGCGGCATCGCGAGTCCGGGCAGCGCCGACCTGGCGCGGGTGGTGTGCAGCCTCAGCCGTTCGTAGTGGCCGCGCCACGAGGCGCCGACGGCGTCGGACTTCTCCAGCACGACGGCCCGCACTCCGCGTGCGCGCAGTGCGGCGGCGACCGCGAGCCCCCCTGGCCCGCCGCCGATGACATATACGGGGCGGTCGTGGGTGAGGTCGAAATCGGCACACATGAGGTCTGAGCGTAATCGTCTCCCCACTTGTTGGGTCTCGGTCAAGAAGGGAATCGGTTGCGAATCGATCACGCTGGTGCGGAGAGGGGGAGAACGGGGCCATGAGGAGTGCGCGGGGCGGAAGTCGAGACGTGCTCGCGCCGGGTCGCGAGCACGGTGCCGCCCGCCGACTGCCGCCCCGCCGACTGCCGCCCTCCCCGGGTGCCGCCTGCCGGGTGGAGCCCGCCCGGCGTCACGGGCTCCGTGTCACGGCCAGAGCAACTCCCGTACCCAGCCGTCCGCCGCGCTCGTGTCCGTGTCCGCGCCCGTGTCCGTGCGCGCGCCCGCGCTCGTGTCCGTGTCCGCGCGCCGGTAGCGCAGCCTGACGTGCCGTCTGCGCTCGTCCCCCTGGAAGAACTCCACCTCGGCCGGTGCGAGGACATACGCCGTCCACGACGCCGCCTCCGCGTCCGGCTCGCGCCGCGCGCGCTCCCAGGCCGCCTCGCTCGCGCGCGCCAGGTCCGCCGCCGAGTCGAGGACTTCGCTCTGCCGGCCCACCAGGGCGGCGGCCAGCGCGCCCGTCGAGCGGGCCCGCAGATCCGCGCCGCTCGCCTCGGCGCTCGCGGCGCGCACCGGGCCCCTGACCCGTACGGCGCGGCCCCGCGCCGCCCAGTAGAAGCCCAGCGCGGCCTCGGGCCGTACCGCCAACTGGCGGCCCTTGCGGCTGGTCGCGTGGGAGGCGAAGTGCCAGCCGCGCGCGTCGGCGTCGTGCAGCATCAGGGTGCGTACGTCGGGACGGCCTGTTTCGTCGGCGGTCGCGAGCGTCATCGTGTGCGGTTCCGGCTGTCCGGCCGCGACCGCCTCGGCGAACCAGCGGTGGAACAGCGGGAGCGGATCGGCCGGAGCGGAGGCCGGATCGAAGGCGGGCAGTGCGGTGTCCCAGACGCGCTGCGCGCGCAGGAGCGCGCGGAAGGTCTCCTGGTCGTCGCTGCGAGGGACGCCGCCGGGGTCGCGGGCGTCGCGGGCGTCGTCGTTCGTACGGGTCATACGGGCCATTCAACCCGTGGCCGTAGGAGGGCGCTCGCCCTGGGAGGTGGAGGAGTGTGGTGCGAGAGGTGGCGTGCTTGCTGTACCGGGTGGGGACCGGGGGCGGCTGAGGAGGCTGCCTGCTGACGCCGAGGAAGTGCGTGAGGCGTGCGTGAGGCGTGCGTGAGGCGTGTGTCGGTGGTGCTCGGGGCGTGCGCGGGCCGTGCTCGGGGCGTACGGTTTTTACCTGGTGGGCTTCTTGCCGGTGATGCCGAGGTGGACCAACAGGGCCAGGTTCGGCTTCAGTTCCGCCTGCTTGACGCCCCAGCTCTGGAAGTTCTTCTGGTGCGAGGCCACGGCCGAGAGCATCACGACGAGCGAGCCGGCCAGCGCCGCGGGGCTGACGTCCTTGTCGATCTTGCCCTTGGACTGCAACTCCTTGACCGAATCGGTAAGGGAGTTGGTCACGGAGTTAAGGATCTTGAGACGGATCTTGTTGAACCGCTTGTCCCCCTCCGCCGCGCCCAGATCGACCACCCGGAGGATCGCGTCGTGTCTGCGCCAGAAGTCGAGGAACCCTTCGACCAGGTCCTCCGACGTCTGCCAGCCCGCCTTGCCGACCCAGGAGCGGCCCGAGACCAGTCCGGTCAACCCGGCGCCCTCCTTGGCCATTTCCTCGGCGATTTCGAGGACGGCGCCTTCGACGTCCGGGAAATACTGGTAGAAGGTCGCGGGTGAAGTGCCCGCCTTCCGGGCGACGTCGATGACTTTGACGTCCCGGTACGGCGAGGAGCTGAGCATCTCGCCGAGGCAGTCGAGCAGCTTCTGCCGCGTCGCTTGTCCGCGTCGACCAGCCACGCGGCCGTCGACGGTGCGCACTTGTCCTGTCATGCCGTCAGCTTACCGAGGGGTGATCCCCGCGCGATTTGGCCGACTGCAAATGGGGAACCGGCCCTCTCGCGCAGGGGCTCGGAGCGTCGCCCGGGACGCCTCCGGCGAGGTGGGCGGGCGGACCGGGGCCAGGTCCCGGTATGAATAGTGTTATCAACAGCCTGTGGACAACTTCGGTGGATAACTCGGGGTGGCGGGCGGTTCACCCTGGGATAATGAATCAATTGTTCTATTTCTCCCGCTGCGCGCCCGCCCGGGGCGCATTAGCTTGGCTGTGACGGGCGCCAGGTATCCACAAGGCCGGTGGGATCCACGGGCGGCGAGGTGCCGGGACGACGTGTCGGGGCCACGGGCCCGGGTGACGTGCCGGGGCGACGGGCCCGGGTGACGTGCCCGGACGCGGTGCCCGGACGCGGTGCGCGGACGCGGTGTGCGGACGAGGGCACCGGCGGGGTCGGCGAGGTCCACAGGGAAGGGATCCGGGTCAATGGCCGCATTCGCGGAATCCACACCGTGCTGGGTGGATGTGTCGCTCCCCGATCTGGAGGCGGGAAAGCGCTTCTACGGAGAGCTGTTCGGGTGGACCTTCTCGGAGACCTCCGACACGACGGCCGGTCGTGGCGCGGAGGCGTTCCGCGAGGGGCGGCGGGTCGCCGGGCTCGTCGCCAAGAAGGACGGCAGGATGCCCACCACCTGGGGCGTCTACTTCGCCACCGCCGACATCGTCGGGCTCAGCCGACGGATCACGGCGGCCGGGGGCACCCTGGTCCGCGGTCCGCTGGCTCTCGGGCGGTCCGCGTCGATCGCCCAGGCGGCCGATCCCGCCGGGACGGTCTTCGGGATCCGGCAGGCGGGCGACGACCCGGGATTCGAGCGGACCGGCCTGCCGGGATCCTTCTGCTGGACGGAGCTGTACACCCGGGACAAAGCGCGCGTGGACCCCTTCTACGAGTCCGTCCTCGGCTTCCGGGGCACCGACCTGCCCGGCGCCGCCATCGACTTCCGCATGTGGTCCCCGCCGGGCGCGGAGCCGGGGGAGGCGGGCGCGATCGGCGGCCGCAGCGTGATCACGGACGCCTTCCCCGCGGAGCTGCCCGGCCACTTCCTCTGCTACTTCTCGGTCGCCGACTGCGACGAGACGGCGGCGACGGCGGTCCGGCTCGGCGGCCGGGTCACCGCGCCGCCGTTCGGCATCCCGCACGGGCGGATGTCGGTGCTTGTCGACAACCAGGGCGCGTCCTTCGCCGTACTGTCAGGGGCGGCGGATCCGGTTGGCCCGAAGGGCGGGGCGGGAGCCGAGGCCGGGCCCGAACCGGAGTAGAACGGGGGCGGACCGGAAGAGAAGCGGAGCAGACGAGAGCCCTGTGTCCGGATCGTGATGAGACACCCCGATCCGCCCCCGGGTTCGCAACCGCCGCCTCCGACAGGAAGAATCAGGGGCCACATGGGGCCGTACCTTTGTGGCCCGTACGGGGAGGTGGCAGGCAAGTGGAGCAGCTGACGCAGCACGACCCGAGGCGAATCGGCCCTTTCGAGGTGCTGATGAGACTCGGAGCCGGCGGCATGGGGCTGGTCTATCTCGCGCGCTCGGCGTCGGGCCGCCGGGTGGCGATCAAGACGGTACGTACCGAGCTTGCCGAGGACCAGTTGTTCCGGGTCCGCTTCACACGGGAGGTGGAGGCCGCCCGCGCCGTCAGCGGGTTCTACACCGCCGCCGTGGTGGACGCCGACCCCCGGGCCGCGGTGCCCTGGCTCGCCACGGCCTATGTGCCCGCTCCCTCGCTGGAAGAGATAGTGAGTGAGTGCGGGCCCATGCCCACCCAGGCCGTGCGCTGGCTGGCGGCGGGCATCGCCGAGGCGCTCCAGTCGATCCACGGAGCCAATCTCGTCCACCGCGACCTGAAGCCGTCGAACGTCCTGGTGGTCGAGGACGGGCCGCGGGTCATCGACTTCGGCATCGCCTCCGGGGTCTCCAACACCCGGCTGACCATGACCAACGTCGCCGTCGGCACCCCCGCCTACATGTCGCCCGAGCAGGCGCGCGACTCGCGCAGCGTGACCGGCGCCAGCGACATCTTCTCGCTCGGCTCCACCCTGGTCTTCGCCGCGACCGGGCACGCGCCCTTCCACGGCGCCAATCCCGTCGAGACGGTCTTCATGCTGCTGCGCGAGGGCCCGGACCTCGAAGGGCTGCCGGACGAGCTGAGACCGCTGATCGAGTCGTGCATGCAGATGGACGCCACGCTGCGGCCCACCCCCGCCGACCTCCAGGCGCAGCTGGCCCCGCACCTGTTCGCCTCCGGCAGCGACGACAGCGGTACGGCGTCCGCGTGGCTGCCCGATGTGGCCACCGAGATGATCGAGCGTCGGCGGGGGTGGGCCGCAGC
>NZ_QQNA01000143.1 GCF_003346515.1 Streptomyces corynorhini
CCGTACTCCCGACGCCTCCCCCCAGAGACGCCAGGCCCCCCATTTACCGCCCCTCAGGCCACCAACTCGCCGAAGGACTCCTCCTCGTCACGGCCGAAGCTGAGGACCTCGTCCTCGCGCAGCCGACGGAGCGACCGCCAGATGCTCGACTTGACCGTGCCGACACTGATGTCGAGGATCTCCGCGATCTCCGGATCCGTGCGGCCCTCGTAGTAGCGCAGTACCAGCATCGTGCGCTGGAGTTCCGGAACCCGGGCGAGCGCCTGCCAGAGCACGGCGCGCAGTTCGGTGCCGCGCATCGCGTCCGTGTCGCCCGCCGTCTCCGGCAGCTCCTCCGTCGGGTACTCGTTGAGCTTGCGCCTGCGCCAGGCGCTGATGTGCAGATTGGTCATCGTGCGGCGCAGGTAGCCCCCGACCGCCGCCTTGTCGCTGATCCTGTCCCAGGCCCGGTAGGTGGAGAACAGGGCGCTCTGGAGCAGGTCCTCGGCCTCGAAACGGTCACCGGTCAGGTGGTAGGCCGTCGCGTACAGGGAGGCGCGGCGCTCCTGGACGTAGGCGGTGAACGCCGCTTCGGCGTCCCCCGTTCCCCCCGTGTCCGCCGTGTCCTTGCGGAGCGTCCGCTCCCCCGAGACCTCCCCGTACCCGACTCCCCCGCCGGCCACGCGCGGTGACTGGGGAAGCCTGATGGCGTCAGCGACCGTCATGTACGGCGGCTTGTGCTGACGCCCGGTGCCGCGAACGCACCCCCGTCCGTTCACGGCACCGGACTTCTCGCCGCTCCTCGTGACGTCGTGCAGACGCGTGACCACTGCCGCGCTCGTGGTCGTGCCGTGCAGTGCGTTCATCCCGCGCCCCCCGTCGGTTGGAGTTGCTTCGTTCCTTGTGCCAATGAGCTTGCCGGGGCAGTTTCATGAGCCTGTCCCCCGACTGTCACAGCACTGTCACAGGGGAGATCGTTCCTTGTGGAAGAAGTGCGGGAACGAGTGGGAGCGCTCCAGCAGTCGAACTCCGGTCCCCCATGAGACAGAATGCTCCTCGTGCCTTTTCTGCTGCTGATCGAGGACGACGACGCCATCCGCACGGCCCTCGAACTCTCCCTGTCACGCCAGGGCCACCGGGTGGCCACCGCGGCGACGGGAGAGGACGGCCTGAAACTGCTGCGGGAGCAGCGGCCGGATCTGATCGTGCTGGACGTCATGCTGCCCGGGATCGACGGCTTCGAGGTGTGCCGGCGGATCCGGCGGACCGATCAGCTGCCGATCATTCTGCTGACGGCGCGCAGCGACGACATCGACGTGGTCGTCGGTCTGGAGTCGGGCGCGGACGACTATGTGGTGAAGCCGGTGCAGGGCCGGGTGCTGGACGCCAGGATCCGTGCGGTCCTGCGGCGGGGCGAGCGGGAGTCCACCGACTCCGCGACGTTCGGCAGTCTGGTGATCGACCGGTCGGCGATGACGGTCACCAAGAACGGTGAGGACATGCAGCTCACCCCGACCGAGCTGCGGCTGCTCCTGGAGCTGAGCCGACGTCCCGGCCAGGCGCTGTCGCGCCAGCAGCTGCTGCGGCTGGTGTGGGAGCACGACTACCTGGGCGACTCGCGGCTGGTGGACGCGTGTGTGCAGCGGCTGCGCGCGAAGGTCGAGGACGTGCCGTCCTCGCCGACGCTGATCCGTACCGTGCGCGGAGTGGGCTACCGGCTGGACAGTCCTTCGTGACGGAGACGACCTCGGGGGGCGGGGCCGACCAGGCCCCGCCAGGCAGGGACGAGGGTGTGGCGGGCGGCGACGCGCGGGCGGCCGGTGGTACGGACGCGGGAACGGGACCGGGAACGGAAGAGGGCGGCGGGGCGGGTGCGGTGAAGGGGGCGGTGCTCGCGGGGCTGCGCTGGTCGAGTCTGCGGCTGCGGCTGGTGGTGGTCTTCGGCGCCGTGGCGCTGACGGCGGCCGTCTCGGCTTCGGGGATCGCGTACTGGCTCAACCGCGAGGCGGTGCTGACGCGTACCCAGGAAGCGACGCTCAAGGACTTCAAACAGGAGATGCAGAACCGTGCGGCGGAGCTGCCGCTGCGGCCCGGCCAGACCGATCTGCTGACCACCGCCGATCAGATGGCGGGCGACAACTCCGGCTACAACGTGCTGCTGATCGGGGAGCGCGAGCGGGGGAAGCCGATCGTGGCCGCCTCCGATCCGGACACGTTCACGCTGGACGACGTGCCGAAGTCGCTCCAGGACGCGGTGAACGACCGGCAGCGGATCACGTCCGCCAACAAGAACCCGTACCACGTCTTCTGGCAGCGCACCGAGCGCGGCGACACCCCGTATCTGGTGGCCGGTACCCGGATCATCGGCGGCGGGCCGACGGGCTATCTCTTCAAATCCCTCGACCAGGAGCGCGCTGATCTGAACTCGCTGGCCTGGTCGTTGGGGATCGCCACGGCCGTCGCGCTGATCGGCTCGGCCCTGCTGGCGCAGGCCGCCGCGACGACCGTGCTGCGGCCCGTGCAGCGGCTGGGCGAGGCGGCGCGGCAGCTCGGTGAGGGCCAGTTCGAGACGCGGCTGCGGGTGTCGGGGACGGACGAACTGGCGGATCTCTCCCGTACGTTCAACAGCGCGGCCGAGTCGCTCCAGAAGAAGGTCACGGACATGAGCGCGCGGGAGGAGTCCAGCCGCCGCTTCGTCGCGGACATGTCGCACGAGCTGCGCACCCCGCTGACCGCGCTGACCGCCGTCACCGAGGTGCTGGAGGACGAGGCGGACAGCCTGGATCCGATGATCGCCCCGGCGGTGACGCTGGTGGTGAGCGAGACCCGGCGGCTGAACGTCCTGGTGGAGAACCTGATGGAGGTCACCCGCTTCGACGCGGGGACGGCGCGGGTGGTGCTGGACGACGTGGACGTGGCCGACCAGGTGACGGCGTGCATCGACGCGCGGGCCTGGCTGGACGCGGTGGACCTGGTCGCCGAGCGCGGCACCATGGCGCGGCTCGATCCGCGCCGACTCGATGTGATCATGGCGAACCTGATCGGCAACGCGCTCAAGCACGGCGGATCGCCGGTCCGGGTGGCGGTGCGCACGGAGGGCGACGAGCTGATCATCGAGGTACGGGACCACGGCCCCGGCATCCCCGAAGAGGTCCTGCCGCACGTCTTCGACCGCTTCTACAAGGCGAGCGCCTCGCGGCCGCGGTCCGAGGGCAGCGGGCTCGGTCTGTCGATCGCGATGGAGAACGCGCACATCCACGGCGGGGACATCACGGCCGCCAATGTGCCGGACGGCGGGGCGATGTTCGTGCTGCGGCTGCCGCGCGACGGCGGCGAGGACGCCGAGGACGCCGGTCGGGACGGGCGAGAGGGAGGCGACGCGTCGTGACGCGCGCGGGTACGGGCAGACGCGGGACCGGGGGCGCCGCCGGATCGGCCGGACGGGACGGGGCGACCGGACGGGACGGGGCAGCCGGATCGGGCAGGGTGGCCGGATCGGTCAGGGTGGCCGAGGCGGTCGGAGCGGGCTCCCGTGGCACCGTGCGACGCGTAGGCCCGGCGCGACGCGTAGGCCCGGCGCGACGCGTAGGCCCGGTGCGACGCGTAGGCCCGGTGCGTCTCGTACGTCTCACCGGGGTGCTGGCGCTGGCCGCGCTGGCCCTCTCGGCCTGCGGGATCAGGACCACCTCGATACCGGTGAACGCCGGGGCGGCGCCCTCCCGGATGCCCTGTGAGATCTCCGGCGAGAACGTCATCACCCAGGCCGAGTCCGGCATCCCGGCCCGCGTCTACCTGGTGTGCTCCTCCGGTCTGGCATCGGTGGAGCGCGCGGCCCGCATCCCCGAGGGCGGGGCGGGCTCGGACGACGCGCGGAGGAAAACCGCCCAGGGGCTGCTGGACGAGCTTCAGGCGCGGCCGTCGGCCGCCGAGCGGGAGGCGGGCTTCAGCACGTCCGTACGGGGGCCGCTGCTGGTCTCGGGGTCCCGTAAGGGTGACCCGGCCGGGACGCTGCGGCTCAACCGGCAGCCGGAGGATCTGCCGACGGTGGCGCTCGCCCAGATCGTGTGCACGCTGGCCGAGAGCGGGGCCACGGACGGCAAGGTGGTGCTGGGCGGTCCCGGCGGGTATCCGGCGCGCGGTTACGCGTGCGAGAAGGAGACGAAGATCCATCCGGACACCGGAGTGCCGACCACCGCTCCGCCCGCCGCCGCGCCGACGGCGTCGTGACGCCCTTCTCCCCGTCTCACCTGGCGGCGGCCCGGTCCGCGGCCCGCGCCCGGTACCGCCCCGGTGTCGTACCGAACTCCCGCTCGAAGGCGTGCGAGAGGGCGTACGGGCTGCCGTAGCCGACCCGGCCCGCGATCGTGGCCAGGGTGTGCGTGGTCTCCCGGAGCAGGGTGGCCGCGAGGATCACCCGCCACCAGCCGAGGTAGGACATCGGGGCGCGGCCGATCCTGCTGGTGAACCGGCGGGCCAGGGTGGCACGGGAGACGCCCGCCGCCGCGGCCAGCAGGTCGTTGCTCCACCGCGCGGCCGGGTCGGAGTGCAGCGCCCGCAGGGCGGCGGCCGTGACCGGGTCGCCCAGCGCACCGGGCCATGATCCGCTGGTGGCCTCGGCCATCCAGGAGCGGATCATGTAGACGAGGAGCAGGTCGAGCAGGTTCGGGAGCGCGACGCAGGAGCCGGGCCGCACCGCGTCCAGCTCCCCGGCGAGCAGGTCGATGGCGGCCCGCAGTTCGAGGTGGCTGCCCACGCGGCTGGGCAGGTGGACGACCTCGGGGAGTTCCGCCATCAGCGGGTGCATCCGGCTGCAGTCGAGCGCGTACCCGCCGCAGAGCACCTCCGTCTCGTCACGACCGGGCCGGGCGCGCGGCCCCGTACCCGGCCCCGGAGGCGCCTGCGGCCCCGTACCCGCCCCCGTACCCGGCCCCGTCGCCGCGAGCAGTCGGTCGACCGGTACCGCCCTCTCCCGCGCGGTCGCCGCGTCGAGCGGGGAATCGGCGATCACCCGGCCCGTGCCGTGCGGAAGCAGCACCGCGTCACCCACGCCGAGGAACACCTGGGTGCCGCCGTCGGTCAGCAGCCAGCAGCCGCCCTTCAGGACGACGTGGAAGCCCGCGCCGTCGTACGGGTCCAGCCGCGCGCACCAGCTCCCGCCCCTCCGCACCCGCTGGGACGCGGGGTGCCCGAGGCGCACGGCGGAGATCGCGTCGCTCACCACATCCATCCCGTCAGGATATCCGCCATCTGAGTGATGAGACGGACACGTATTTTATTGAGCTGGATACGCATTGAGGAGATCGTTCACCGCTTCTTAGAGTCGAGCGCATGAGGAACGAGAACGAGAACGTGAACGAGCGCGTGCAGCGCATGACGCTGGGCGATGTCGAGGTCATCCGGATCGTGGAGTGGCACGAGCCGTTCCTGCCCGTCTCGGAGTTCCTGCCGGACGTCGGCGCCGAGGTGTGGCGGGACAACGAGCACTGGCTGGCCCCGGACCACTGGATGCCGGACAGCGACCGGACGGTGATCGCGCTTCAGTCGTGGGTCCTGCGCAGCGCCGGACGGACAATCCTGGTCGACACGGGCGCGGGCAACGGGCGCGACCGGCCCGGTATGGCGCCGTACTTCCACCAGCGTCAGGGGGATTTCCTCGGCCTCCTGGCGCGGGCCGGAATCCGTCCGGAGGATGTCGACGTCGTCGTCAACACCCACCTGCACGTCGATCACGTCGGCTGGAACACCGTTGCCGCGAACGGAGACACGGGCGGAGGCGCGAACGGAGACACGGGCGCGGGCGGGGGCACGGGCGGGGAGTGGGTGCCGACGTTCCCCAACGCCCAGTACCTCATTCCGGCCGCCGACGACTTCCATTACGGTCCGGACAACGCGTACGGGAACGGCGCGCAGGAGGTCGACCGCCTGATCTACGAAGACAGCATCGCCCCCGTCCACCGGGCCGGACAGGCCCTGCTGTGGGACGGCCTCCACCGCGTCGACGAACACCTCACCCTGGAGTCGGCGCCCGGCCACACCCCCGGCTCGTCCGTGCTGCGCCTCGCCTCCGGGAGCGACCGGGCGGTCTTCGTCGGGGACCTGCTGCACAGCCCGGTGCAGATCCTCGACCACTGCCGCAACAGCAGTTCCTGCCTGGCCCCGGGGCAAGCGGCGGCCAGCCGCCTCCGGGTCCTGGGACGGGCCGCCGACGAAAGGGAGTTGCTCGTACCGGCGCACTTCGGCGGCGCGGGCGCCCTGGAGGTACGGCGGCGGGGGGAGGGGTTCGCTCTCGGCGCCTGGGCGACGGCCGGTCCGCGCTGAGGAGGCCGGGGCATCTACCGCCGTTCGGGTGACACCCGTCTCATGGGCCTGTTCTTCCGGCGCGAGCGGAACCGTTCCCGCCGGGCGCCGCGTCTTTGGCATCGTGCGTCAAGGTCCTGGCGGCAGCGCCGTCATCCGCTTCCGTAGGGCGGGGTTCGTTCTTCTCCTCATGCATCTGCTGGTGGTGGGGTGGCTGACGCTCCGCCCGCTGGACGTGATGTGGGTGGACGCCGCCAACGCGACGCCGTTCGCGGGCATCAGAGCGAGCCTGGCGCTCGGTCCGCCGGCGGCCCTGCACCGGATCGGCGAGGGGCTGGTCCTGCTGGCGCCGCTCGGGGTGCTGTTGCCGATGGTGGACGGCCGGCTCGCCGTCTCCGGCTGGGCCTCCCTGGCGCGTACGGTCACGGCGGGCGCGCTGGTCTCGCTCGGGATCACGCTGGCGCAGACCGCGGTGCCGGGGCGGGTGGCCGATGTGGATTCGCTCCTGCTGAACACGGTGGGCGTGGCGCTGGCCCATCTGGCGGTGGTGCCCGCGGGCCGGGCCAGGCTGCGGCGCGGTGTCCGGCCCCGTACGGCACGCGGCGCGCGCCGCCTCAGGGGCGGCGCGGGAGGCGGCGTGGGGCGCGGCGGCTCCCGGGGACGACTCTCGCGGCTGTCCCACGTGTCACGGCTCTCGCGGCTGTCCCGGCTCTCGCGCGAGGCGTCGTACGCGGTCGCCCGGGAGGAGATCCCGCAGGGGGCGACCCCGACGATTCCCAGGGTCGGTATCGCCCCATAGAGCGATGCTTTGTTCCGCCCCCCGCGCCACCATGGAACGTGAGAGGGAGCACACGACGGAGAGGCTCCCGCTACGGTCTCGCGAAGGAGCCCATCATGTCCGGACTGGTCCGCCCACGTGAGGGACGCATGCTCGGCGGGGTGTGCGCGGCGCTGGCGCGGCGCTTCGGCATCTCGGCCAACACGATGCGAGTGATCTTCGTGGTCTCGTGTCTGCTGCCGGGGCCGCAGTTCCTGGTCTATCTGGCGCTGTGGGTGCTGCTGCCGGGCGAGAAGGAGACCTCGACCACCGCGCGCGTGCGGCGCCGGGCGGTGGCGCGGGGCGTGGCCGGCCGAGCGTGGCCGACCCGGCGTGCTCAGCCGAGCGGCAGGCCGTTGAGGCCGTTGCCGCCCTTGGCCAGGCCGTTGACCGGCAGACCGCCGAGCAGCCCCGAGAGGGGGTCGGCCGCCTTGGCGGCGTTCGCCTTCGGGCCGCTCTGCGTGGTCTTCTGCACACCGTTGAGGACGGAGCGGCCCGTGGTGACCACCTCGGAGGTGGGCGCCGGGAGCTTCTCCGCGACGGTCTCCAGCGGCAGGGTCTGGGTGACGACACCGAGGGTGTCCAGGGTGGCGCCGGTGTCCGGGAGGGACGGCGCGGCGGAGGCGCTGCCCGCGGCGGTGGCGGCGAAGGCGGCGCCGAGGGCGGCGGCACCGATGGTCTTGACGGCGGACTGCTTCATCTGGGATTTCGTCCTTGGGGAAGGCGGGATATGGGCAGCTCCGCAAGTTAGTCAGACGGACGCGCTGCCCGCAATCACCCGGAAGTGACCGGGACACGCGTGTCCCGACCCGCTCCCCGATTTATACGATGGACGTATTCAGCCGACAGATTCGCTGGTCACAGCCGACTGCTTGAACAGCCATTCGGATTTCAGCTCGGCATATCCGGGCTTGATGACATCGTTGATCATGGCCAGTCTTTCATCGAAAGGAATGAAAGCTGATTTCATCGCATTGACGGTGAACCACTGCATGTCGTCGAGCGTGTAAGCGAATGCTTCGACCAGCAGCTCGAATTCCCGGCTCATGCTCGTCCCGGACATCAGCCGGTTGTCCGTGTTGACGGTGGCCCGGAAGTGCAGCTTGCGGAGCAGCCCGATGGGGTGCTCGGCGTACGAGGCGGCGGCCCCGGTCTGGAGGTTGGAGCTGGGGCACAGCTCCAGGGGGACGCGCTTGTCCCGTACGTACGCGGCGAGCCGCCCCAGCCGCACCGAGCCGTCCTCGGCGACCTCGATGTCGTCGATGATCCGCACCCCGTGGCCCAGCCGGTCGGCGCCGCACCACTGGAGCGCCTGCCAGATCGACGGCAGCCCGAACGCCTCGCCCGCGTGGATGGTGAAGTGGTTGTTCTCCCGCTTCAGGTACTCGAACGCGTCCAGGTGACGGGTGGGCGGGAAGCCCGCCTCGGCGCCCGCGATGTCGAAGCCCACCACGCCCGCGTCGCGGTAGCGGTTGGCGAGTTCGGCGATCTCCAGCGCGCGGGCCGCGTGGCGCATCGCGGTGAGCAGGGCGCCGACCCTGATCCGGTGGCCGTTCTCGCGGGCGCGCCGCTCGCCCTCGCGGAAGCCCTCGTTGACGGCCTCGACGACCTCTTCGAGAGTGAGACCGGCCTCCAGGTGCTGCTCGGGGGCGTAGCGCACCTCCGCGTAGACGACACCGTCCCCGGCGAGGTCCTCGGCGCACTCGGCGGCGACCCGGTGGAGCGCCTCACGGGTCTGCATGACGGCGCAGGTGTGGGCGAAGGTCTCCAGATAGCGCTCCAGCGAACCGGAGTCGGCCGCCTCGCGGAACCAGAGGCCGAGCTTGTCGGCCTCCTGCTCGGGCAGGGCCTCGTAGCCGCTCCCGCGGGCGAGGTCGATGATCGTGCCGGGGCGCAGTCCGCCGTCCAGATGGTCGTGGAGCAGGACCTTGGGGGCGCGGCGGATCTGGTCGGCGGTGGGCGGACGGTGCGTCTGGCTCGTCATCCAAGCACTCTAACGCCTGCCCGCCTACGCGCGTAGAGTACCGCTGGACGATACGTAACAGTGACCGCGCGGACGGGTGGCGTACACCTGTCCTTCTGAGACTGTTCTGCCATGGGACAGCAGGCGGTTCCCGGGCCGGGGGGACGTACGGCAGGCCGGGTCGGGGAGACACACGTGCGTCACGAGGAGCCGAGGACGCGGCTCGGGCGGCCCGTACTGCCGCTCGCGGAAGGGGCCTCCGTCGCCGGGGTGGTGCTGGTACTGCCCGCCGGTGAGCCCGTCTCCGCGAAGGGGCCCTCGCGCCTCGCCGCCCTGCGGATGCTGCCGCTCGCCCGCTCGCTGGCGCGGGCCGGGTCGCCCGAGGGGCTGCTGGTGCACACGGTGCGCTACGGCACGCGCGGCTGGAACGGCGCGGACGCCTCGCTCGCGGCGGACGCCGAGTGCGCGGCCCGGGAGGTCGTACGGCGGCACGGGGACGTACCGGTGTGCCTGGCGGGCCACGGGATGGGCGGCCGGGCGGCGCTGCGCGCGGCCGGGCACCCCTGTCGTCGACCGTCCCCACCGGCGCCGGGCTCTCCTCCTCCGCCGCGCTGGAGGTCGTCACCGCGCTGGCCCTCGACGACCTCTACGAGCCCGCCCTCCCCGCCCCCGAACCCGCCGTC
>NZ_QQNA01000144.1 GCF_003346515.1 Streptomyces corynorhini
GTCCACGCCGCTGATGCCGACGACGTACTTCGTGACGCCGTCGGCATCAGCGGCGTGGACCAGGTCTCCCAACAGGGCGGCGTCGACGGGTGCGTTCACTTCACGAGTTCCTTGTGGTGATCGGCGACCTTGATGATGGCCACGGTGTACGCCTCAGCGAGGTGGAGGTCCTGGTCACGGTGCCACACCGGAAGTTTCACCGTAGCGCCGTGCACACGCCGGGCGGTGGCGAAGCTGCCGACGGCGGGGCCCTGATGGCCAGCGTAGCCGGGCAGGAGGGCCCCGGGAGTGCGGAACAGCCGGTGATCACCGAGAGGGCGGGTGGAGCCGGGCAGGTCGACCTCGCTGGCGCCCTCTCGTAACCGGGCCGCGGGTGCCGCTCCCGCCGGGGCCGTCGGTAGCCGAGCACGACGTCCCGACCCGACGGCAGGAAGTACCGCGGCCTGGACCTTCGGAGCAACGATCTCTCGCAGATTCGCGGCCTCGACTCGCTCAAGCAGATCGTCATCGATCAGGCCCGGACACTCCAGTTGGCCGAAGCTCTCACCACCGAGCTGGACGTCACCTTCGGCGAAGACCTCGACGCGACGTAGCGCGGCACCTGCCCCAGGGAGGCACAACCATGGGCCCGCGACTCGTATTCGACGCGTTCGACGACCTCGCAGCCGGTGCGAGGTCGCGCCCGTCCGGCTGACCCCGCGTCGCCTCGGCGTGACCGTGCCTCGCGCGGTCCAGCTCTCCTGGGACGAGCCGCTGGCCGGCTCCCCGCACATCCGCCCCGCCCGCGCCGCGAGCGCCAAGCCCCGACGCCGAGCACCAGGCCCGGCAGACGCGGAAGCCTGCGGACCAGGCGGGCGACCACTCACGCCCGGGGCCGATCTCTTTTCTCACTCGGTGTCACTTCTGGGGGCTGCCAGACGTAGCGGACATCCGGCTCTCGCTCCTCGTTGCGCAGCCCGTCCGTTCGCTGGACCGCGATGAAGCCGTGCCTTTCATAGAACCGCTGCGCCGCTTCGTTGACCTGGAACGTCCACAGAACCAGTCCGTCCGGCTGCCGTTGCTTGGCCAGGGCCATCAACTGGTCGCCCAGCCCCCGCCCGCGCCACGATGGATCGAGGTAGAGCTGTTTCAGCTCCCCTCCGTTGAGTACCAAGAGCCCCACCACACCGCTGTCGGCGACTGCCACCCAGGTCTCGTACTGCGGCACGAGCACGCGTGAGAACCAGGCCCGCACGTCGGCGTCGTCGTGTGCGCGGCGCACCGATGGCAGTGCGGCGGTGAAGGAACGCAGCCACACATCGGCTGCGGCGCGTGCGTCGGCGCCGCCCGCACGGCGGAGAACAATGTCATGACTGCTCACAGCGCGAGACCTCCACAACGCTCCAGGGCTTGATGACGTCTTGCGGGCTCCGCCTCTGACGTCTTGCGGGCCCCGCCTTTCAGGCCAGGTTCTACTTCCCGGGCCGTCCGAGCTGGTGAACGGTCCAGCCCGACGCTCGCCAGGGCTCGGGGTCCAGGGTGGTGCGGCAGTCGATGAGCAGAGGATTCGTGGGGCGGCCCACGAGGGCCTGGGGGTTGACCTGCTGGTACTCGGGCCACTCCGTGGCCAGGACGACGAGATCGGCGCCGTCGAGGGACGCGGGCAGGTCGTCGGTGTAATCGAATTCGGGGTTGCGCATCATGGCCGTGGCCACGGCCTGCGGGTCATGAATGGTGACGGTGCCGCCGACCTGCTGGAGGGCCTGAGCGAGGGCGAGGGCCGGGGACTCGCGGACATCGTTCGTGCCGGGCTTGAACGCGGCACCCCACACGGTTACCCGGGCGCCCTTGACGGGGCGGTCGCCCAGGGCGCGGGTGATGAGCCCCAGAGCAACGTCGGTACGGTTCTCGTTGATCTCCTCGGCGGCCCGTAGCAGAGTAGCGGCCCGGTCCGCGCCGAGCTGCCGCGCGGAGGCGGTGAAGGCGCGGACATCCTTCGGCAGGCAGCCGCCGCCGTAGCCGATGCCCGGCCTCATGCCGCCGCTTCCGATGCGGGGGTCGATGCCGAGGATCTCCACGATCTTGGAGATGTCGGCGCCGGCGGCCTCGCACATGTCGGAGACGCCGTTGATGTAGGAGATCTTCAGGCCGAGGAAGGTGTTCGCCGCGCCCTTGGCGAGTTCGGCGGTCTGCGGGTCGCAGACGAACAGCGGGACACCTGCGTCCAGGATGGGCGCGTAGACAGCGCGGACCACTTTCTCCGCCTCGGCGGTGGTCAGACCGGCGATGAGACGGTCCGGGCGGAGGGTGTCCTGCACCGCGTGCCCCTCGCGGAGGAACTCCGGGTTCCACACGACATCAACACCCGTGCCGACGGGGGCCAGTCGCTGGGCGAGGGCGGTGACCTGGACAGTGGTGCCGACAGTGACGGTCGACTTCCCGATGATGGTGCAGGCCCTGGTCAGGTGGGGGGCGAGTTGGCGAATGGCGCCGTAGACCTGTCCGGTGTCGTAGGAGCGGCCGTCGGCGTCGATGGGGGTGCCGACACCGATGAAGTGCACGTCGGCGAAGTCGGCGGCCTCGCGAATGTCGGTGGTGAACCGCAGGCGTCCGCTCGCGGTGTGGCGGGCGAGCAGTTCGGGAAGCCCGGTCTCGTAGATGGGGCATTCGGCGGCGTTGAGCCGGTCGACCTTGGCCTGGTCGACATCCACGCCGACGACCTCGTGGCCGAGTTCGGCCATCGCCGCCGCGTGTGGGATACCGAGGTGACCACAGCCGATCACGGAAACACGCATGGCAGGACGTCCTTGTCGGATCGGGGGCACACCGTGCTCGGTGTGCCCCCGACGCTATCGGTACGGGGGCGGGCGCGAAGCGGGGTTGCCCTGGCTCAGACAATCACGTTGAGGAGCCCGGCCAGGCGGAGCAGCGCGGGAGTGGCCTCGGAGCGGACCACGACATCGCCTTCCCTGGCGCCTTCGATGAGATAGGGCTTGTGGACCCCGTTCTCGGTGACACCCTCAGTGTCCAGGTAGAAGATTTTCAGGCCGCGCTCACGGGCGCGGTCCTGGACCGCGCGCCGGTCGGCGTGCAGACCGATCACGAGCACGGACTTGGCGTCGTCCGGGAACGGCATGTGGGGGGTGCGCTGGTCGTAGCGGCGCATGAACGCCTCCGCCAGCCCGGCGCGGGCGAATAAGCGGTCGAAGTTGTGGGTGGCCACCGGGCCGGTCATCGCCCCGGCATCATGGAGGGCCTTCAGAGCCCGGTGCGCGCCGGTCGGCTCGGCAAGGACCACGGACTGGAACATCGTCACCATGTCGCCGACCTTCCGGTCCGTTTCCGTCAGCATCTCCTTGACCAGGGTGTCGGCGGACGGTGCGAGGGTGAAGGCGTAGCCCTGGGTGAGGTCGTCACCCGTGCGGGCGGTGACCCGGTAGACCTCGTGAAGCCAGTGCAGCGGCGGGATGCCCGCCTCGATGCTGGTGCCGCAACCGGCTTCCACGACGAACGGCAGGTGGTCCAGCAGGCCCGACAGATCGTCGGCGTAAGTCGGTTTACCGCGCTGCCCCTTGACTCGGATCCCTCCGGCCAGCACGTCCCAGGGAAGGTTCCGAGCGGCCCGGGTGAGGCCGTAGTCCTCCGAGTGGATCGCCACGTCGAGGGACGTGAATCCCTCCGGGGTGTCACGGCCGGCCCGCTCGTCCTGCGGGTGGACGGCGTACTCGGCGACGGTGGTGTACAGGTCGCCGTGCCGTCGGCCGTTCTCGTCGCCGGTGGGCTTCCACCGGCCGTCGGTGAGCCACTGGTCCACGTCACGGCGGTGGTCGGCGATCTCGGCGGCCGGAGCCAGCCACGACACGTACAAGTACAGCTCCTCCAGTACCAGGCGCTCCATCGGCTGGGTCCGGTCGAGGCCATAGTGGAGGCGGTAGTGCACGACGCGGCGGCGGCCGGAGGAACCCTCGGTCCACCCGGACTGCTCGGCGTTGGCCGGATCCTGGGTGCGCCTCCAGATGCCCTCCTCGATGGCCGGGCACCGCTGCCCACTGGCCTCCGAGGAGAACGTCGCGTCCCACACGCGGACCTGGTCGGCGGTCAGGGAGTCGATTACAGGGTGAGGCAGGAACACGGTGTTCTCCTTGATGCATCGGATGGCCCGTGAGGGGCCCAATGGTGCGGTGCCGGTGCACGTTGCGCGCACGGCGGTCCAGGAAGCACAGGTGATGCCTGTCCGACGGACGTCGGGAGCGGCTCAGCCGTCTCGGTGCAGGGCGCTCACCGCGTCGCGGAGAACCGCAGTGAGATAGCTGATGTCCTCGTCCGTCGAGTTCAGTGGAGGGGCGACGACCAGGCCCTCGCTTCTCGGGTCACCGGCTCCGGTGAACGGATAGAAGAACACCGCTCGCTTCTCGGCCTCTTTCATCAGGGGCCAGAGCAGACCGGGCGCGAGTTCCACGCCGTACAGGTGGCCGATGCCTCGGACGTCCCGTACGGCGGTCAGGCCGGTCAGGGGCCGCAGGAGCGACCCGAGCCGTTCGCCCCGAGCCCGGAGGACGCCCGGGTCCATGGATTCCAGCTCGTCCAGGACACCGAGGCAGGCCGCCGCCTGAAGGGGGTGGGCGGCCATGGTGCCCATCGCGGGCAGGGGATCCGCGTCGTCGTGGCGGAGCAGCGGCGCGATCTCGGGGGACACCAGTACCGCGCCCACGCTGGTGTAGCCCGCGCCCAGGCCCTTGGAGAGGATGCACAGGTCCGGCTCGGCGCCGTCCCAGTGGTTGCTGGCCAGGGGGGTGCCGGTGCGCCACAGTCCGGTCAGGACCTCGTCGTGGATGACGAGGACTCCTCGCTCCCGGCAGATCTCCGACACACGTCGGAGGTATCCGTCGGGCGGCACGTAGGCGCCGCCGGTGGTGCCGTTGACGGGCTCCAGCAGGACAGCGGCGATGCTCTCCGGGCCCCTGCTGTCGATCGCCGTCGCCACTTCGTCGGCACACGAGGCATCACACGTGCGCTCCGCGTGGTCGTGGGCCGGGGGGTAGGGCGCAGGAAAGGCCGGACCGAGACCGAGCGCGTCTTCCGGCCTCGGCCGCCGGGCGTGATTACCGGCGAGCGCGAGGGTGAGCGCGCTGTTGCCGTGATAACTCAGGCTGGACGTCAGGATGTCCCCGCGCCGCTTCCCGCCCCGGACGCGCGCGATGTTCCGGGCCAGCCCGACGGCGACCTCCACGGCGAGGGTCCCGCACGTCACCAGCGCGACGGAGTCCTGCGGACGTCCCACAGCGTGGCACAGACGGTCCATCAGCTCCACTTGGACGTGGGGTCGTACCACGGCGGCGCCACCGAACGAGGAGCGGAAGAACTGCCGCTCGATGCGGGAGAGCACCTTGCGGCTGCCCTGTCCCACGTTCACGCAGATGAGTCCGCTCGATCCGTCGAAGATCCGGCGGCCGTCAGTGCAGTGGAGCCAGGGCCCACTCGCTCTCACCACATCGAAATCCGGTAAGGGCCTGGACGAGGTCAGCAACCGGTCGCGCCGGGGCAAGTACCGATCCACGGAGACATCCCTTCCTGGGTGTGCCCAACGGGCTGGTGAAGAGAGATCCTGGCGCGCCGTCACCGGCCGCAGAAGCACGGTGCGACTGCCTCGCGATGCCTCGCCGTGCCTCCCCGTGCCTCCCTGCTCCGGCCTCTTGACCTACCGGCCCCGATGGGCAGGACACTGACCCCTACTGGATCGGGGCACATATGCGGAGGGGCAGGACACAGATATGGCCGGTTCCGCGGAAGAGGACCTGATTCAGCGTGTATTGGACCTCCTCGGCTGCCTCGACCGCGCCGCCTTTCTCCGGCGCGTGGCGGCATGGCACGAGTCCCTCGGCTTCGGAGCGATGGCCACCAGGCCGGAGAAAGTCAGCCGGTGGAAGCGGGGGGTACGCCCCGACCGCTGCACGGAGACGGCCATGGCCGCCATGCTCGGCGTGCCGACCGACCAGGTCCGCGCGCTGGGCTGGCCGCACTGGCTGCGCGTGGCGCTGGACGCCGACCAGGTGCTGCTGACCGCGCCGTGGACTCCGGCCGGTGCACTCACAGCACTGGACCATCTAGGAAGGCCGGACACCATGGACCGACGAGCAGCACTCTTCACCGGCGGCGCCCTGGCCGCCACCACCCTCGCCAACTGGGCAGCGGCTTCACCTGCCACAGCTGTGCTCACCTCCGGTCGGCCGCGCGTCACCGACCGCAGCGCGGCACTGATCGACGCCCGCCTCACGGCACTGCGCCAGCTCGATGACGAGATCGGGTCCGCCGAGACGTACGCACTGGCCCGCGCCGAACTCAGCTCGATCACCACGGTGCTGCGTACCCGCTCCTACAGCGAACCGGTCGCCCGCCAGCTGTTCGCCACCGCCGCCGAGGCATCGCGAATCTGCGGCTGGTGTGCGTTCGACTCCGGGGACACCGCCGTGGCGGAGCGCCACTACATGGCGGCCGCGCGGGCCGCCGCGAGCGCCCAGGACCCCATCGTGACGGCCAACCTGTTCGCCTTCTGGGCCATGGCCCGCTACAGCGACCACGACACGTCCGGCGCCCTGGACTACGCCGATGAGGCTCTCAGAAACGCGCGGCGCACCGGCTCCCCCCGGATGATCGCCATGATCCACGCGCGCACTGCCCGCGCCCACGCGAAGTCCGGAGACCTGCGTGCCAGCCGTCGCGCCGAGGCCGCCGCATTCACCGCCTACGACAACGCCGGCCGCCCGGAAGACGAACCGGCCTGCGTCTACTGGGTCAGCCGGGCCGAGTTGCACAGCTGGGCCGCGAACAACGCTTCCGATCTGCACGACCCCCGCCGGGCACTGACCCACTACGCGGCCGTCGCCGCGCCCCGGGACGAGACGTACGACGGCGACGCCTACCCCCGCTCGCGCGCGCTGCGCCTGAGCCGCGAAGCCGATGTCCACCTCTCGCTCCGCGACGTGGAGGTGGCAGTGCACACGGCCGACCAGGCTGTACGCGCCATGGGCGGTGTCACCTCCGCGCGAGGCACGACTGTCCTCACCGATCTGCGGACCAAGCTCCGAGCCCACCAGCACCTGCCCGAAGTCCGTGAATTCCTGGACCGCACCGTCTGATTCATGGCCTTTGGCGCCGACCCTCCGTCCGGCGCCTGGCCACCGTCCTGGACGCACTCGCACCACACCGGGACGCTCCTGCGGTGCGCGATCTCCTGGAACGCGCCATACGACGGAGCCCCGTCACTCCGGGGGAAGGGTGACGGGGCCCGTGAGGCAGTGAGGCGGAGGTCAGGAGGCGTCGAACCGCCCCTGCCGGACAGCGCCGACGAAGGACGCGAACGCCCCTGCCGGGACGAGCAGTACGGGCCCCTGGGGGACCTTCGAGTCGCGGACGGGAACGGTGCCGGTGGCGGTCGCGTGCGTGGGGGCCCACTCGACGCAGGAGCCGCCGTTGCCGCTGTAGGAGGACTTGAGCCAGAGGAGGGTTTCAGTCGCCATGGAGTGCCCTTCGGTCAGACGGTGCCGAACTCTCCTGACTTGATGCCCGTCACGAAGGACGCGAACGCATGGGTGCGGACAGTCAGCACCGGGCCGCGCGGGACCTTCGAGTCGCGGACGGGAACGGTGCCGGTGGCGGCCGAGTGAGCGGGTGCCCACTCGACGCAGGTGCCGCCGTTGTCGCTGTAGGAGGACTTGAGCCAGAGGAGGGTTTCAGTCGCCATGGAGTGCCCTTCGGTCAGACGGTGCCGAACTCTCCGGACTTGATGCCCGTCACGAAGGACGCGAACGCATGGGTGCGGACAGTCAGCACCGGGCCGCGCGGGACCTTCGAGTCGCGGACCGGGACTATGCCGGTGGCGGTCGCGCGCGCGGGGGCCCACTCGACGCAGGAGCCGCCGCCACCGCTGTAGGAGGACTTGAGCCAGAGGGAGGAGGGAGCGTCGGTCATCACAAGGTGCCCTTTCGTACCTCGTTGATCATGGCCACGGATGCCGCCTGGGAGAGCGCTTCGGCCTGTAGTTGATGGTAGGCCCTCACCAGCGGCAGCACGGATGTGATCTCCCGGTCCAGGTACCCGTTGGTCTCGGACTCGACGTAGGACATGACAGAGCGGTCGGGCAGGGTCAGCAGATTTACCAGCCGCTTGAACGGACGATTCTCGCCAATGGAGTACGGGGCCAACTGGATTACCGTGTCCGGTTGTTCAGCGAACTCGATCAGACGGGCCACCTGGCGGTCCATAACCCCGGGCCCGCCGATCGGGCGGCGGATGCAGCTCTCGTCCAGGACCACGATCACTATGGGCGGGACACGCCGCACAAGAGCCGCCTGCCGCTCCACCAGGGACTCGACCCGCTCGCAGGCTTGCTCGGGGGTAATCATGCCTCGCTTCACGTAGCCCCCTTCTATGGCTGTTGCGTACTCCGGAGTCTGGAGCAGTCCGGGGATCACTCCCACGTCAAACAGCCGGATCTCCGCCGCGCGCGCCTCCTGCCCCAGGTACTCCGGAAAGCCCTCCAGCAGACTGCCGTTCCGGATCTCGCCCCATGCCCGTTCGAACGACTCAGCGGTCCCCGTCAGCCCGAGGGCCGTATCAACGCTGCGCGAGAACCGAAGAGTCGGCGGCTTACGGCCAGTTTCGATCGCCGAGATATGCCTGCCCGAGTAGCCGATCAGCTCGGCGAGATCGTCCTGCTTCCAGTTGTGCGCTTCGCGAGAACTGCGCAGGCGTGCGCCAAAGGCCGCTCGCGGGCCTGCTTCGGGGTTCAACTCCTTGAGGTTTACCAACGTGCTCTCCATCTCGGAAACGTTGAAGGCCGCTCAACCGTAGGCCACTCTGGTCGCCCTGGGTAGTGGATTCACTACGGATAGGAGTGATGGTGCCCGGAAACAGCCTCCCTGCCAAGCGGCGGGAATCCCACCCCCTCAGCGACACCCACGAGCTGCACACGCTGGTCGGCGCCGGGGGCTTCCACCGGCTGACCCCCGACTGGTGGCCGGATCAGGAGCAGTTCGCGACCCCCGACCGCCCCCTTCTCCTGCGGGTCGAGGCGGCACTCAAGGCGAGGTTGACCGATGGACAGTGAAGACAGGAGCGAGGCGCGGGAGTTGCTGTCCCGCCTCTCCGACGCGTTCGGCCGGAACGGCATGCTCGTGACCCGCAAGGGGCCCGGAAGCGAAGGCGGGGACCTTCCCCCCAGCTCCGCCCTCACGTGGCCCCCGTGCGAGTGCGGCAAGCCGGTCTGCCCGGACTACAACCCCGAAAAACCCATGCGGGCCAAGCTCACCGACCGCAACAGGCGCAGCAGCCGGGGTGGACTGTGACGCGGGTGACGCGGGTTACGCGGGTGTCGCGGATGACGCGGGCGACACGGGTACGAGAGTGGTTCCGGGGCAAGGTCGCGTCGCTGGACATGTGGTGGGGCCTGTACGGCCAGTTCTCCGCGCCCGTACTGCTCCTGAGCCCGCGCCGACGCCGCGTCGCCCGGGAGTACACGGCGCGGCCCACCGACCACGATGACGTACTGCGGCTGCTCCAGAACATCCGGGAGCGCGTCGCGTTGCGGCGGCAGTACGACGCGACCATCGCCCAACTGGGAAAGCTGCGGCAGGAGATGGTCGCGGCGGAACTGCGCGTGCTGGACGACGGCGTGCTGTTCGAGCGTGTCTTCAGGCGCCCGCAGGAGAGACAGCCGGAGGAATGAGCCACCCGCCGGGGGCACCGGCCTCCGGTCATCCGCCGGGCGACCGGGAGCCGGTGCCCCGGCGGGTGGCTACGCGTGCTCCTCCCCCGGCCGTCCCGGCGGCCCTGGCCCGTCCTCCCCCGACCCGGCCGGGGCCTCCGGCCGCCCGTACCGCTCCCGCAGCTCGGAGAGCACGCCGAAGGCCGCCGCCGTCAGGGGTACGGCGAGCAGCATGCCGAGGATGCCCGCGACGCTCGCACCCGCCGTGATGGCCAGCATCACCACCGCCGGGTGCATCTGGACCGTACGGCTCTGGATCATGGGCTGGAGCACATGCCCCTCCAGCACCTGCACGGCGAGCACCACCCCGAGCGCCCACAGGCCGATGACCCAGCCCCGGTCGGCGAGGGCGACCAGCACGGCCACGGCGCCGGAGATGAAGGCGCCGAGGTACGGGATGTACGCGCCGACGAAGACCAGCGCGCCCAGCCCGACCGCGCCGGGCACCCGCAGGATCAGCAGGCCCACGGTAATGCAGACGGCGTCGATCAGGGCGATGACCGTCGTGCCGCGCATGAACCCCTCGACCGCCCCGAAGGCACGCCGCGCCATCGCCACGACGGTCTCGCCGGTCGAGGCGGGCGCGAGGGATCTGAGCGAGCCCGCCACGCGTTCGGAGTCGCGGAGGAAGAAGAACATCAGCAGCAGCGCGAGCACGGCGGTGGCGATCAGCTCGCCGACGACGCTGATGCCGGTGAGCACCCCGGAGGCGGCGGTGGCGCCGAACTTCCCGAGCAGGCTCTTGGCGTTCTTCGCGACGTCGTCGAGCGAGGTGCCGGCCGCCCCGAAGTGCTTCGACACGTCCTTCCCCGCCTGCCGCAGCGAGGAGACGATCTGGTCGCCGCTGTCGATGAGCGCGCTGACGACGATGTACCCGGCACCGCCGACCACGGCCACGACGGCGACGCAGGTCAGCCCGGCGGCCAGCGACTTGTTCAGCCGGGCGGCCCCGACGAGCCTGCGGTGCAGGGGCCGCAGCAGCGCGGTGCCGAGGACGGCCAGCAGGACGGGGGTGATGGCCGTCTTGAAGGTGACGCACAGCCAGATCGCCACCGCGCCGACACCGGAGACCAGGAGCAGCACCCCGCACCACGCGCCGAGGCGCCGGGCACTCTCGGGGAGGAGGGAGGGTGTCGACGGCGTCTGCACTCCTCCACCCGAGCACGGCCCCCCGCCACTGTCCCGCCGAAGGACGCCGCCCGGGTGACGCGGCGGGGCCGGCGGTGTCCGGGATCAGCCGACGCGCAGTTGCCGGTCACCGAAGTCGGCGACCAGCCGTAGCGTGCCGCCGAGGGCTTCGACGTACGCGACGATCGTCGCCAACTCGGACCGGCCCAGCTCACCCCGCTCGAAGCGCGAGACATTCGACTGAGTGGTTCCCATAGCTGTCGCCACCTCGGTCTGCGTCAGCGACTGCTCCTCACGGATCTCGGCGAGCCGGTAGGCACGGATCCGGCCCTCCATCTCCGCTCGGATCTCCCGTCTGCGCTCGTCGCTGATCCGCGTTCCGCTCTCCTCATGGATGGCGGCCGCTTCAGCCCTGGTGTCCTTCCAGTTGTGCATGATCAGTCCTCTCCAAGCCGCTCATGCGTCTACGTTCATCGATGGTGTCAGCGGTCCAGCTCATCAAGGTGCCGATCAAAGCGATCGTCCGCGACGGGGATATTGCGGTCGTACCAGGCGTTCCAGGAGCCGCGCTTGTCACCGGCGACCATGATCAGGGCCTGTCGGCGTGGATCGAACGCGAACAATATGCGGATCTCCGAATTGCCGGTGGAACCCGGGCGTCACTCCTTCATGTGGTGATGTCTGGACCGACTGACCCGGTCAACCAATGGGCGCCCGAGCATGGGCCCCACTTCCGAGAGTGACTGCGGTGAAGGGGGTCCGGGAACCACGCCCCGGACTCGTGCTCTCCTAGCCCATGTGAGTGACGAAAAGGCCACACCGCCGCAGCCGCCCCGCCCGGAGCACAGCCCATCCGCCCAGGGGTCCTACACCGCACAAGGCCCGCACGCCGCCCAGGGGCCGTACCCGGCCCACGGTTACCACCCGGGCTCGGGCCCGAGCCCG
>NZ_QQNA01000145.1 GCF_003346515.1 Streptomyces corynorhini
CTCCAACTCTCCAGCCCCCGCCGACTCCCGAGCCCCCTCCCGAGCCCCGCGCGCGCCGGGGAGCCGGGCCTTGCCCAGCGCCGTCGCCAGCAGCTCCAGCAGCAGCCCCAGAGCGGCCGGTGTCAGCTCCACCCCGCCGAACCGGTCTGCGACGCCCCGCAGTTCGTCCGCGGCCGCCCGCCGCTCCGCCGCCTCGGCGCGGGCGGTCCGCCGGAGCAGCTCCTTCTGTGCCGAGTGGTCCTCCACGGCCGAGGCCCGGCCCCGCTGCGCGCGGCTGCCGCGCTCGCGGAGCGCCACCGGCACCTCGACCGCGGGCCCGGTCCACCAGCTCGTCTGGGCGGGCAGCGCCTCGTCCGGAGCCGGAGCCACCCCCAGATGCCGCGCGCCGTACAGGCCGAAGGCGGCCACCGCGATGTCGTGCGCGTCCTGCGGCGCCGCCTCGTCGAACCACCGGGCGAGCCGCAGCAGGTCCTTGCGCCGTGATGTGTCGCCCGACGCCGAGCGCAGCGTGCGCTTCGCGTCGGCGAGCAGTGACCGCAACGCGCGCGTGGTGGCGTCCCGCAACCGGTCGGCCTCGCTGCCCGTGCCGTCCTGATCGGTGAACCAGCCGCGCAGCCCCTCCCAGTCGGCCCGCGCGCGACCCCGGCCGCGCAGCACCCGTGTCCCGGCCCCACCTCCCGGTGCCGCTTCCGTCAGCCCTCCGGCATGCGCGTCCAGCCGCTTCAGCAGCCCCGGCAGCTCCGGCCACAGCAGCTCCAGGGCCGCCGCGATCCGGGGTGCGCGGAAGGACACGTCATCCGTGACCGTCTCGACGTAGTCGAGCAGCAGCTCCTTGAAGCCCTCGAACGCGGCGCTGTCCAGGTCGTATCGGGCGAGCACCTGGCCGAGGTAGGCGTAGAAGTCGCGTACGGAGCCGGTGAACTCGGTGAACTGCGCGAAGACCGTACTGACCCGCTCCAACGCGTCCCGCGGCTCCACGCCCTGCGGGCTCCGCACCCGCTCCGCCAGCTCGCGCAGTCCGCGCTCGATCAGCGCGGGCAGCTCACGGCTCACCTCGCGCGCGGCGTCGGCCCCCGCCAGAACCTCGTCCGCGTCGCGCTGGATCCGCTCGCCGAGTTTCGACAACTGGTAGCGGGAACCGGCCCGGTGGTAGTCGGAGATGCTAGACGCGCGCACCGTGTGGCCGCCGCGCACCAGGTTTCCCCAGCGCACGAGCTGCTCCAGCCGCGCGGTCAGCGTCTGGGCCCCCAACCCCCGCGCCGGTCCCGGCGCGCCGTCCGCCAGCCTCGCCAGCACATCCGGCACGGCCAGATCCGTGAGCAGCGCGGAGCGGCGGAACACGCGCATGACGGCCAGGTACTCCAGCCGGTCCGGAGCACTGAGATACGTGTACGCGGTCAGCCGCTCCCACGAGCCGTCGCTGTCCGCCGCTGGTTCCCGCATGACGAAGAGGCTACGCAGTGCCACTGACAGTCGCGAACGGCTCCCGCACCACACGCGGTGCGGCCAACTCCCTCACGCTGAGCGACCGTATGACGATCCGACCGGTGCTGGCCGGCTCAGCCGGGGTGCGCGGATTTCGGGAGGTAGGGAGTGCCCGTGCCGTTGCCGGAGACGACGGCGCGGGTCGTGGTGGTGCCGGTGCCGTCGATCTCGATGATGGGAATGGCCTTGGCCATGGGGCTGCCGTTGTTCTTCACGGATATCCAACCGCTCGCCCCGGCGACGGCGTTGGCGTCGTAAAGAAGTGACAGGTTCTGCATGACGTCCTTGCGCTCGATCTTCTGGTTCGAGTTCTCCAGGGGGACGGCCTTCCTGATCGCCTTGACGGCGGTGCGGACCGCGTCGTACCCCATGATGGCCTGCCCGTCGTCGAGTTTGTCGTCGCGGAAGGCGGTTCTGAAGGTGCCGCCCGTGAGGAACGGCGCGATGGCGGTCGCCTCGAAGAACCGGGGTGCCTCGGTCCACGCGCCGGGGTGGGCGAGACCGGTGTAGACGAGTTTGATGTTCCCCTTCCGCAGCGACTGTTTGACCTCGTTGAAGCCGTCCGCCTGGAGCACCTGCGAGGTGTCGTCCCCGGAGACCACCGTCAGCTCGGACCCGCTGCACTGCCGCTCGGCGAGCGGAGCCAGGAAGTCGGGCAGATCGCGTCCCCGGCCCGCGAAGTAGACGACGTCGGGCCGCTCCAGGCAGAGGTTCGGCATCTGGTTGATGAAGTAGGTGGCCAGCGGGGTCTTGGAGGAGTCGTACTGCATGGGCTCAGGGGCCGCGAGTCTCTCCTTCGGGAAGCCGGCGCCGAACTTCTCCGCGAGCGTCCTCGTATAGAGGTCGTCCTTGTTGGAGTCCTTGACGATGAGCACCTTGGCCTTCGCGTACGTCCCGCTCCTCAGGTACTGCACGGCCGCCGCCGCCTCGTCGGCGTTGGGCGGCGCTACCCGCACCAGACCGTCGGACTCCTCCAGATCGTCGGCGGTGATCACCGACCCGAAGGAGGCGATGTTCCAGCTGTTGAGCCGCGCGACCATCCCCTTCGTATCGATGCGGCTGGTGCCGAGCCCGGCGACCGCGACGATCCGGTCGCGGTCCAGGCGGGCCTGGATCTGCCCGAGGGTGTAGGCGCTCTGCGCGGGCCGGCTCCCGACGTCCGCGAGCAGCAGCTTGATCCTGGGCGAACGGCCCTGGGAACGCGCGTGGTTCGCCTCGTACTGCGCGGTGTAGGCCCCTTCCAGCTCATGCCGTACGGACTCGGTGTTCTTGCTGTCGCCGGGACCGGGGCTCATGCCCATCAGATAGACGACGCTCACGTACGGCGTGCCGCCCGACCTGGCCGCCTCCTGGTCGACCTCCCGGTTCTCCTTCTCGACCAGCCGGAACAGGGCGCGCAGGTCCGTGGTGAACGGGTACGTGCCGTCGGTCAGCCCGACACAGCGCGTGGCGTCGCCGGCCTCGACCCGCTTCACCCCCGCGGCGCAGTCGGTGGACTCAGGCCGCAGGAGCCAGCCGGTCCCGGCGCCGACGAGCAGGACGAGGACAAACCCGATGGCGACAAGACGCCATCGCGGAATGCGCGGATCGGGGTCGGGTAGATCGTCTGCGAGCGACGTGGTCATGGCGCTGCTGCTTCCTCTCGGCTGCCGCTGCTCTCCGCCGGCCGCTCTCGGCCGGCCGGCCGGGTGGGGGCGGTGGTCATGGCCGCGGTTCGTACCTCTCGGCCTCCCGGAGGAGACCCGCGGCGCCGCTGTGGGGCAGGGCGGCCAGCCGGTGGAACATCGCCGCGATGGTGGAATTGAGTTCGGGGGCGGAATGAGCGACACGATTACGGGGATCGGCGGCCAGCCACAGCGCCGTGACCAGCATGGTGAGCGGCCAGTGCTGGCCGAGGGACGCGGGCGCCAGCTGCCGGGCGAGTTGGCGTACGCGGTCGGCGGGCGAGGGCCCGCGCCGCCCGGGGCCCGGGGGCGCGACGGGGACGCGCATGGGGGCGGCGGTGATGGCGTACAGCTCGTAGAGCCACTGATCGGTGGAGGGAAGATCGCCGAACTGCTCGGCGAGGTACCCGACGGTGCGGTCCAGCTCGTTCAGGGCGAGGGAGTGGTAGTGGGCGTCGAGCAGATGTCGTCGTGGCCACCGCTCGCGCCGGTGCCAGCCGCGCAGCGCCTCATGGGTGGTGACCCAGCCCGATGGGTCGTCGGGCGGTTCGTGGGAGAGCGCCTCCAGCAGCACGAGCCGCAGCCAGGGCTGCAGGACGACCGCCGGTCTGCCCTCCTCCCGGCAGTGCTCCAGGTAGCCGCTGCCGCGCCCGCCACGCGTACCGGCGTCCTCGGGGACCGGCGGGACCAGCCAGAGCCGGGCGTCGACGTCCCGGCGCAGGGTGTCCTTGGTGAGCTGGTCGAACTCCTCCAGCACCCCGGCGTCCAGCGCCGAGTCGAAGGCCCGCGCCGCCGCGCAGACCTGGAGCGCGGCCCGCTGGCCCTCGGACAGATCGCGCAGCAGATAGCGCCGGGCCGCCGCGTCCAGCGGCATCGGATCCTCCGGCGGTCCCGGCACCGACGCGTGGGAGTCGAGGATGTGGCGCAGCTCCGCCGCCCCGCCACCGCGCTCGACGACGATCGCGTAGGCGGCGTCGAGCAGGGCGCGGGCGCTCCAGGGGTGCCCGTACGAGAGCCGGTGGATCAGCGGGGTGGCCGGGCCGAGCGAGGCCGCCGTCCGCTCGGCCAGGGTGGTCACCTCGGGCTCGGTGAGATCGCGCAGCCGCACCGGATACCAGTGCCACTTGGAGGTGGACGCGGGGCGCGGAATGCTCATGCGCCAGTCCTCGTACGAGGCGTCCTCCGGGGCGCGGGCGCGCAGCTCCGCCGGCAGGTCCGGGGCGTAGGGGCCCGGCACACCACGCGCGTTGGCGGCGGTCGCGACGACGAGCAGCGGGTCATGGCCCCGGCCGCGCGCGGCGTTCGCCTCCCTGACGCGCACCAGCAGGTCCAGGAATTGGCGGCCCCGGGGCGCGTCGATGTTGTCCAGCAGCGCGACGCACTCCTTGTCGCGCGGGTGCCGGGCGAAGTGGTCGCGCAGATCCTCCACGAAGGCGCCGCACAACAGCCGGTCGACCTGCTCGGCGTCCGCGGCAGCCTCGCTGCCGGCCAGTTCGTTGAGCCGCATCAGCGCGTCGACCGGCCGGTGCGGGCCGTCGGCGTACCAGCTCAGCCCGGTGCGCCACATCACGGTGACGGGCAGCCTCGGCAGGCCGAACTGGACCAGTTTCAGTACGAGATCGAGGCCCGGCAGCGGTAGGAGGTTGAGGTCCTGGAGCACGCCGATCGCCTCGACGGTTCCGTGCGCCTTCTCGTACGCCTCGCTGCTCTCCTTGGCCTGCCGCAGCGCCCGCTTCAGCTCCGCCCGCACGGCGCGGGCGTCGGCGCCGTTGAGGTTGATCGAGGTGTGGGCCACGAGCAGCCCGAGCGCCAGCCGGGGAAAGAGCACGGCGGGCTGGCGCGGAAAGCGGTAAGAGAGCCCCAGGGCGAGCCGCGCCGCCACCTCGTGCGGTCGCTTGGCCGGCGCCGAGGCGAAGTCGTACAGCGCGTTCGGTCTGTTGGACGCCAGATAGCCGAGCCAGCGCAGTGTGGTGGTCTTGCCGCTTCCGCGTCTGCCGAGCAGGGTGATGATCGGAAGCTCCCGGCCCCCACCCGTGCGCGTACGGCACTCGTTGAACAGACGGACCACGGACTTGACGCCCTGTGGCCGTTCCGTGGGCATGGTTACCATGCCACCCTCCCCCGTTTTTTCTGTTGTGCGCGCGCTTCCACCATGGTTGAGCAGAGTCGCGTGTGGCTAGGGGGAGGGTGACCTGATTGTAGTAACTTCCTTACGCTCGGTGGTGGGCGTGAGGCGGGTGGGACGGGTGAGCGCCCGTGAACCGTGAGGTTCCGGGCCGCACCGACCTCAGAGCGTGCGCTCCAGCCGGTCCGCCATCAGCTTGATGAAGCGCGACGGATCGCTCAGCTCGCCGCCGTCCGCCAGCAGGGCCAAGCCGTAGAGGAGTTCGGCGGCCTCGGACAGCCCGGCGTCCACCACCGCATCGGCCGCGCCCCCGGCGGGAGCCGCTTCGCCCTCGGTGGGAGCCGCTTCGCCCTCGACCGGAGCCGCTTCCCCCTCGGCGGGCACCGGCAGGTTCGCGTGGGCCGTCCGCAATCCGCTGACCAGCCCGTGCGTGGGGTTGAGTTCGAGGATCCGCTTGATGTGCGGCACTTCCTGGCCCATGGCCCGGTACATGTTCTCCAGCGCCGGGGTCACGTCGTGGGTGTCACCGACGATGCAGGCCGGTGAGACGGTGAGCCGGGACGAGAGGCGTACCTCCTTGACGTGCTCGGCCAGCTCCTTCGTCATCCAGGCCAGCAGATCGGCGAAGTCCTGCTGCTGCTTCTCGCGCTCGGCCTCGACCTCCTTCTTCTCCTCCTCGGTGTCGAGGTCGACCTCGCCCTTGGCGATGGAGAGCAGCTGCTTGCCCTCGAACTCCGGCACGGACTGCACCCACACCTCGTCCACCGGGTCGGTCAGCAGCAGCACCTCGATGCCCTTGGCCTGGAACGCCTCCATGTGCGGCGAACTCTCGATGGCCGAGCGCGACTCGCCGGTCATGTAGAAGATGTGCTGCTGCCCCTCCTTCATGCGCTCGACGTACTCGCGCAGGGTGGTCAGCTTCTCCTCGTCCCGGGTGGTCCCGAACGACGAGATACCGAGGATCGCGTCCCGGTTCTCGAAGTCGCTGAGCAGCCCCTCCTTGACGACCCGCCCGAACTCCTGCCAGAACGTGAGATAGCGGTCCGGATGGGCGGACATCATGTCCTTCACCGTGGACAGCACCTTCTTCACCAGTCGGCGGTGCATCAACTGGATCTGGCGGTCCTGCTGCAGGATCTCCCGCGACACATTCAGCGACAGGTCCTGCGCGTCGACCACTCCCTTGACGAAGCGCAGATATTCCGGCATGAGCGCCTCGCACTCATCCATGATGAACACGCGCTTGACGTAGAGCTGCACCCCGCGCTTGTGTCCCTGCATGAACAGGTCCTGCGGCGCGTGCGACGGAAGGAAGAGCAGCGCCTGGTATTCGAAGGTCCCCTCCGCCTGCATGCGGATGGTTTCCAGCGGGTCGGTCCAGTCGTGACTGATGTGCTTGTACAGCTCGTTGTACTCGGCATCCGTCACCTCGCTCTTCGGCCGCGCCCACAGCGCCTTCATCGAGTTGACGGTCTCGGGCTCGCGAGGGGTCCCGTCGACGCTCTCGTCGTCCTCGGACCCGGCGGACTCGGCGGCCATTCTGATGGGCCAGGTGATGAAGTCGGAATACCGCTTGACGATTTCCCGGATCTTCCAGCCGGAGGTGTAGTCGAACAGCTGGTCCTCGGTGTCCTCCGGCTTGAGCCGCAGCGTCACCGCCGTACCCTGCGGCGCGTCGTCCACCGACCCGACCGTATAGGTCCCCTCACCGGTCGACTCCCAGCGCGTCCCCTGACTCTCGCCGGCCCGCCGGGTCACCAGCGTCACCTCGTCGGCGACCATGAAACTCGAATAGAAACCGACACCGAACTGCCCGATCAGCTCCTCTGAATTCCCGGCGTCCTGACTCTCCTTCAGCTCCTTGAGGAACTTCGCCGTACCCGAATTCGCGATCGTCCCGATGAGCTGCACCACATCGGCGTGCGACATTCCGATGCCATTGTCGCGCACGGTGAGTGTGCGCTCCTTCTTGTCGACCTCCAGGGAGATATGGAGATCCGATGTGTCTTCCCGCAGCGCGTCGTCCCGCAGCACCTCCAGGCGGAGTTTGTCCAGTGCGTCGGAGGCATTGGAGATCAGCTCCCGGAGGAAGACGTCCTTGTTCGAGTAGATCGAATGGATCATCATCTGGAGGAGTTGGCGAGCTTCTACCTGAAACTCGAATGTCTCGGTCGACATGTGCAGGAATACCTTTCCTTGGCAAAATCCTCGGTGAAGCGGCAGCCCGAATCCATCCGGCCACCCCACATCGTATCCAGCCTCCCCTGCGACGAACGGGCGTACGCACCCACGCACCGAGACCCGCCAGCCGCGGACCGACGGAGCGGCGAGCCGCGGTCCGCGCATACCTCTCGCACTTCACGTACGTCTTCAGAGCCGCCTCCGAAGCCGTAGGGAAACAAAGGCGATCGACGTGGGCGTCGCGGGTGCGCAGTCAGCGCGCGCCGGATCCGGCGGTCACGTCCGGGGCGCCCGTACTGTCCGGGTGGCCGTGGGCCAGTGTCAGTTCACCGAGCGGTACGAGCGCCCCGGGCGCCAGCCGGGGGAGCAGCGGAATCGCGTGCGCCCAGCCCGTGCCTTCCAGCGCCGGTCGTACGAGCAACCGGGCCGCCGCCTCGTCGGGCGCGGTGCCGTCACCCGCGGCATAGGCGAGCGCCAGGCAGAGGCGGAGCGTCGCGTCTGCCGGGGCGCGGTCGACGGGGAGCGCTACGGGGACTGCCGCCAGGTAGGTGGCGACGGCGACCAGCGCGGCGGCCCGCCCGTCCGGCGTCGGCGCGGCCTCGGCCAGGCGCTGAGCGGCGGCGGTTTCGCCCTCCACGGCTTTGAGAAGGGCCAGTTCGGCGTGGGGAACCTGATCGGGCGGCAGCGTCCCGGGCCACTGGCCGATCGCGTCGGCCACCAGAGGCAGCTCCAGCTCCGGACAGCAGTTGAGCCGGTCGAGCAGGGCGAGGAGCACGGCCGTCGCCGCGTCCCAGCGCTGAACCGGAGCATGCGCGAACTGCCGCGCGGCGTACCGCAGCGCCTCGCCCAACTGAGGCCCCGGGCGCCGCACATCAGGGAGGGCGAGCAGGAGGGAAACCAGCTGGGGGAGCGGCTCGCGCAGCCCGTTGTCCATGGTGCGTCGACTCAGCTGGGTCGTTACGGGCTCGATGAGCCGGGCGGCCGCTTCAGGACGCAGGCGAGCGAGCCCGGCGGCGACCGCTGTCACCGAGCGGCGGTTCTGGATCTTGATTCGAGCGCTGCTCATGGCGCCTCTGGGCTCCTCCCGCTCTGCCAGCTCCACGGCGCCGATGGCATCCCCGGCGTGGGCCAGCGCCTGGGAGACCACTCCCCGCAACGCGGGATCGGCCATGTCCGTCACGAGGAGGGTCGCCTCCCGGGCGTACCGGCCCGCCGCGATGTCGTATCCGCCCTGCGAACACCCCATCGATACGGCCGCCAGGTGCCGTACCCGGCTCTCCTCGGGGAGAGCGGAGGTCAGCCGGTCGGCGTACGTGAACTCCCCTACGAAGCCCAGTGCTTGGACCAGGGACAGCGCCCATCCGCTGTGGGCGGCCCCCGCCGGGGCGGTCGCGGGGGGCGAGCATCGTAGAGCCGCCTCCAGTCGTTCACGGCCGAGCAGCACGTTGCCGTTTCGCAGCAGCCGGTCAGCCGCTTCGAGCAGGGCGGTGTGCTCCGGCTGCCGAGCGCCGTGATCATCCTCCGAGTGGTTCGGGGACGGGGTGCCTCCGCGCGGGGGCCTCCTCCTGCTGCCCAGCTTCGCCTTCGGCGGGTCGACGTGCTTCTGCTGCTGCTTTTTCTGCGGGTCGACGTGCCTCTGCTGCAGCCTTTTCAACTCCACGTCCTGTTTGCGGAGGACGGAGTCTTCCACGGCCCTTCGTCGCGCGGCCGTCGAGATGTTCGCCTCTCCCCGCTCCGTGAGGTTGTCGTCGAGCAAGCCTGTGCGCATCCCGTCGGGAAGCGCCGTCACCAACTCCTCGATCTCATCGAGGGCACGCAGGCCGATGCCGGTGTGGTCGACCGCCCGAGTGAGGCGCTCCAGAGTGGTGGAGAGTTCACGCCGCAAGTGCGCCCGGTCGGCGGGGGAAAGGTTTTCCGGGTCTGTGAGCGCGTCCGACAACCGATCCAGTGCGGTCCTCGCCAGCCGGGGTGCCACCGTCTTACGACTACGCAGTGCGGAAGCGGCGAGGGCGAGGACGTCCACCACCGCCAGTCCGCCCGACGGGTCCAACTCCTCGCAGAGCCGCGCGATGTGCCCCCTGGCGTGGGCGCCGCATGACGGTTTCCTGCGGGCGATCGTCGCCCAGATGTCCACCGCCGCGGCCTGAGCCCGGGGGCCGCCCGCGCTCAGGTCGCGCGCCTGCGCCATGACCGCCGCCACCCACTTCTCGCCGTTGCTCTCGCTTTTGCTCTCGCTCTCGCAGTCGCTCTGACCGTTGCTCTCGCCGTCGTCCTCGGTGAGTACGTTCACGGCCGCCACCAGCGTCTCGACATCGGCCGTCCCGCTGAGAACCACCGCCCTGAGCAGGGCGCGCGCGGTCTCGGTCTCCTCCAGCGCGTGGAGCGCGTGCGCGGACTGCGCGAGCGACGCGTAGGCGTCCACGTCATGGGCAGGCCGGGCAAGGACGTGAGCGGCGCGAGCCGCCCACTCTGCCGCCTCCCGTCCGACGGAGGTTGTTCCCTCCAGCCCCTTACGACTCAGCTCCACCGCGACCCGCGCCAGGTGCGCGGCCTTGACCACCGGCTCCGGCGCCGAGCGGGCCAGTGAGCGGGCGCGCTCGGCGTCACCGAGCCGGACGAAGAGAGCCGGGGCCTCGGGTGGTACCTGGCGTGCGGGCCGCAGCAGGAAGACGCGCGAGGCGGCGAGCCGCGCGGCCAGTCCGAGATGTTCAGCGTCTGCGCCCAGGTCGCCGAGCGCCGATCTGAGCGCGGCCACCTGCGCCAGAGGGACATCGTGACCGGTGACGGCGGCGAGCCGTACCTGTCGAAGACCGTCGAGTACGTACTCCTCACGGCGGGCGGGGGAATCCAGCAGACGGAGGTAACCGGTCAGCAGGTACGGAGGCGTCCCCTCCGGCCAACCGGCGCTACGCCAGCGGTCTGCCCAGGCGTGCAGCCGCCCGGCGTGACGTGCCATGCCCGTCGGCCCCAACTCCTCCACTATCGAACGAAGGACGTCCTCGCTGCCCAGCGCGTACGTCTCGGTGCCGGTGGCGGTGCCGGTGCCGGTGGCGAGGTCGGTCGCCGGATCGTCCCGTACGACGCACCGCCCGTCCGCGCTCTGGAGGAGGCGGTCGACCAGACCGACGGGGACCCCGGCCAGCTCCGCCAGGTCCGCCCCACGCAGCCCCCCGCCCGCCACGGCGAGCAGGTCCATGACGGTCCGGCCCAGCTCGCTCGCGCGCAGCCGGTCCGCGGCGGCCCGGGGGGTCGGCCCGGCTTCGGCGGCCCGTTCGGAGGGGCCCAGCAGACGCAGACACTCCCGCGGCCGCAGCGGATGGCCGGCTGGTAGGTCGTCGGGAAGATCGCTGGGAAGGCGCGGACCGCGCCGTACGGAGACGACGATCCGCAGATTGCCGTGCGGCCGGGCCGGAAGCAGCGCCGCGATGCTCCCGCTGCCTTCGGCCCCGCGCGTCGACCAGGCCACGTCCTCATCCAGACCGTCGACCAGGAGAAGAAGCCGCCGTCCGCGCCCGGCGCTCTTGCGGGCGGCTCTACGGAGGAGAGCCGCCCATTCCCTGGGATCGCGCGGGCTCGGAACGGCAGGCTCGCCCAGGCCCAGGAACGACCCGATCTGCTGGCCCATCTCCGTGGTGAAGGCCGTACGGGTGTGGGTGCCTCGCGCCTCGGAGACGAAGTAGTTCAGGACGTCCGCGTCGGGCGGCGGCTTCCGCACACAATCGGCGAGCAAGGCGGTCTTCCCCGACCTGAGCCGCGTATGCCAGCACAGGTACGACGGCGCGGACGGCTCGTCGGCGCGTACGAAGGCGGCCAGCGCCCTGCGTTCCTCCTCCCGGCCGACCAGGACGTCCCGGATCCTCAGGCCCGAGAGGTCCAGGGTCGAGGGGTCCAGCCCGGCGACGTGAGGCCGTACGAAGTTCGTCTTGGGGACCGGCTGTTCCTTGGACCAGCTTGCTCTGTGGCTTCTCCTGGCCGCATCTCGCTGGGCCGCCAGCAGCGCGGCTTCCCACTCGGCGTCGCTGTACACGGGGTTACCGGCGGACGCCCGCAACGTCCTCACCAGCACCCAGAAACGGGCCGTGCGCTCCGCCTTCGCGTCCGGTGCCGTCCTGCCTTCGAGCCAGCCCCGAAAGGTGCTGTAACTGGGTCCGTCGCCCGCGCAGGCTTGCATGGCCTGGCGCTGGCTGAGCCCCGACTCCCCGATCAGCCTCCGCAGCATCGAGCTGAGGGTCTCGTACGACGCGTTCTCGCTCCGGTCGCTCACCAGCTCTCCCGTTCTCCCCCGACAGGATGACGTATTGCAAACCCGGTATTTTCCGCGCTGACCTGCGCAGATCGTGGCTCCGGCGGTGTGCGGTCCTCGCGGCGCACCGCCTTCCCGTCCAAAGCTGGAGCCCTCACAACGCGGGGCCGTATCTCACCCGGCCCCGGACGGAAGGACACCCCGTGACCGTACTGCCCCAACTGCTCAACGACGTCGCTTCCTTGACGGTGACCGCAGGTCTGCTGTACGGCGGCGTCGTGGCCGTCGTCGCCCTCACGTCGGTACTGGCCCCCAGCCCGGAACGTCGCCGCGACGCGCGTTCCACCCTCAACATCCTCGTCAGGAAACGGCGATCGGGGTGACGGGCGGATTCACCGATTCGCCCCACCCCTCGGTTCGACGACTGTTAGCGTTCTTGTCGTCGCGGGACGTCACCACCATGTCCCGCCGGCGTCTGACCAGAAAGCGGTAGCCAGGCATTGCCCGAAGCGCGCATCCCCGAAGTACCCACCCCCGCCCCTCCCGCGCGGCGTCCCAGCTGGGACCCCCGGTATCGGCCCTGCGTCCCGACCATGACGCTCGACGGCGCCACCGCCCACCACTCCCTGCGCGCGCTTCTCACCGACGCCGACACGCTGAGCACCATCGACTGCGCGACCCCCGGCGAGACCGTCGCGGTCATCGAGTACCTGATGGCCATCTGCTTCGCTTCGCGCACCTGCCCCTCCTCACCGCAGGAGTGGCGCACGTGGATCACCGAGGAGCACCCTCTCGGTCACGCCGCCGAGTGGCTGGCCGACCAGCCGGATGCCGCATGGGATCTCTTCCACCTGGAGGCGCCCCTCGGCCAGAACGCCATGCTCGCCCCGTACATCGACGAAAACGGCACGGGCACGGCCCAGTTGGTCATCGAGCACGCCGGGGACTACAACCAGCACTTCGACCACCATCACCTCGAACACGGCGAACCACTGCCCGCCGCCGAGGCGTTCCGCGCCATGCTCACCCAGCACGTGTACGCCCCGTACGGCCGTGCGCGCATGTCCGGCAAGGAAATCGGCTCGACGATCACCAATTTGGCCGCCGGTCGCCTGACCGGGCGGATTCGCGTCGTCGCCCTCGGCCGTACGCTCGGCGAGACACTGCGCCTCAACCTCTATCCGCCCGAAGACCACGCCGAGCCCGCCCTGAACACCTCGTGGACGAGCGGCGCCATCCCGCGCCGGACCTTCACCGCGAAGGCCAAACCCCGAACGCCGAGAAGCTCCGCCGACCTCCACAGCGCCCTCGGCCGTTCCGTACTCCTGCGCCCGAACCGAGGCCAGGACGGCCAGGTCGTCGTCGACCGCGTTCTGATCGGTGCCGGCGAAGTCCTCGAACTCGACCCGGAACGTCACCTCCAGGACGCCGTGCTCAAGGTGATGACGAACGGCGACGCGAAGCCCCTGTGGCCGTCGCCCACCCGGGCTCTCTGGCGGGACGCACACGCGCTGTACGGAGCGGTGAAGAACGCCGATACCGGTCTCTACGCACGGCTCCGCGACCTCCGGTACGAGAAGAAGGGTTCCGGCGCTCCGTACCACCTCTGGGCAGTGGGCCTGCTGGCCAACAAGGCGCTGCCGGTGGCCTGGACGCAGGGCAGCTACCCGTACGCCCCCGGCATGGCGCGGCATCTGCACCACGCGTCCTTTCGCGGCTCGACCGTCGCCGAGTACGTGGCGGACAGCCTCAAGAGCGCGGCGATCGTGGCCACGGAGATCGTGTACCCGGCCTCTCGTGCCGCCGACAACGCTGCCCAACTGGCGCGCTTCGACGCCCGGTGGGAATTCTGGCCCGACGCCGCCCAACCCTTCTACGAACTGCTTGACGAGGTGATCGAGGGAGGCGCGGAGGACGACGATCCGGTGTCGGCGCCCCTCGTCGGCTACGCCCGCACGCTCGTCACATCGGCGCGTACCCACCTCACCCACCGCCTCGACTCCCTCCCGCCCAACAACCGAGGCCACCTCGCCCGCGCTCGCGCCGAGCAGCGCTTCGAGGACGACATGCGGCGGGCCAAGGCTCCCGCCGAACTCCGAGGGGAGACCGCGCATGACTGAGTACGACAACGGCCCTCCCGCCGACGTCGACGATCCCACCGTCCCGAGCGTCTTCCCGCACGACAGCACGGCCCTCACCAACTGGCTCACCACCCTCGTCCGCAACCGCGAGTACGGCACCCTCGCCGACCTGCGCCGCGCCCGGAACCCGACCAACGCCCATATCCGGGCGGGCTGGTACGGCGGCGACGCGCACCGCGAGCTGTTCGAGCGGATGGCCTTCCTGTTCGCGATCTACCACCAGGGCCGCCCCGTGCCCTCGTACGGGTACGGCAGCCTCGGCGACGCCGCGCGCCGAATCGGCGACAACGTCCACCGGGGCCCCGACAACCCGGGCGCGCAGCGCCTCCTGGACCGCGTCGTCGCCAGCCGCCGTATCCCCTGGCGCCACCTCCAGCACACGGTCACCAGGCTCCGCTCCTGCGAGCAAGCCCCGCCGTCCTGGAGCCGCCTCACCGACGACCTGATCCGGTGGCACGACCGCACGGCACGGATCGCCTATCAGTGGTCGGTCGACTTCCACACCCCGGCGACGCGGAGCCGGGCAGCACAGAGCAAGCAGCGGCAGACGCCACGGAAGGACGCGACCACGTGACCGAGGATGTTCGAAGCCAGTTCCTCTCCCTGCACCTCCTCGAAACGCTTGTCGCGGTTCTCCCGGTACGTGACGAGAACGGCCAGCCCAAAAGCCTGGTGTACGGAGGCGCCGAACGGCACATGATCACCAGCCAGGCCCGTCGGCGTGCGGAGCGCGTCCACGCCCGCGACCGTGCCAACGCCGGCCTCGGCGCCCTCAAGGGGCGGAGCATGGGCGTCCGCACCCGGGAGTGGGCGATTCTGACAGGCCGGGAGCTGGAGTCCGTCCACGGCTGGGAGCGGGAGGAGGCCGTCGTCACGGCGCGCGCGGTCATCGAGGCGAGCGGGCTGAAGTTCGGCGATCCGGGCAAGAAGACCGTGGCCAACCTGACGAAGGTCCTGATCTTCGCGCCGGCCGACGCGGGCGCGAGGATCGCCGCGTATATCTCTGAACACGCCGATGACCTCCGAGAGTGGCGCGACGAATACCTCCAGGCCCAGACAGAGGCGGCGGCGGCGAAGAAGCGCCGCCGGGGGGCGAAGAAGAACGCCGACACGCCACCGCCAGAAGAGGAGAGCGGCGCGGCGGAACCCGCCACCACCAAGCTCCCGCCCCTCCCCAAAACCACGCGCGACGCCGTCCTCCTCGCCATCGCTCCCCGCGACGCCGTCGACATCGCCCTCTACGGGCGTTTTCTCGCCGAGATCCCCGACTCACCGAATGTCGACGGAGCGGTCCAGAGCGGTCACGCCTTCACCGTGCACGAGGCGGAACAGATCGACGACTTCTACGCGGCGGCCGACGACGCGAAACTGGACCGCAAACGCAACGCGCTCAGCTTCCTCGACGCGGCGGACGACGCGGGTGCGGGCATGACCGGATACCAGTCCCTGATCTCCGGGACCTTCTACCGGCACGCCGTCCTCGACCGTACCCAGCTCCGTACCAATCTGCGGGTGGCGGGGATGACGGAGAACGAGGCGGAGGAAGCGGCCGACGACGCCGAGAAGGAGTTCGTGAACGCCTTCGTGGAGGCGTTCCCCGAGGCCAAGAAGAACTCCACCGCCTCCACCGGTTCGCTGCCCGCGCTTGTTCTCGCGTTCGAGGGCGAACGCCCCTACAACTACGCCGCCGCTTTCCAACTCCCGGTCGACGAAGCCCCCGAGAGCGCGGGCGGAGAAGGTCCGGCAGGCACCGCGGCGGTCCGCAGGCTGTTGCGGCACCATGCCTTCGTCAGCCGCAGGCGCAGGGATCTGCGGAGCGCGCGGATCCTCACCTACGACCCCCGGATCGACGATCTCCTGGGAGCGCCGGAGCTGTCACGTCTCTCCGCGTCCGTGACCGCGGTGGAAAGCATTGAGGAACTCACTCCATGACCATCGCACCCGAGACGCACGTCCTGCTCATCCGGCTGGCCGGCCCTCTGCAGTCCTGGGGAGTGTCCAGCCGGTTCGCTCACCGCGACACCCACGCCCGGCCCACCAAGTCCGGCGTGATCGGACTGTGTGCCGCGGCGCTGGGCCTCGACCGGGAACAGCCGCTCGGTGAACTGGCGACGGTCCTCTTCGGCGTCCGCGCCGATCGCCCCGGTACCCCGCTGCGCGACTACCACACCGTCGGCGGCGGAACGTATCCGCTCCGCCCGCGCGACCTGGTCACGGACCACCGCCGGGCAGCGGCGCTGGAGACGGAGACAGACGGCGTGACGCGTACGGGCACCCCGGCCGGCCCGGCCGCCCCCGAGCCGTCGCCGTTCGGCCGCCACGCGCTGGAAGCCTGGTACGGGGCGCCCAAGAAGATCGCGGCCGACCCGGTTTCGGGTGCTCTCGTCTCGGGAGAGGTACGCCGCCACGCCATGATCACTGAGCGCTGGTACCTCGCCGACGCCGCCTTCCTCGTAGGTCTTCAGCACCCCGACCGTGCCCTCCTGGAACGGGTCGCACACGCCCTGGAGTACCCGAAGCGCCTGCTCTGGCTCGGCCGTAAGTCCTGCCCGCCCAGCGGCGAGTTGGCCCTGGGTATCGAGCCGGGCACGCTGACGGAGGCGTTCGAAAGGACCGCACTCCTGCCCGCCGACGGCATCGAACCCGCCTCGGCGAGGGACAACCGCCTCTGGGCGTGGATCGAGAGCCCGCACCCCCTTCCAGGAGTCGGCCCCGTCCACGACCAACCCGTACGGTTCGACGCGAACGGCCCCGTCCACAGCCTCCGCTGGGAGACCCGGCACCGCGTCACCATCGCCCCACACGCCCGCGAATGGGACATCATCCGGTGAACAACGCCACGCCCACTGTGCCCCCCACCCCCGACACGGCGGCGCGGTTCGTCGCCACGCACACCTTGCTGGCCCTGGACGCCCGGCATCCTTATGCGGCCAAGTCCCTCATCGACGCGCAGGACATGCACCGGACCGTCATGAACGGATTCAAGGGCTGGGTGGACGACGGAAGCCGGGACGCCCGTGCCCAGATGGGCATCCTGTCGACCTGGACCGTCGACCTCCGGCGGGCCCAGCTCTCCCTGGTGGTGCAGTCCGGCGTCCCCGGCGACTGGAGCGACGTCCCGCGGGCCGCGCTCGCCGAAAAGCCGCACAACCTCACCATCGACCGCACCTTCCGCGTCGGCGACGAGATCGACTTCCGTACGGTCGTCAACCCGGTCCGCAGTCGCCCACCGGCGCCGGGTTCCCCCGAGAAGACGCGCGGGGTACGGGTCGCCCACACCCGCCCGGAACACGTGAAGACCTGGTTCGCCCGCCGACTCCAGCCGGTCGGCGAACCAGCTCTCGCTCCCGACGGTGTGACCCGCATCGGAGCCGACACGGACATCGACCGGCTGGCTCTGCGCCTGCTCCCCAAGGTTTCCAGCCCGGCACCCCACAAGGGACTCCGTATCGCCCGCGCGGAGATCAAGGGCATCCTCACCGTCACGGACCCGCACGCGTTCGTCACGGCACTCACCCGCGGCATCGGTCACGCCCGCGCCTACAGCTGCGGGCTGATCCTGGTGCGGTGATGCCGTCTTGCGCTTTACCGGTCAGCCCGAGACCGTCTCCTGTGACTCGTCGGTTTCCGGCTCGTCACCCTCCGGTGCATGGCTCTCCACGGTCCTGCGCCGCAGGTTCTCCACGTCGGTCAGGATGCCGACCAACAGTTTGTGCAGTTCGTCCAGCTGGTGCACCGGCACGATCGGGGTGTGCTCACCGACTTCCGGCTCCAGCGCGTGCAGATGGTCCAGGGCATCCCGAGCGCCCTGCACCCCGAGACGGAGGGCTTCACGATGTACGGCGGCGCGCTGGCTGGGGGGCGCCGGCGCGTCTTCGGCACGGGGAGCCGGGAGGGGGAGGGCGTGCGACGCCTCTTCGCCTTCCTGAACCGCTCCGTACCGGAACAGCGTCGTCAACGGGTCCGAGGTGAGGGGCGTATCGCCGGAGATGTCGTTGGCGGAGACATCGCCCTCCACCGGCGCCGAGGCATCGTTCGGCGCGGTTGCTGCCGGGACCGGCGCCGGCCCGGTGACCGCCGACATCGATACAACCTTCGCCGCGCGGCCCGGATCCGACGCCACGACGACATCCCACTCGTACAGCGGCACCGGCACGCCGTCGGCATCCCGGGCGATGCGGTCCGGCGCGTCGAGATCGACCTGGAAATACACGTACGGCGGTTCCGCGGCCGCGGCCGGCTGCTTGCCCGTGAGGCTCTGCTTGGGCACGGAGTTCTGTGGCAGGCCGTCGCCGCGGAATGTGTTGGCGGCCACAGCGAGGGTCCAGAGGCCGAGTTCGTTGTTCGGCCGGGAGAGCCCATCGATGACCTTGTTGACGTCCGAGCGGAAGGGGACGCCGCCCTTCTCCTTCACGGCGCCCAGCGACGAGCCCACGTTTCTGGTCAGGAGCTTGTCGGCGATCAGGGCGACGCCGCCGGCCACCGCCAGAGTGAGGCGGGCGTCGGCGTCACCGTTCATCGCCGGTGTGATCAGCTTGGTGAAGTCGTCGGTGGGCCGTGGAGTCCAGCCCTGGGTGACGTCGTTCGAGAGCACACCCCCGTTGTTCCACGCGTTGCGCGCCTGCTTGGTGACAAGCTTCTTCTTCACACGCCAGGGCAGGTCGGTGATCGGCCCGAGCAGCTCGCCGAACCCCTTCATGCCCATCCGCTTGCCCCCCTTGATGCGCTTGGCCTCATCCTTGAGGAGTTCCAGAAGATCCGGCTGAGTCAGGGCGCTGATCAGGTACACGGCACGCCACAGGGCGGTCCCGGGCGGAGCGGGATCGCCTCCGAAGATCTGCGGGAGTTCACCCACCGGAGTGCGCCCGACGGCAAGGCCGTACACCGCCTGGAGTTCGGCCCTGCTCCAGCGCGGGTCGCCCTGCTGGATGATCCGCTTCAGGGCTCTAGTGATGACCTCGACGTTCTGGGCCGCGTCGTCCCAAGGCTTGAACTCGACGTGTACCGAGGCGAGTACGGACCGGACGGCGTCGTCGAAGAGGTCCTCGGCGGACAGGAACCGGCCCGCGTGTCCCTCGACTCCGATGGCGATCTGTGCCGGAACGACGTAGGACTGGGCGATCTGAGCGACCCGAAGTCCAGGAGCCGCCCCTTTCATCTCGTCGTCGAACTCCTTCCGGAGTTCCGCCCGCCACCGCGCGCGGTCGACGGCCAGCCGATCCCCGAGACCGGGTCCCGTCGGCGCCCCCGCTGCGCCGAGCAGCGCTTCGGTGGCCAAGGTGGCGGCCTGAGCGGCGTCGGCACCGTACCCGGCCAGGAGCGCCCAGGCGCTGGCGAGCCGGGTGATGCCGTCACGGACGACAAGAACGTGCATCGGCTCCGTACCGTCCTCGAAGAGGATCTCGACAGGGTGAGTGATCAGGTTGCGGGTGACGGAGCGCGTAAGGATGGACGTCGTGTAGCTGTTGAGTGACAGCGTCGCGTGGATGGTCTGCCACACATGGTTCCGCAAGTGCTTGAGGTTCTCGTAGCGATACTGCAGTATCGCGGCGGGACGGCCCTCGTGGGTTACCCCGTGTGTCTGCGGGTCGGGTACCTCCGAGACCTCCATACCGGTACGGGGCTGGGGACCGGGAAACAGCTCGCTCAACAGGACGCGGGTGACGACGGAGCGCAGCGTCGCCCCCTCGACGTTCTCGGCCGTCAGAAGGGCAGAGGGCGCATCCGTTTCCGCGCTGAGCAAAACTTCCAGAGAAGCGGCCTGAGTTGTCGCACGCGTTATGGCTCTCCACGAAGCGTCCGGCAACCGAGTCGTCGGATTGGCTCCGCCCGCTGCGGTGACGGCTGCGACATGGTCGTCCGTCGAGTCGGGAGGGAGCTGGGATGAGATGTTGCTTACCCGGATTGTCTCCGTCCCCCAGGAGACATCGATGGACAGGGCGGCGGGTTTGTCGGTGGCCATGGGAACAGCTCTCCAATGGGGTGTGAAGTGGCCGGAGTCGGTCATCGCGAAAGGATGATGAGACATGTGAACTCATCATTCAAGTTGTTATTTCAAAATTTCAGGCAATTTGTCATCATTTGCTCGCGCTAATTCTGTGGGGAAGTCAGAGGCTGGTCTGTCGTTCACGTGTGGCGTCGGTGTTGATGCGCCACGTAGGTGTCGGGGCCCGGGGCGTCAGGAGCGGTTCGACCTCGGTGGCACGGCAGGGGAGGGCCTCAAGCGGCATGGCTGACGGCCAGCGCCATGGGGCATCTGGCAAGTCGAGTGAGTGAACGGTTGAGCGGCTCGATATCGGCCCACATGGACCAGAAATCGCGGCGCAACGAGAGCGCTATGGTGGGGTGTTGGCGGCTGCTGAAGAGGCTCCGCTACCTACTCAAGTGCCTCAGGATCATGCCGAGTCGTCAGACCGACTGGGCATACGGTTCGAAGTGGACGCCCCCGGAAGCGCGTACGGCGAAGGTCAGTTCCTCGCGACAGGTCACCGTCCCCTCCATGTGACTCATCTGAACTCCTGACGGTGCCATGGCTCTATATGTAGGTGACGAGGCGTCACCAGCGTTACTGGTGATGCCTCGTGGTGTCACCGTACCGATAATCGTCAGCGTGTGAGGTCCCTTTTGGCCTGAATCCCGTCGCGGTTGCACAGATGCGTTCGTTGCAGTACGAGGCATGCAGAAGTTGGACGTGCCTCGTCTACGTCACTTCAACTCAGGTTGCTCTTGGCCTGCGGGTAGTTGTCGAACAGCTGGGGGAGGGGGTTCATCCCGAGCTTGTCCAGATTCACCAAGGCGGCGGCGATGTCGGCGACCTCGCCGAGGATGCTGCTGCTCTGAAGAACCCAGACGAACTCGTTCTCGGATGTCGGCAGGGTCCTTGGCAGGGTCGAGAGCCCGATCCTTGCGAACTCTTCGCTGATCTGAGCGCACAACTCGGCGCTGAGCCGGGCTCGTTCCGGCGCGGCATGCTGCTTGATGAAGTACATGGACAGGCGTTTGGCGCCGTGATCAACCTCGACCGCGTGCTTGATAATAGTGAAGTCCATAGCTAAGTAGCTTACTGAATTACTAAGGAAATTGCGTGGGAACCGTCCTGTCCATGTCTGGTATCGGCTGAACCGCGTGATCGGTCGCTTGTGCGCGTGGGCCGCCTCGGGCACGTGATCTTCTGGAGCGGCCGTTCGGGAGCGTGGCTCCACGCCCAGAACGTTCCCGGAAACAGGTCAGGGGCCCGACCCGCGATGCGGATCAGGCCCCTGACCTGGTACTTCTGGCTGTCGGGGTGGCGGGATTTGAACCCACGACCTCTTCGTCCCGAACGAAGCGCGCTGCCAAGCTGCGCTACACCCCGATGTCGCTCGTCTCGCTGCGACATCGATTACTTTAGCCCACCGCTGGCCGGAGACGAAATCCGGTTTCGGGGGCGCCGGCCGGGGCTGGAGCGGAGGTCCTGGGCGGGATCAGGCGCGGGATGTCAGGGTCAGGAGGGTGACCTCGGGCGGGCAGGCGAAGCGGACCGGGGTGTACCGGTTCGTGCCGCAGCCCGCCGAGACGTGGAGGTAGGAGGTGTGGCCGGCCGCGTGGTGGGTGGACAGGCCCTTCACGCGGTCCGTGTCGAGGTCGCAGTTGGTGACCAGGGCGCCGTAGAAGGGGATGCACAGCTGGCCGCCGTGGGTGTGGCCCGCGAGGATCAGGGGGTAGCCGTCGGCGGTGAAGGAGTCCAGGGAGCGCAGGTAGGGCGCGTGGACCACGCCGATCGACAGGTCCGCGTCCTGGGCGGGGCCGCCGGCGACGCGTTCGTACCGGTCCCGCTTGATGTGCGGGTCGTCGACGCCGGTGAAGGCGATCTCGTGGCCGTCGAGCTTGAGCCGGCCGCGCGCGTTGTTCAGGCTCACCCAGCCCGCCGCGTCGAAGGTGTCGCGCATCGGCTCCCACGGGTTGTGGAGGGCGGACACGGCCGGGGCGTTGCCGTTCAGGCCGTGGCGGCCCTGGGCCTTCTCCATGAGGTAGCGGGCCGGGTTGCGGAGCTTGGGGCCGTAGTAGTCGTTCGAGCCGAAGACGTAGACGCCCGGGAACTCCATCAGCGGCCCCAGCGCGTCCAGCACCTCCGGTACGGCCTCCGGGTCCGAGAGATTGTCGCCCGTGTTGACCACGAAGTCGGGCCGCAGCCCGGCCAGCGACTGGAGCCAGCGCTGTTTCTTCCGCTGTCCGCTCACCATGTGGATGTCGGAGACCTGGAGAACCCGCAGGTCACGCATGCCGCGCGGCAGAATCGGTACGGAGATCCTCCGCACCCGGAACGAGCGGGCCTCGAATCCGGCGGCGTAGGCGAGGCCGACCGCGCCGGCTGCCGCGATACCTGCGGTGATTTTCAGGGGAACCCCGTAGCGTGCGCGCATGCGCCCATGGTCGCAGACACCGTACGGCGGTGAAATCCGCGGGCGGGTTCGGCCGTGCACCTGCCACACTTGGCCCCATGACCAGCCTCAAGTCCAAGCTGAAGGACGACCTCACCGAAGCCATCAGGGCGCGCGACGAGCTGCGCTCCGCCACGCTCCGGCTCACCCTCACCGCGATCACCAAGGAGGAGGTCTCGGGCACCTCGGCGCGCGAGCTGTCCGACGACGAGGTGCTGAAGGTGATCGCGAAGGAGGCGAAGAAGCGCCGCGAGGCGGCCGAGGCGTTCGCCGACGGTGGCCGTGCCGAGCAGGCCGAGCGGGAGAAGGCGGAGGGCGTGATCCTCGACGCGTACCTGCCGAAGCAGCTGAGCGACGACGAACTGGGCGAGATCGTGGCGCAGGCCGTGGGCGAGGCCAGGGCAGCCGGGGCCGAGGGGCCGCGCGCGATCGGCGCCGTCATGAAGATCGTCAACCCGAAGGTGGCCGGCCGTGCGGACGGCGGCCGCGTCGCCGCGGCCGTGAAGCGGACGCTCGCGGGCTGATCCGGCGAGTCTGGCCCCGCCGGCGAGTCTGGCCCCGCCTGCTCGGGGGCTGATCCGGCGCCGCCCGGCCCCCGAGCAGGCGGGCCGATCCGGCCCCCTCCTCGCCGGCGAGCTGATCCGGCGCCGCCCACGTCCGCGCACCCCCGTCACGCCGCCACACACGCCGACGGCGGCCGGTGGTCACTCCCACCGGCCGCCGCCGCCGCCGTCACCGCTCCGTACACATACGGGTCCGGGTACGGACCGGTAGCCCGTACCCGCACGCACGGCCCGCTCAAGGCGGGCCGGCCGTCAGTGGCCGTTCCTCCCGCCCCCGCCGTGGTTCCCCCGGCTCGAACTGCCCGGGAATCCCGGGAACGACTGGCCGGACGACGCGTTCTCGTTGCCGTTGTTGCCCGAGTTCCCACCGCCCCCGTTGTCCCCGCCCTGAGCGTCGCCCTGGCTGTCCCCCGGGTCGCCCTGGCTGTCGCCCGGCTTGTTCGGGTCCTTCTCCTTCTGCGGGTCCGGGATCTTGATGTCGTTGAAATTCTCGACCGTACGTCCCGACAGCGCTCCGCTCATCGCGTCGCGCCAGATCGGTCCCGGGGTGTCACCGCCGTAGACCTTGTCGTGGTACTGACCACCGATGCTGATGTCGATCATGCGCTTCTTGTGCGCCGGGTCGCCGACCCACACGGACGTCGCCATGTTCGGCGTGTAGCCGGTGAACCAGGCCGCGTAACGGCCGTCCGTCGTACCGGTCTTGCCCGCGCTCGGCCGGTCGCTGAGGCCCGCCGCCGTACCCGTACCGTCCTCGACCACGCCCTTCAGCAGCGCGGTGATGGTGTCGGCGGTCTTCTCCGACATCACGCGCTCGCAGGACGCCTTCGGCACCGGGATCGACTTCTTGTCCGGGCCGGTGATCGAACCGATGGCGATCGGCGCGCACCGCGTGCCCCGCGACGCGAAGGTGGCGTACGCCTGGGCCATGGTCAGCGGCGACATCTCCTCCGTGCCCAGCGCGATGGCCGGGCCCGTGCTCAGCTTGTTCCCGTCGGCCCGGTCGACGCCGAGCTTCCCGGCCAGCTTGGAGACGGGGCAGGTGCCGGTCTGGGCGATCATCTGGACGAAGTAGGTGTTGACCGACTTGGCCATCGCCTCCTTCATCGCGTACGGACCGACCTCGGACTCGTCCTCGTTCTCCACCTGCTCGCTGCTGGAGTTCACGTAGTTACCGGCGCACGTGGAGATCGGGCTCGGGTAGTCCATCTGGTACGGGGACGGGTAGGCCTGGGTGACCGGAATGTTCTGTTCCAGGGCCGCCGCCGCGACGATCGGCTTGAAGGTGGACCCCGGCTGGTATCCGGCGCCGCCGCCCATCCGCTGGTCGACCGAGAGATTGATCTGCGTCTCGTTCTTCCCGAAGCCGTACGGCCGGGACTGCCCCATCGCGAGGATCTTGCCGGTGCCCGGCTCGACGATGGTCAGCGCCGTCGCGACCTCGTCGCTCTTGTAGACGTGGCTCTTGATCGATTCCTGCGCCGCGTTCTGCGCCTGCGGGTCGAGCGTCGTGCGGATCGTCAGACCGCCCTGGTTCCAGACCTTGCCCCGCTCCTCGCGCGTCTTGCCGAAGGACGGGTCGGTCAGGAACACGTTGCGTACGTAGTCGCAGAAGAAGCCCGCACCGCTCACCGCCGTGATGCAGCCGTTCTTGGGGCGGCTCACCTTCAGCGCGATGGGCTCGGCCTTCGCCTTGTCCGCCTCCTGCTGGGAGACGGCGCCGACGGCGGCCATGCGCTGGAGCACGGTGTTGCGCCGCTTCGTCGCCTCCTCCTCGTCGTTGACGGGGTCGTAGCGGGTCGGTGACTGGACGATGCCGGCCAGCATGGCCGACTCCGCGAGCGTCAGGTCCTTGGCCTGCTTGGAGAAGTAGCGCTGGGCCGCGGCCTCGATGCCGTAGGCCTGCTGCCCGAAGAACGTGATGTTCAGGTAGTTCTCAAGGATCTTCTTCTTGCCCAGCTCCTCCTCGACCTGGATCGCGTACTTCAACTCCTGGATCTTGCGGCCCAGGGTCTGCTGGGTGGCCTCAGCGACCTTGTCCGGGTCGTCGCCGGCCTCCTCCACGAACACGTTCTTCACGTACTGCTGGGTCAGGGTCGACGCGCCCTGGGCGACACCGCCCGACTGCGCGTTGCGGTTGACCGCGCGCAGCACACCCTTCAGGTCGATCGCCCCGTGCTCGTAGAAGCGCGAGTCCTCGATCGCGACGATCGCCTTCTGCATGTACGGGGAGATGTCCTTCAGGGCCACGACGGTGCGGTCGCGCGAGTACACCGTGGCGATCTTGCCGCCGTCCGAGTCCAGGATCGTGGTGCGCTGACTCAGCGGCGGGGTCTTGAGGTTGGCGGGGATCTCGTCGAATCCCTCGACCGTCCCCTTGGCCGCGAGCCCCAGCGCGCCGAAGGCCGGCATCGCGATGCCCGCCATCACGGCTCCCGCGAGCACGCTGACTCCGAGGAATTTGGCGGCCTGCTGGGTCCCGGTCAGACCCCCGCCCGAGCGCTTTTTTGGCATGGGGGCAGCCTACGTTCTCAATCGCCGGACACGCGTCAAGGCTCTGGCCTAAGCTGTCCTCAACTGTCACAGCAGTGCGGTCGCGCATCAAGACCCACCGATGAACTTCCCGTGAATCCAAGAGCGCGGGAAATCACGCGAAACGATGTCCGAAACGTTGTCGTCCATGGGTGAATGCCCCCTTGTGGCTCGGCTGAAATATCCGACTCTGTCGGATTGGTTCGTTATGCCCCCGGGTCACTCCCCTGGGTGATCTGCCGCGTACGCATAGTCCGTTCGGGCCATTCAAGATTGGGCCCGACGGGGGTGTTGCGCCGTGTCCGCCTTCCGTAACGTCCTCAACTGGCAACGGTGAATATGCCGCTGCCGCCGTGGGGGAGCCTCGATTCGGGAGAGGACGGCGCCAGCATGGGCTGGGTAACCGACTGGAGTGCGCAGGCAGCTTGCCGCACTACCGATCCAGATGAACTGTTCGTACAGGGCGCGGCGCAGAACAGGGCCAAGGCGGTGTGCACCGGGTGTCCGGTGCGTACGGAATGCCTGGCCGACGCGTTGGACAACCGCGTCGAATTCGGCGTGTGGGGTGGGATGACGGAGCGGGAGCGCCGTGCGCTGCTGCGTCGCCGTCCGACCGTCACCTCCTGGCGACGGCTGCTGGAGACGGCGCGTACGGAGTACGAGCGCGGCGCGGGCCTGCTGCCCGTGGGCTTGGAGGATGACGAGACGTACGAGACGTACGCGGCGGTGGGGTAGCCCGGTGGAACGGTGCCGCGGCGAGTTCCCGCTCCGGTCGCGTCGGTCGCGTCGCTCTGATCGGATCTGACCGGCTGAGGTCGGGTCGGGTCGGGGTCGGGTCGGAATCGGGGCAGGCCGTGGCAGCCGGTGGCAGGTTCGACCAGGTCGGAGGCGGTTTCGCGGGTCATCTCCCCGGGCTCGGTGGCCGCACCTCGGTGGTGGGGCGGAGGCACTTCGGCGCGTGTGCGTAGCCATACGCGCGAGCCGAAGTGGCTGTCCGCCCCAGCCGGGGCGCCGTGCGGCCCGTGGCCGCTCGACAGTGGGCGATGGCCGACGGCCGGATGGCCGTATGACCGGGCGAAGGCCCGGTGTCTCCTGTGCTGGGCGGTTCGCCCTTGTCGGCCGCTTGTCCGTCGTATACGGACGTCTCCGGACGTCTCTCTCCCCCCGCCCGGATGTCCGCTCTCGGCTGTTCTTGCTCTTCTGTTGTTCTTCTCTTGTTCTTCGCGTCCTGTCTTCTTCGCGCCTGCCTGCCCGCGTCCAGGGCCTGGACGCGGGCCCAGACCCGGCCCCCCCCCAGGCCCAGGTCAGGCGGCTATTCGGCGGTACGGCCGGCCGCGAGGCGGGCGCCAATGGCCCGCAGCCCGGCGAGGTCGTGAACGTCCCCCGGCAGGGCTGCCACCTCGACCACCGCCACCTCGGGGTGGAGCGCGGTGAAGCGATCGCGCGTACGCCGCTCACGCGCGAGAACCTGCATCCGCTCGGTGTGCAGGCGCAGTAGACCCGCCGTCAGCTGTTCCACACTTGTGACAGAAGCTGTCGCCTCGGTGGGCTCGGCCGAGGGGGTGGATGCGGATGAGCCCGGCACTTCGGGTGTGTCGGACTGATCGCGCACACCGGATGTACCGGACCGACCGGACGGCCCGGGAGGGACGGGCGGACCAGCGGGACCGGATGAATCGGGCGTGGGCGACTGGGTGCGGTGGCTCTCCGCGGTGCCGGAGCCTCCGGGATCCGCGGCGGATTCCCCGGCTTCGGCCACAGCGTCTTCCGCCGCGATGTCGTCGGTCGCGGCTTCTTCTGGTGCGGCTTCTTCTGATGCGATGTCGACGGGATCGACGTCTACGGGATCAACGGGCTCGTGCGCCTCGGCGGCTTCGGGAGAGGAGCCGACCGGTGCTGCAGTGCCACTCCCCTCAGCTTTCCCCGCCGCTTGATCCACAATGCGGCCCTCCTCAAGATTTTCCGCGGCGGCCCGCGCCCGCTCCGCCGACAACCGCGCCGCCCCGCTGCCGTGGACGCGGTTGAGGACCAGCCCGGCCAGCGGCATCTCCTCGGCGGCCAGCCTCTCCACGAAGTACGCCGCCTCCCGCAGCGCGTCCCGCTCCGGCGCCGCGACCACCAGGAACGCCGTACCCGGCGCCTGGAGCAGCCGGTACGTCGCGTCCGCCCGCGTACGGAACCCGCCGAACATCGTGTCCATCGCCGTCACGAACGTCTGCACGTCGCGCAGGAACTGACCGCCGAGCAGCTTGCCCAGCGTGCCCGTCATCATCGACATACCGACATTCAGGAATTTCATCCCCGCCCGGCCGCCCACCTTCGCCGGAGCCATCAGCAGCCTGATGAACTTCCCGTCGAGGAAGGAGCCGAGCCGCTTCGGCGCGTCCAGGAAGTCCAGCGCGGAACGGGACGGCGGAGTGTCGACGATGATCAGGTCCCACTCGTCGCGGGCCCGCAGCTGTCCCAGCTTCTCCATCGCCATGTACTCCTGCGTGCCCGCGAAGCCGGCCGACAGGGACTGGTAGAAGGGGTTCGCCAGAATCGAGCGGGCCCGTTCCTTGTCCGTGTGGGCCTCGACGACCTCGTCGAAGGTCCGCTTCATGTCGAGCATCATGGCGTGCAGCTCGCCGGGGCCCTCCACGCCCTTGACCTGCCGCGGCGTGTTGCCCAGCTCGTCGATGCCCATCGACTGGGCGAGTCTGCGCGCCGGGTCGATGGTGAGAACGACGGCCTTGCGTCCGCGCTCGGCCGCCCGTACGCCCAGCGCCGCCGCCGTCGTGGTCTTGCCGACCCCGCCGGAACCACAGCAGACGATGATGCGGGTCTCCGGGTCGTCGAGGAGCGGGTCGACGTCGAGCGGGGCGGCCGTCGAGTCCAGGGCCGTCGGGAGACCTCCGGTCCTGGAGCCGTCGCCGGGCGCGTGGTCATGGCGCGCGGTCATGAGAAGACCTCCCCAAGTTGCCGTAGCTCGCCCGCCAGTCGGTAGAGACCGGCGAGGTCCATCCCCTCACCGACGAGCGGGAGTTCGTACGTGGGCAGCCCGAGTCCGGCGAGGACGGCCCGCTGCTCGCGCTCCAGCTCGACACGCTGGGCGTGTTCCGCCGCCTGTTCGAGGAGCGGGCCGACGAGCTTCGTGGGCGCGGACACCCCGGCCGTCGCCAGCGCCGCGGCCACCTCCTCGCGCCGGTCGCCTGCCGCCGCGCGCACGGCCGCCTCGTCCAGCAGATGGGGGCGCACCATGTTCACGATGACATTGCCGACCGGCAGCTCCGCGGCCTTCAGTTCGGCGACGCCGTCCGCTGTCTCCTGGACCGGCATCTCCTCCAGCAGGGTGACCAGATGTACGGCCGTCCCCGGTGACTTCAGGACGCGCATCACCGCTTGCGCCTGGTTGTGTATGGGCCCGATCTTCGCCAGCCCGGCCACTTCGTCGTTCACGTTCAGGAAGCGGGTGATGCGTCCGGTGGGGGGCGCGTCCATCACCACGTAGTCGTAGGTGAAACGTCCCTGCTTGTCGCGTCTGCGGACGGCCTCGCACGCTTTGCCGGTCAGCAGGACGTCCCGCACGCCCGGCGCGATGGTCGTCGCGAAGTCGATCGCGCCGATCTTCTTCAGCGCGCGGCCCGCGCTGCCGAGCTTGTAGAACATCTGGAGGTAGTCCAGGAGCGCGCGCTCGGCGTCGATCGCCAAGGCGTACACCTCGCCGCCCCCCGAGGCGACGGCGATCTTCCGCTCTTCGTACGGAAGCGCTTCCGTTTCGAAGAGTTGTGCGATTCCTTGTCTGCCCTCGACCTCGACGAGGAGAGTGCGCTTGCCCTCGGTCGCGAGGGCGAGCGCGAGTGCGGCGGCGACCGTCGTCTTACCGGTACCGCCCTTGCCGCTGACGACCTGGAGCCTGCTCACGTATTCGAGCCTAACCAGTACGGCCACGGGCTACGCACGAGGCCGCCTCGCGGTACGACTACAGTCGCCCCATGACCAAGTGGGAATACGCGACCGTGCCCCTTCTCGTGCACGCGACCAAGCAGATCCTGGACACCTGGGGCGAGGACGGCTGGGAGCTCGTCCAGGTCGTCCCCGGGCCGAACAACCCGGAGCAGCTGGTGGCCTACCTGAAGCGGGAGAAAGCAGCGTGAGCGGCGCTGTCGAGACGACCCTCGCCGAACTGGGACTGCGGCTGCCCGAGGTCGTGCCGCCGCTGGCCGCCTACCAGCCGGCCGTACGGTCCGGGGCGTACGTCTACACCTCGGGGCAGCTCCCGATGGTGGAGGGCAAGCTCCAGGTCACCGGCAAGGTCGGTGCCGAGGTCACCCCCGAGGAGGCCAAGGAGCTGGCGGGTATCTGCGCGCTGAACGCGCTGGCCGCCGTGAAGTCCGTCGTCGGGGATCTGGACCGGATCGCGCGCGTGGTCAAGGTCACCGGCTTCGTCGCCTCGGCCGTCGACTTCACGGGCCAGCCGACCGTGATCAACGGCGCGAGCGAGCTGCTCGGCCAGGTCCTGGGCGACAAGGGAGTGCACGCGCGCAGCGCCGTCGGAGTGGCGGTGCTGCCGCTGGACGCGCCGGTCGAGGTCGAGATCCAGGTGGAGCTGACCGACAGCTGACCGAGCGCCACGGCCGGGAACCCGGCGACCGGGACCTCACCGGCCGGTGACCTACCGGGCCGAGCGCACCGCCCGGGATCCGACCGGGCCGGGGCTCGCGGGGACGCCTGATATGGGGCTGTCCGATACGAGGATGTCCGATGCGGGGTCGGCCGAGCGCCGGCCCCGTACGCGTGCCGCCCACGTCCCGTGCTTCCCGCGTTCGGCGTGTTCGGCGTGTTCCGTGTGTACGGCGTACCCGCCCGGCCCGTACGGACAGGCATACGGCGACGGTGCGCGCGGCCGGGCGGTCGGCGGCGCTGTGGGCCGTACCGCACCACGTGCCCCTCGAACATCGTCGCCCCAGCGCATAGCATCCGGCCATGCCCAATGGTCAGTGGTTCCCGCCCGAATGGCCCGAGCGGATCCGCGCCCTCGCCGCCGGTGAGCTGACAGCCGTGGCCCCGAGACGCGCCGCGACCGTGATGCTCCTGCGTGACGGAGCCGACGGCCCCGCCGTCCATATGCTGCGGCGCCGGGCCTCCATGGCCTTCGCCGCCGGCGCGTACGCCTACCCCGGCGGCGGGGTCGATCCGCGCGACGACGACCGGCTCGTCGGCTGGGCCGGTCCTGGCCGCGACGTCTGGGCGCGGCGGCTGGGCGTCGAACCCGCGACGGCGCAGGCCATCGTGTGCGCGGCCGTACGAGAGACTTATGAGGAAGCGGGCGTGCTGCTCGCCGGTGAGACGCCGGAAACCGTCGTGGGCGACACGACCGGCGACGACTGGGAGGCCGACCGCGCGGCCCTGGTCGACCGCGAGCTGTCCTTCGCGGACTTCCTGAACCGGCGCGGTCTGCTGCTGCGCGGCGATCTGCTCGGCGCGTGGGCCCGCTGGATCACCCCGGAGTTCGAACCACGCCGCTACGACACCTGGTTCTTCGTCGCCGCGCTCCCCGCCGGTCAGCGGACCAGGAACGCCTCGACGGAAGCCGACCGTACGGTGTGGATCGCGCCGGACGAGGCGATCGGGGCGTACGAGAGGGGCGAGCTGCTGATGATGCCGCCGACCGTCTCGACGCTGCGTCAACTCCAGTCCTATGGCACGGCCGCCGAGGCGCTCGCGGGTGCCGAGGGCCGCGATCTGACGCCTGTGCTGGCCAGGGCTCGGCTGGAGGAGGGCCGGCTGGTGCTCAGCTGGCCGGGACACGACGAGTTCACCAAAAGTCTCGACCTCCCGGACGCCCCTGGTCCGCCACCCGGCCACGAACCACAGCACACGAGCGATCAGCCCGGCCGAGAACCCGGCCACGAACCCGGCCAATCCGAGCACGAGAGCGCTCACCACCGGAACCCCCCAAGCCCGAGCGCGCCGTCGGCGAGCGCCCCGTACGGCAGTGACGCGCTCCGGACCGAGCCGCTCCGGACCGAGCAGCACCCGACCGAGCAGCACCCGACCGAGCAGCACCCGACCGGAGGCCCCCGATGACCGACGCAGCCGCTCTCCCCGGCCAGCCGCGCGGAGGCGTGCTCTCCGGCGCCGCCACCGCCCGCGCCGTCAACGTCCTCGCGCCGAACCCCTCCGCCATGACCTTGGACGGCACCAACACCTGGATCGTCTCGGAGCCGGACTCGGAGCTTGCCGTCGTCATCGATCCGGGACCGCTCGACGACAACCACCTCAAGGCCGTCATCAGCACCGCCGAGGAGGCCGGCAAGAGGGTGGCGCTGACGCTCCTCACCCATGGCCATCCGGACCACGCCGAGGGCGCGGCGCGCTTCGCGGCGCTGACGAACACCCCTGTACGCGCGCTGGATCCCGCGCTGCGCCTGGGCGACGAGGGACTGGCGCCCGGCGATGTCATCACCACCGGCGGACTGGAGCTGCGGGTGGTCCCCGCGCCCGGCCACACCTCCGACTCGCTCTGCTTCCATCTGCCCGCCGACCGCGCGGTGCTGACCGGCGACACCGTCCTCGGGCGTGGGACGACCCTGGTCGCGCACCCCGACGGGAGGCTCGGCGACTATCTCGACTCGCTCCGCAGACTGCGCTCCCTCACCGTCGACGACGGTGTCCGCACGGTCCTGCCGGGCCACGGCCCGGTCCTGGACGACGCCCAGGGCGCGGTCGAGTTCTACCTCGCCCACCGCGCCCACCGGCTGGCCCAGATCGAGACCGCCGTCGAGGACGGCTACCGCACGGCTCCCGAGGTGGTGGCGCACGTGTACGCGGAGGTGGACCGGTCGCTGTGGCCGGCCGCCGAACTCTCCGTGCGCGCCCAGCTCGACTACCTGCGCGAGCACGGACTCATCTGACCCCTCGACCGGCGTCGGCACCGCTCTCCGCGGCAGCATCATGATCATGATTCCCCCTCCGTCGATCCTCCGTCACTTTGCGTAATGAAACGATAGCGGCGGGGTCTGACAACAGGCTCGGGGAGCCACGTAACCGCGACGGCGCGAAGGCATGACGGCACGACGGCACGAAGCCGCGAAAGCGGAGAGAACGGCAAAGTGGAGAAGACGGGAAAGCGGAGAGGACAGGAAGGCCCCCGCCGACCGGCGGGGGCCTTCCACGAGTTCCGGGGGACCCGGCAGCGGCCATGGAGCCTTCGCGGCGAGGAGCGCGCGAAGACGGCGCGGAGCGCCGTGCGGCTCAGCGCGAGCGCTTCGCCAGTCGCTCCACGTCGAGCAGGATCACCGCGCGCGCCTCCAGGCGCAGCCATCCGCGCTGGGCGAAGTCGGCGAGCGCCTTGTTGACCGTCTCGCGGGAAGCGCCGACCAGCTGCGCCAGCTCTTCCTGGGTCAGGTCGTGAACCACGTGGATGCCCTCCTCCGACTGCACGCCGAAGCGGCGCGACAGGTCGAGGAGCGCACGGGCCACCCGGCCGGGGACGTCGGAGAAGACCAGGTCGGACATCTGGTCGTTGGTCTTGCGCAGTCGCCGGGCGACGGCGCGCAACAGGGCCGTGGCCACTTCCGGGCGGGCGTTCAGCCAGGGCTGGAGGTCGCCGTGGCCCAGGCCGAGGAGCTTGACCTCGGTCAGCGCGCTCGCGGTCGCGGTGCGCGGTCCGGGGTCGAAGAGCGACAGCTCCCCGATCAGCTCGCCGGGCCCGAGTACGGCGAGCATGTTCTCGCGGCCGTCGGGGGAGGTGCGATGCAGCTTCACCTTGCCCTCGGTGACCACGTAGAGGCGGTCGCCCGGGTCGCCCTCGTGGAAGAGCGCGTCTCCGCGCGCGAGCGTCGCTTCACTCATCGAGGCGCGCAGCTCTGCCGCCTGCTCGTCATCGAGCGCCGCGAAGAGCGGGGCACGCCGCAGAACGTCGTCCACGTGTTCTCTCCTTGTCGACCTGCTCAGGGGACCGGGGGTCCCCACCTGCTCAGGAACCGTGGTCCCCATGATGCCGTACGTGCCGCTTCTTCTCGGGTGGCTTGGCATCGCCGGGCTTCTTCGCCTGCTGCCGGATTCCGGTTCTTCGAAACCGTGCGATCAGTCACAAGTTTGACGTACGGACGTGCCCATCCGTGCCGCGGGGGCCGATTCGGGTGGCGATCCGCCATGGCCGGGGCGGATGTCAGTGCTGGGCTCTACGCTGGCCGGGTGTTCAACTCGCCGGTGACAGCGCAGGCCAAGGGGGCTGGGAAAGTGTCCGTGGAGCGTAATTCCGCTGTGGGCGAACAGCCCTCTGCGAAAACGAAAAAAGCCGCAAAAGGGTCGAATGGTAAGCCGGAGTCCCGGCTGGCGATGGTGCGCCGGGCCCGCCGGATAAACCGCGAGCTGGCGGAGGTCTACCCGTACGCCCATCCCGAGCTGGATTTCCGGAATCCGTTCGAGCTGCTGGTGGCCACGGTCCTGTCCGCCCAGACCACCGACCTGCGGGTCAACCAGACCACTCCGGCGCTCTTCGCGAGGTATCCGACGCCCGAGGACATGGCGGCGGCCGTGCCGGAGGAGCTGGAGGAGATCATCCGTCCGACGGGCTTCTTCCGGGCCAAGACGAAGTCCCTCATCGGCCTGTCCAGCGCCCTGTGCGACCGGTTCGACGGCGAGGTTCCGGGCAGGCTGGCCGATCTGGTCACGCTGCCCGGAGTCGGCCGTAAGACCGCCAACGTGGTCCTGGGCAACGCCTTCGGCGTCCCGGGGCTGACGGTCGACACCCACTTCGGCCGGCTCGTCCGCCGCTGGAAGTGGACCGAGCAGGAGGATCCGGAGAAGGTCGAGGCCGAGATCGCGGAGATCTTCCCCAAGAGCGAGTGGACGATGCTCTCGCACCGGGTGATCTTCCACGGCCGCCGGGTCTGCCACTCCCGCAAGCCGGCCTGCGGCGCCTGCCCGATCGCGCACCTGTGCCCTTCCTACGGAGAGGGCGAGACCGACCCCGAGAAGGCGCGCGCACTCCTCAAGTACGAGATGGGCGGCTACCCGGGCCAGCGGCTGAATCCGCCGGCCGGCTATCCGGGCAAGCCGGCCCCGGCCCGTGTTGAGTAGCCGGGGCGGCCGGGCCGTATGAGGGGCGAGCGGCGGACCGCACGAACGAGTGGAGCAGGACCCGGGCGGAACGATCCGGCCGACGGAAGGCGTTGGTACGACGGGGGTGCCCATGACGCACGCTAATGAGACCTTCGGCGGTCCCGTGACCGGCACGACCGGGATCGCCGTCACCGCCGACGGGCTGCCCGACTGGCTCGCGCCCGTAGAGGACACCGTGCGCACGGTCGCGCCCGAGCAGATCAGCCGCTTTCTGCCGCCCGAGGGCGGTGGCGGGCGGCAGTCCGCCGTGCTCATCCTCTTCGGCGAGGGCCCCAAGGGACCCGAGCTGCTGCTCATGGAGCGCGCGGGCAATCTGCGCTCGCACCCCGGACAGCCCGCCTTCCCGGGCGGTGCCCTCGATCCGGAGGACGGCGATCCGGCGACGACGGGCCCGCTGCGCGCCGCGCTGCGGGAGGCCCAGGAGGAGACGGGACTCGATCCGGCGGGCGTCCAGATCTTCGGCGTGCTGCCCCGGCTCTACATCCCGGTGAGCGGTTTCGTCGTGACGCCCGTCCTCGGCTGGTGGCGCCACCGCACGCCGGTCGATGCCGTGGACCCCGCCGAGACCGCCCGGGTCTTCACCGTTCCCGTGGCCGACCTCACGGATCCCGCCAATCGCGCGACAGCGGTCCACCCCAGCGGCCACCGGGGCCCGGCCTTCCTGGTCGAGTCCGCGCTCGTCTGGGGCTTCACCGCCGGGGTGATCGACCGGATCCTGCACTTCGCGGGCTGGGAGCGGCGCTGGGACCGCTCCCGGCACGTGCCGCTCGACTGGCGCGCATGACAGGCTGACCCACGTACGTGCTGTACCCAGGGCGGCCCCCGCCCATGGCGGCCCCCTGACGGCTGTGACCCAGCCGGCGGGACCGGAGACCCATCTGCGAGCGAGCGAGGCTATCGACGGTGAATGTGCTGGACATCCTGCTGCTGCTCGCCGCCGTCTGGTTCGCCATCGTCGGCTACCGCCAGGGTTTCGTCGTCGGCATCCTCTCGGTGATCGGTTTCCTCGGCGGCGGTCTCGTCGCCGTCTATCTCCTGCCGATGGTCTGGGCCAGGCTCACCTCGGATGCCGAGGTCTCCACCACGGCGGCGATCGTCGCGGTCGTCATAGTGATCGTCTGCGCCTCCGTGGGGCAGGCGTTCACCACCCACCTCGGCAACAAGCTCCGCCGCTACATCACCTGGCAGCCCGCCCGCGCCCTCGACGCGAGCGGCGGTGCGCTGGTCAATGTCCTGGCCATGCTGCTGGTCGCCTGGCTGATCGGCTCCGCTCTGGCCGGCACCTCGCTGCCGACGCTCGGCAAGGAGGTCCGCAGCTCCAAGGTGCTGTCCGGGGTCTCCCATGTGATGCCCTCCCAGGCGTCCACCTGGTTCACGGACTTCTCGTCCGTCCTCGCGAGGAACGGCTTCCCACAGGTCTTCAGCCCGTTCGACAACGAGCAGATCCTTGAGGTCAGCCCGCCCGACCCGGCGCTCGCCGGCAGCGCCGTCGCGGCCCGCGCCAAGAGTTCCATCGTCAAGGTCGTCGGTACGGCGCCGAGCTGCGGCAAGGTCCTCGAAGGCTCCGGATTCGTCTTCGCCGACCGCCGGGTGATGACCAACGCGCACGTGGTCGGGGGAGTCGAGGAGCCCACGGTCCAGATAGGCGGTGAGGGCCGGCTGTACGACGCCAAGGTCGTCCTCTACGACTGGGAGCGCGACATCGCCGTACTGGACGTGCCGAACCTTCCGGCGAAGCCCCTCCAGTTCTCCGACCAGGAGGCCAAGAACGACGACGGCGCGATCGTCGCCGGCTTCCCGGAGAACGGCGCGTACGACGTACGCTCCGCACGCGTACGCGGCCGTATCGACGCCAATGGCCCCGACATCTACCGCCGCGGCGAGGTCCGACGCGGCGTCTACTCGCTCTACGCGACCGTACGCCAGGGCAATTCTGGCGGCCCGCTCCTCACCCCCGAGGGCAAGGTGTACGGAGTGATCTTCGCCCGGTCGCTCGACGACCGGCACACCGGCTACGCGCTGACGGTCGATGAGATCCGCGAGGACATCACCACGGGCCGCACCGCGAACCAGCAGGTCGACACGCAGGGGTGTGCGCTGTAACCGACGGGGAGCGGGAGAGGAAGCCCCGTGGAGGCGACGGACCCGGCATGATCCAAACGAGAGGCCCTAGCCGCGCTGATGGCGCAGCCGGGCCGAGACCCAGCGGGCTCTGCGGCGCAGGATGCGGGAAATGCCGAGCCGGGGATCATGGCCCTGATCTTCGGGGCCGCCCCTTCTGCGGGTGATCGGCCCAGCGGCCGAGCGGCGGTTGCGTGCTGCGTCACCGTAGTCGTGCGTCCAGCCCATACCCCGACTTTTGCCCGTGGCCCATGGTCGGTAATCGCGGCCGGGACGGCCAATTGGCCTATGCGTCAGGCAATTGGCTGTTCGTAGGACAAGCGTTCAAAGGGTGATGTTCATAGCTGCCGGTGCGTCGCTGTCAGCCGTTCGTGTCAGCGGTCGGGCTCCGGATCCTGGAGCCAGTTGATGAGTTCGGAGGAGAACGCCGCGGGGTCCTCCTCGTGCGGGAAGTGCCCGAGCCCGTCGAACAGCCGCCACCGGTAGGGCGCTTCGACGTACTCGGCCGACCCCGCCGTGCTGCGGGTCCGCATCGCCGGGTCGAGCGATCCGTGCAGCTGCAGCGTCGGTACCCGCACCGGGCGCTTCATACGCCGGTTGAACTGGATGCCGTCGGGGCGGGCCATCGACCGCACCATCCAGCGGTACGGCTCGATCGAGCAGTGCGCCGTCGAAGGGACGGTCATCGCACGCCGGTAGACCTCGATCGCCTTCTCGTCGGGAAGCGTCGGTCCCGACCAGTCGCGGATCAGCCGCCCCACCATCGCCGCGTTGTCCGCGAGGAGCTGACGCTCCGGCACCCACGGCCGCTGAAAGCCCCAGATGTACGACCCGGCGCGGCTCTGCGAGAAGTCGGAGAGCATCGCGGAACGCCAGCGGCGCGGGTGCGGCATCGAGGAGACCGCGAGCCTGCGCACGAGCTTGGGCCGCATCACCGCCGCCGTCCACGCGAGGTATCCGCCCAGGTCATGACCGACGAGCGCGGCGTCCGGCTCGCCCAGGGAGCGCACCACGCCGGTGATGTCGAGGGCGAGGTTGGCCGGGTCGTAGCCCCGGGGCGTACGGTCGCTGCCGCCCACGCCGCGCAGATCCATCGCCACCGCGCGGTAACCGGCTTCCGCCAGCGCCGGCAGCTGGTGGCGCCAGGTCCACCAGAACTGCGGGAAGCCGTGCAGCAACAGCACCAGCGGCCCTTCGCCCATCTCGGCGATGTGGAAGCGCGCGCCGTTGGCGGCCACGTCGCGGTGGGTCCAGGGGCCGTCGAGGCGTACGGCGGAGGCCGGCGTCACCCCTGGAGTCGCTCGGGCAGAGCGGCCGGCGGACGGTACTGCGGCGCCGGGGGAGGGGCCAGGGGTGCCGACGGGATCGGAATCAGGGGCGGTCATGCAGTCGAGCGTGCCACAGACTTCATGGTTTCCCCGGTCTCGCGCGGGTGGGGCTTCGCGTTCTGGAGCACGGCCGCCGACTCCTTGGCCGAGGCGATGGACCGCTCCGGGGGCTTGATCTTCTTGAACTTCATGACGGCGAGCAGGCCGAGCAACAGGCCCAGCAGCACGAACGCCCCGCCCACGATCAGGAACGACCAGGCGAGACCGAGACCCAGATTGTGGATCCCGTAGGCGGCCGCGAAGCTGAACACCGGCAGCGAGAACAGGATGAACACCCCCGCGACGATGCCGGCGGCGCTGCCCATGACGCCGCGCTTGACGTCCTGCCGGACCTCCGCCTTCACCAGGGCGATCTCGTCGTGCACCAGCGCGGACATCTCGGTGGTCGCCGACGCGACCAACTGGCCGATGCTCCGGTCGGCGTTGCCCGCTTCGACAATGGTGCCGGTCCGGACGGCGTCGGCGGTCTGCGTGCCGGTGTCGCTCATCGGTGACTCCCTCTTCCTTCTCGCTCTTGTGGCCGGTGGACCGCGCGACGAGGCTTCGTGCCACGCCCGCGTGCGACGACTCCGTGCCGCGGACGTGCTGCCGCGCCCGCGCGTGACGGACTCGTTGTCCGATCATGCCGGACCGTCGTCGTCCTCGCGCGCTGCCCCCGCGTGTTCCGCCAGCTTCCGGTGTTCCGCCGCCTTCGCCTCGTAGAGCGCGGCCATGCGCAGGTGGTACCCCGGATCGTCCTGTTCATAGACGTCGGGGACGCCGTCCTGATCCTCGTCGCGCTCCTCCTCCTCGTACAGCGCACGGTACGTACGGACCCGGAGCTTGAGCAGGACGCCCGAGAACACGGCGGCGATCAGCGAGCCCGTCAGCACCGCCGCCTTCACCTCGTCGGTGAGGACCGGGTCCGAGGTGAAGGCCAGTTCGCCGATGAGGAGCGAGACCGTGAAGCCGATCCCGGCGAGCGCGGCGACGGCGAACACGTCGGGCCAGGCGAGATCCTCGTTCAGCTCGGCCCTGGTGAAGCGCGCCGCGAGCCAGGTGCCGCCGAAGATGCCGATCGTCTTGCCGACCACAAGTCCCAGTACGACACCGAGCGTCTCCGGGCGGGTGAAAACCTCGCCGAGCGCCGCGCCGGAGACGGAGACACCCGCGGAGAAGAGGGCGAACAGAGGCACGGCCAGCCCGGCCGAGAGGGGGCGCACCAGATGTTCGATGTGTTCGCCGGGGGAGTGCGACTCGCCCTCGTTCCTGGTGCAGCGCAGCATCAGGCCCATCGCGACACCGGCGATCGTGGCGTGGACGCCGCTGTTGTACATCAGCCCCCAGATGATCAGGGCCAGCGGGACGTACACGTACCAGCCGCGCACGCCCTTGCGCAGCAGCAGCCAGAAGACCGCGAGCCCGATCGCGGCGCCGGCCAGCGCCACGAAGTTCAGCTCGCTGGTGAAGAAGATCGCGATGATCAGGATGGCGAAGAGGTCGTCGACCACGGCGAGGGTCAGCAGGAAGGCGCGCAGCGCGGAGGGCAGCGAGGTCCCGAGGACCGCGAGGACGGCGAGCGCGAAGGCGATGTCCGTCGCCACGGGCACGGCCCAGCCCTCAAGGGAGCCGCCACCGACCTTGTTGACCAGCACGTATACCAGCGCGGGCACGGCCATCCCGGAGAGCGCCGCGATCACGGGCAGGGCGGCGGCCTTCGGGTCGCGCAGCTCCCCGGCCACCAGCTCGCGCTTCAGCTCGATACCGGCGACGAAGAAGAAGACGGCGAGCAGTCCGTCGGCCGCCCAGTGCTGTACGGAGAGGTCGAGACCGAGCGCGGCGGGGCCGACGTGGAACGCGCGTACCGATCCGTAGCTGCCGCTCAGCGGGGTGTTCGCCCAGATCAGGGCGGCGATGGCGGCGACGAGGAGCAGGACACCGCCGACGGTCTCGGTGCGCAGCGCGTCGGAGAGGTACGTGCGCTCCGGCAGCGAGAGCCGTCCGAGGAACTTACGGGGCGTGGGGGTGGGCGCGGGCACGAAGCGGCCTCCGGTCGATCTGCGGGCAGGACGAAACACCTGCCGACCAGACTTCCCGGCGCACCTGGAAAAGCTTGTTGTGTTGTTGACGCGTCGCCCACACTACCCGGACGCCCGCGGGAACAGCAGGGCACCCCGGTGACCCGGGGCGCCCGGTGGCCCCGCCCGGGTGTCGGCCTGGGCGGGGCACGGGACCGGTGTGCGGACCTGTCAGTCCTCGCTGCTCGCGCTGGGCAGCTGGGTCTGGATCAGCTCCATGACGGACGAGTCCGTGAGGGTGGTGACATCCCCCAGCTGCCGGTTCTCCGCCACGTCGCGCAGCAGCCGGCGCATGATCTTGCCCGAGCGGGTCTTGGGCAGCTCCGCGACCGGCAGGACCCGCTTGGGCTTGGCGATCGGGCCGAGGGTGCTGCCCACGTGGTTGCGCAACTCCGCCACCAGGCCGTCGTCGACGGAGGCGGTGCCGCGCAGAATGACGAACGCGACGATGGCCTGGCCGGTGGTCTCGTCATTGGCGCCGACGACGGCTGCCTCGGCGACCTTGGGATGGGAGACGAGGGCGGACTCGACCTCGGTGGTCGAGATGTTGTGCCCGGACACCAGCATCACGTCGTCGACCCGGCCCAGCAGCCAGATGTCGCCGTCGTCGTCCTTCTTGGCGCCGTCCCCGGCGAAGTACTTGCCCTCGAAGCGTGACCAGTAGGTGTCGATGAACCGCTGGTCGTCGCCCCAGATGGTGCGCAGCATCGACGGCCACGGTTCGGTGAGGACGAGATAGCCGCCGCCCCCGTCGGGCACCTCGCGGGCCTCGTCGTCCACCACCGTGGCGGAGATTCCCGGCAGGGCCCGCTGGGCGGAGCCCGGCTTGGTCTCCGTCACCCCGGGCAGCGGGGAGATCATCATGGCGCCGGTCTCGGTCTGCCACCACGTGTCCACGATGGGCGTCTTGCCGGCACCGATGTTCTCGCGGTACCAGATCCACGCCTCGGGGTTGATCGGCTCGCCGACCGAGCCCAGCACCCGCAGGGACGTCAGATCGAACTTGGCGGGGATGTCGTCGCCCCACTTCATGAACGTACGGATCGCCGTCGGCGCCGTGTAGAGGATCGTCACCCCGTACTTCTGCACGATCTCCCAGAATCGCCCCTGGTGCGGGGTGTCGGGAGTTCCCTCGTACATCACCTGGGTGGCGCCGTTGGCCAGCGGCCCGTACACGATGTACGAGTGGCCGGTCACCCAGCCGATGTCGGCCGTGCACCAGTACACGTCCGTCTCGGGCTTGAGGTCGAAGACGGCGTGATGGGTATAGGCCGCCTGGGTGAGATAGCCGCCCGAGGTGTGCAGGATGCCCTTCGGCTTTCCCGTCGTGCCCGAGGTGTAGAGGATGAACAGCGGGTGCTCCGCGCCGAACGCCTCCGGGGCGTGCTCGGGGGACTGGCGGCCGACGATGTCGTGCCACCACACGTCCCGCGAGTCGTCGAAGGCGGTGTCCTCGCCGGTGCGCCGCACCACGAGCACGTGCTCGACCTGCGGGCACTTGGCCACCGCCGCGTCGATGGCGGGCTTGAGGGCGGCGGGCTTGCCCTTGCGGTAGCCGCCGTCGGCGGTGATGACCAGCTTGGCGTCGGCGTCCTGGATACGGGAGGCGACGGCGTCCGCCGAGAAGCCGCCGAAGACCACGGAGTGCGCGGCCCCGATCCGGGCACAGGCCAGCATGGCGACCGCCGCCTCGGGGATCATCGGCAGATAGACGGCGACCCGGTCACCCGACCGGACGCCCAGCTCGATCAGCGCGTTGGCGGCCCGCGACACCTCGTCCTTCAGCTCCGCGTAGGTGATGGCGCGGCTGTCGCCCGGCTCACCCTCGAAGTGGATCGCCACCCGGTCGCCGTGTCCGGTCTCCACATGACGGTCGACGCAGTTGTAGGCGACATTCAGCTCGCCGTCCGCGAACCACTTCGCGAAGGGCGGATTCGACCAGTCCAGCGTCTCGGTCGGCTCGGTGACCCAGCTGAGCCGCCTCGCCTGCTCGGCCCAGAAGCCAAGCCTGTCCGCCGCGGCCTGCTCGTACGCATCCGCCGTCACGTTGGCGTGCGCGGCCAGCTCGGCCGGCGGCGCGAATCGCCGCTCTTCCTTGAGCAGGTTGGCCAGGCTTTCGTTGCTCACGACATCTCCCTTTCCCAGGGCGTCCTAGGGGTCCCGCGCCTAGCTCATCAGTCGGATGCCCGGGTGACAAGGGGCTTCCGGGAAATTGGTTTAGACCTATCAGGTGCTCTTTCCCGGCCCCCTTTCTCCGCGCGGACGGAAAAGGGGGCCACACAGTCTCACGGACGCGGAACGCGGGAGGTTCAGGCACGCGACCCCTCGAACGCGTTCGGGGCCACCCGGTTGAATACTTCCTCGTCCCCGCCCATGCTCCGGCCCGCGCGGGCTCCGGCCGTCGCGACCCCGTCCGCCAGCAGATACGCCTGGGCCTCACCGACGTGGAAGTACATGCCGTGCAGCTCCAGGCTGCCTTCCGCCAGCCGCCGGGCCACCGCTTCGTGGGCGCGCAAGTGCTCCAGTTGCTGGACGACATTGGTCAGACAGAGCTGTTCGACGGCGTCGGCGGGCAGCCGCCCGGAGATCCTGGCCCAGGGGTGGTGACGGTCCCTCATCCGCTCCAGGCTGGGCTGCCCGTGGCGCAGCCAGCGTCGTAGCGGGGTACGGGGTTCCCCGGCGTCCTCCGGGGAATTGAGCAGGGCCTGCATGGCTCCGCACCCCGAGTGCCCGCAGACGGTGAGGGAGGCGACCCGCAACACGTCAACGGCGTACTCGATCGCCGCCGCCACCGAGTCGTCCGCACCGTCGGCCCCGGGCGGCGGAACCAGGTTGCCCACATTCCGCACGGTGAAGAGGTCGCCCGGACCGCTCGACGTGATCATGCTCGTGACCAGCCGGGAGTCGGCGCAGGTGAGGAAGAGCTGAGAGGGCCGCTGGCCTTCGCGTGCCAGCCGCGCCAGCTCGCCGCGCACCAGCGGCGCCGTATTACGCTGGAAGGAGCTGATCCCGCTGGCCAGTTGACGACCGCCCGGCGAACGGACCACGCCGTCGGCCCCGTCGGCCTCGCTCGGCCGGACGGCGAGCGGCGCCGAGGTCTCGCGCGACGTGGGCTGTCTCGATGCCGATCCCGCGTCCACTGCGGCGTCGGCGGCGGCGTCCGAATCCGCGGTTCGTACGCCTGCGCTCGCGCCCTGCGCCGTACCGCTCCCGGCGATCCGGCCGCTCCCCGCGCCGCCGAGCGTGTCAGCGGCGGCGCGCGATCGCGGGCACGCGTCCGAGCCCGTATCCAAGACCGATCGCGGATCCAGGTGCTTCTCCGAACCCGCGTTCGCATCCGACTCCGCGCGCGTGTCCGGCGTGATGCCGGACGGAGCCGTCCCGCCCGTGCGTTCCGCGGCCTGTTCCCCCGCGGTGTGTCTCGCCGTCAGCGCCGAGGCCGCGGACGCCCCTGCCGTCGGTGGCTCCTGGCCCGGATGCGCGCCGCAGTGGTGGTTGCGCCAGGGGGTCCAGGGACGGCAGCAGGTATCGGCCTCGGCGTCCGCTTCGGCGATCATGCGGCCCGCCCGGCCGGTGAACTCGGCCGTACCGCCCTGTGCGATGTGCGCCGTCCGCCAGTCGTGCAGCGTCTCGTGCGCCGCGTGATCCATGAAGGACCCGTCCAGCTCCACCACACTGTCGGCGCCCTGCGGCACCTGGTGGAGCAGTCGGCTGAGTCTCGGCACGGCGAGAAACGTCAACTGTCCCCGGGCGCGGACGCGGTGCACCCCGTCCGCCTCCTCCAGGGTGATCCGTGTCCTGGTCAGCCGGCGCAGTGACACCGCCACCGCCACCGCGATCCCGATCATGACGCCCTCCAGCACGCCGGTCAGGACCACGGCGGTCAGGGTCACCGCGTACACCAGCGTTTCGCGGTTGCGCCGCACGCTGCGGACATGCGTCAGATTCACCATCTGGATCCCGACCACCATCACCAGCGCGGCCAGTGCCGCCAGCGGGATCAGATCGAGCACGGGCACCAGCAACAGGGCGGCGACCGCGACCCACAGTCCGTGGAGCATGGCCGAGTTCCTGCTGACGGCCCCCGCCGCGACATTGGCGGCGCTGCGCACGGCGACCCCGGTGACGGGCAGTCCGCCGAGCGCGCCGGAGACCAGATTCCCCGCGCCCTGTCCTGCCAGCTCCCGGTCCAGCCGTGCGCGAGGGATCCGGACGCGCGGCTCTTTGCGGGCCGCCGTCAGCTTGTCCACCGCGACCGCGGACAGGAGGGATTCCACGCTGCCGACCAGGGTGACGGTGAGGACGGCGGAGAGCAGTCCGAGCACCGGCCCTTCCGGCAGCTCGGGCAGGGCGTGATTGCTCCAGGACGGCAGATCGACGTACTCCAGCCGGATACCGGCGAGTGCGGCCAGCGCCGTCGCGAGGGCCACGGCCGCGAGCGCCGCCGGGAGTCTGCGTACGATCCGTCCCGCGCGGCCCGGGATCCGGGGCCAGAGCAGCAGCACCGCGACGGTCAGCGCGCTCACCGAGAGCGCGCCCGGGTGCGGGCTGGCCAACTGGGACGGGAGCCCCCGGACGTTGTCGACCGCGGAGCTCTGCGGCGTACCGCCGAGGACGATGTGGAGTTGGGCCAGTGCGATCGTCGCACCGATGCCCGCGAGCATCCCGTGCACGATCGCCGGGCTGACGGCGAGCGCCGAGCGGGCCACCCGGAGCGCCGAGAGGCCCAGTTGGGCGAGGCCCGCGCAGATGGTGATGGCGCAGGTGGTGCGCCAGCCGTACCGCTGGATCAGATCGGCCGTGACGACGGTGAGCCCGGCGGCGGGGCCGCTGACCTGGAGCGGAGCCCCGCCCAGCCGGCCTACGACCAGGCCGCCCACGGCGGCCGCCACCAGACCGGCCTGTAGCGGTGCGCCGGTGGCGAGCGCGATGCCGAGCGAGAGCGGCAGCGCGATCAGGAAGACGGAGATGGACGCGGACAGGTCGGCTCCGGCGATCCGGAACCTGCGGCCGCCCGGCGATGGGCTGTGCGGCCTGCGGAGGGTGCGAGTGGTGCGAGTGGGGACGCCGGCAGACATATTTCCCGTCTCCTCCGGGTCGGCGCGGTCGCGGAACGTGGGTGTCGGCCGTGGTTCACGGCATGCGGTGGCGGGATGCGTAACTCAACTCTCGGTAAATGAATGGTAATGCAGAGTAAAGAATCGGGTATGACTTTCCGGGCAAATGGGGCAAGTGTTCACTCGGAACGGTGATTAGTGATTTTGTCCGGCTTGTCGTTTATTCATATCTTCAGTCTCAGTGCGAGGTTGTCGGCGCTCGGCGCCGTGCCGGCAGTCGCCGCTCGGCACTTCGGTACTGAAACCTGAGGGAAGAGGGTGTGCGGATGCTGGCCGCCACAAAGAGAATCGCCATCGGCGCCGCCGTCACGGCGCTCGCCGTCGGTCTCGCCGGTTGCTCCGGGACCGGTGGTCAGGAGGCCAAGGGAGAGGGCAAGAAGGGCGCCGCCGGCGCCAAGAAGGCCCCCGAGAACGCTGTCCGGCTCATCGGCGACGGCTCGACCGCGTACACCGGGACCCAACCGTTCACCACCACGCCGCAGCGTCTGAAGCCGGGACAGAAGCCGCCGCAGTTCGTGGTGTTCTCGTGGGACGGTGCCGGCGAGGACAGCCAGCAGCTCTTCTCGCACTTCCGGCAGGTGGCCAAGAAGTACGACGCGAAGATGACGTACTTCCTGAGCGGTGTCTATCTGCTCCCCGAGGAGAAGGCCAAGCTGTACGACCCGCCGAAGCACTCACCCGGCAGCTCCGACATCGGCTTCAACGACGCCAAGGGCATCAAGGACACCTTGCGCGAGGTGCGCGGCGCCTGGCACGAGGGCAACGAGATCGGCACCCACTTCAACGGCCACTTCTGCGGCGACGAGGGCGGTGTCGGCACCTGGTCCGTCGAGGAGTGGAAGAGCGAGATCAGGCAGGCCAAGTCCTTCGTGAAGGGCTGGAAGACCAACGCCGGCCTGCCGGGCGAGGCGCCGCTCCCCTTCGACTACGACAAGGAGCTGATCGGCGGCCGTACGCCCTGTCTGGAAGGGCAGAAGAACATGATGTCGGCGGCCCGGACGATGGGCTTCCGCTACGACTCCAGCGGCATCGGCAATCAGGTCTGGCCGAAGAAGAAGGACGGCCTGTGGGACCTGCCGCTCCAGTTGGTCCCGGTGCCGGGCCGCGAGTTCGAGACGCTCTCCATGGACTACAACTTCATGTTCAACCAGTCCGGGACGACGACCCAGGGCGACCCCACGCAGCACGAGTACTGGGGCGACCAGATGCGTGACGGGCTGCTCAAGGCGTTCGACCGTTCCTACGAGGGGAACCGCGCCCCGCTGATCATCGGCAACCACTTCGAGTCCTGGAACGGCGGAACGTACATGCGTGCCGTCGAGGAGACGATCAAGACGGTCTGCGTGCAGAAGGACGTCGAGTGCGTGACGTTCCGCCAGCTCGCCGACTGGCTCGACGCGCAGGACCCGGCGACCCTGGAGAAGCTGCGGAGCCTGCGGGTCGGTCAGGCGCCCAAGAGCGGCTGGCCGGCCTTCACCGCCGCCGACGGAACGGCCTCGGGAACCCCCGCCTCGCCGGTGGCCCCGGCGGCCCATCCGGCCGGTCGCTCCGAGAAGCACTGACCGCGCGGAACACGCCGGGGCAGCGCTCAGGACGGCTGCGGGACGGCGAGTGACTCGCTGAGTACGAAGGCGGGATCGACCTGGGCGGCCAGGTCGATACCCGTCTTCGCGTTGCCCCAGCTCTCGGCGTTCCTGAGATGGAAGTGGACCATCTGGCGCGTGTACCGCTCCCAGTCGCGGTGCTCGTAGGAGTCCTCGGCCGCGTCCTGGAGCGTCTGGAGCGCGCAGCGGTTGTCCGCCTCCAGCAGTTCGAAGCGCCGGGGGCGGCCCTTCTCCATCGCGCGGACCCACTCGGAGTGGCCCACGGCCACGAGCAGGTCGTCGCCCACCTCGTCACGGAGGAAATCCAGGTCGTCCTGGTTCTGGACCTTGTTGCCCACCACTTTCAAGGGGACGTCGTAGTCCCGCGCGTACTCCTTGTACTGGCGGTAGACGGACACGCCCTTGCGCGTCGGCTCGGCCACCAGGAACGTCATGTCGAACCGGGTGAACATCCCCGAGGCGAAGGAGTCCGAACCCGCCGTCATGTCGACCACCATGTACTCGTCGGGGCCGTCCACCAGATGGTTGAGGCACAGCTCGACCGCGCCGACCTTGGAGTGGTAGCAGGCGACCCCGAGGTCCGACTCGGTGAAGGGGCCCGTGGCCATCAGCCGGATGTCCCCGTCGTCGAGCCGCACCTCGCGGGCGCAGGTCTCGTACACGGGATTGGTCTCGCCGATCCTGAGCAGCCGCGATCCCTCGCCCGGCGGCGTCGTCTTGATCATCGCGTCGGCGGAGGGGATCCGGGGGTTGCTGCCCCGCAGATAGTCCTTGATCAGCCCCAGGTGGGCGCCCATCGCGGGCAGGGCGGCGGCCGCCGCCTCGTCGAGGCCGAGCGCGGTCCCGAGATGCTGGTTGATATCGGCGTCCACCGCGACGACGGTGGCCTCGTTGGCGGTCAGGTGACGGATGAAGAGCGAGGACAGCGTGGTTTTGCCACTGCCGCCCTTGCCCACGAAAGCGATCTTCATGTTCACGTAGCGTAGTGGCAATCTCGCATGAGGTGAGGGTCTTCGGTGAGGAAGACCACTCCAAGGTGGGGCGCGCACCAGGGGCGCGTAGCCTCGCTACCTATGAGTACGACAGTCTCCGACGCCTCTTCCGTGCCGCCGCCGGGCGACCCCTTGGCCACGCTGGCCTCTCTTCCCGGGGTGCCGGACGCGGTGGATTCCGTGCGCAGGGCAGTCGACCGGGTGTACGGGCACAGAGTGATGCGCCGCCGCAGCAACGAGGTCACCTCGGAGGCGGCGCTGCGCGCCGCGCGGGGCTCCGCGGCGCTCTCCGGCGCGGACTGGGCGCTCGAAGAGGTGCGCCGGCGCACCGACTTCGGCTCGGAGGCCGAGGCGCGTGCGGTCGGGGCCGCCCTGCGGCTCAACGCGGAAGCCGGTCAACTTCTCTCCGTCTGGGCCCAGTCGCCGCTGCGGGTACTGGCGCGGCTCCATCTGGTCGCCGCGGGCGGGGCGGGTATCCCGGACGCGACGGTCGGGCGGCCCCGGCTGGCCGGTGAACCGGTGGCCGAGGTACCGGGGGTGGAGGTGGCCGGAGCGCCGACCGGGCTGCCGCTGCCGGACGCCGACGAGGTGGCGGGACGGCTGGACGGGCTGTCCCGGCTCGTGCTCGCCACCAGTTCGGCGCCCGCGCTGGTGACGGCCGCGGTGGTGCACGGTGAACTGCTGGCGCTGCGCCCGTTCGGCTCGCACAACGGGCTGGTGGCACGGGCCGCCGAGCGTGTCGTGCTGGTCGGCAGCGGCCTGGACCCCAAGGCGATCTGTCCGGCCGAGGTGGGCCACGCGGAGCTGGGGCGTGCGGCGTACGCGGCCGCCTTTGACGGTTATCTGTCGGGGACGCCGGACGGTATGACGGCGTGGATCACTCACTGCGGACGCGCGGTCGAGCTGGGAGTGCGGGAGTCGACAGCGGTGTGCGAGGCGCTTCAGCGCGGCGCGGCCTGAGCCCGCGAGGTCTCCGGCACGGCCCGCGGGCCGTTGGTCTCTCGTGGGCCGGTCGACCGCGGACAGGCGTGGGCCGGTCGACCGCGGACAGAATCGCGGCGACGCCGTCCCGGCGCCGCCGCTGACATGTCCACCGGGTTACCAAGCGTCCTCGCTGTTTTGCCCATCAGGTCGGGATCTCGGCCCGTCACCTGGTGCGGCTGGCCCGTAATCGACGGGTCGACGTCGCGTGGGTGCCCGGTTTTCATGTTTCGGTCCGTGGGGCCTGGTGCGTAAACAGGTGATCCTCTCGGATGTCCTTGGTCTCGCGGGCCGTTGACTCCTTTGTACTCCTGTTGACCTGGGTGCGGAACCCTTGGCTCCATTTCTTTACTTTTGCCTTCAAATAAGGGCAAAGGGTGCAGGTGGTAAAGGTTCAGCCGAGCGCGGACTGTCGACGTCGGCTGGTGTACCAGACCAGACCCGCTGTCGCGGCGGCCGCGCCCACGGCCGCCGCCGCGACCAGTGCGGGACGGGGTGGCATGGAGAAGGCGGGGAGTCGCTGTTTGAGTCGAACGGGTCGGTTGAAGACGAGAATCGGCCATGCGTGCGCTGTCGCCTCCCGGCGCAGTGCGCGATCCGGATTGACCGCGTGGGGATGGCCGACGGATTCGAGCATGGGGACGTCGGTGATGGAGTCGCTGTACGCGTAGCAGCGCGACAGGTCGTACCCCTCGGACGCGGCGAGCGCCTTGACCGCCTCGGCCTTGGTCGGGCCGTAGGCGTAGTACTCCACCTCGCCGGTGAAGCAGCCGTCGGCGCCGACGACCATCCGGGTGGCGACGACCCGGTCCGCTCCGAGTAGTTCTCCGATCGGTTCGACGACCTCCGCGCCCGACGTGGAGACGATCACCACGTCACGGCCCGCGGTGTGGTGGTTCTCGATGAGGGACGCCGCCTCGTCGTAGATGATCGGGTCGATCAGGTCGTGCAGTGTCTCGGCGACGATCTCTTTGACCTGCTGGACGTTCCAGCCTTTGCAGAGCGCGGACAGGTACTCCCGCATGCGCTCCATCTGGTCGTGATCGGCTCCTCCGGCGAGGAAGACGAACTGCGCGTATGCGGTGCGCAGTACTGCCCGGCGGTTGATCAGGCCGCCTTGGTAGAAGGACTTGCCGAAGGTCAACGTCGATGACTTCGCAATGACCGTCTTGTCCAGGTCGAAGAAGGCTGCGGTACGAGGCAAGGAGTGGTTTTCCACAGTGCCGAGCATATGCGCCCACCATTCGGCGTAAGCTATGGCGCGTGGGTTTGCCTGAGAAGGCTCTCGGGTACACCATGGAAGTCACGGATCGTTCGCGACCGTGCTAACCCGGTCCGGCTCCTCCCCCCCCCGAGTCGGCCGTGGGGACGACCCCCGCGGCGGGGGTCGTCGCATGTCCGGACCCGTTTTCGGCTCTCGCATCGCGATCCACTCCTCTTCTCGCCCCTCGTGCGCGGCGCTGTCTCCGCCAGCATGCCCGTCACTGTGGGTAGTTGATGCGCTGCACTCCGGAAGTCACCGGTATGAGCTACCGGGATATTCACAACTGTCGAGTTGTCCACAGTTTTCCAGCAAGATCCACACGATTTCCTTGTTCCCGTGCACGGTGATTCCGGCCGCGAAGTTCGCGGAAGCCGGAATCACGGATACCGGATCATCGCGAGATCTCCGATAGGGGACACGCGGATACCGGATCGAGGCACGGATAGGGGGCGGGCACCATGGCTGGATCCATGACATCCGATCGGTCGTCGGCGGCGCAGGAGCGCCGGGCGGGACCGCTGATCGTCACCGAGGACGTGGACCTGCTCGACGATCTGCTGCGGCTGTGCGCCGCGGCCGGCGCCGAGCCCGAGGTGCACCACACGGTTCCGGAGCGCGGGGGCGCCTGGGAGGAAGCGCCGATGGTCCTTGTCGGCGACGACGCGGCGGCCCGCTGCCGCGGAGCCTCCCGCCGACGGGGCGTCATGCTCGTCGGCCGGCATCAGGACGACCCCGGCGTGTGGCGGCGCGCGGTGGAGATCGGCGCGGACTGCGTGCTCCGGCTGCCCGACGCGGAGAGCTGGCTGGTGGACCGCCTCGCCGACGCAGCCGAGGGCGTGGGACGGCAGGCACTCACCGTCGGTGTGATCGGCGGGCGAGGCGGTGCCGGGGCCTCCACGCTGGCCTGCGCGCTGGCCGTCACCGCCGCGCGTGAGGGCCGGCGCACCATGCTCGTCGACGGAGACCCGCTCGGCGGCGGCCTCGACGTGCTGCTCGGCGGCGAACAGGCGGAAGGCAGGCGCTGGCCTGATTTCGCCGCTTCCAAAGGACGCGTGGCGGGCGGAGCCCTGGAGGAGTCGCTGCCGCACCTTCATCAACTACGGGTGCTCAGCTGGGACCGCGGCGATTCCGTGCTGGTGCGGCCGGAGGCCATACGGTCGGTGCTCGCCGCGGCCCGCAGGCGTGGGGGCATCGTGGTGGTGGATCTGCCGCGCCGGGTGGACGAGGCCGTGGCGGAGGCTCTCGCCCAGCTGGATGTGGGGCTCATGGTGGTCCCAGCCGAGCTGCGCGCCGTGGCGGCGGCCGGCCGGGTGGCCTCGACGGTGAGCATGGTGCTCCCGGATCTGCGGGCGGTGGTGCGCGGGCCGTACGCCGCCGGACTGGACGAGCAGTGGATCGCCGACGCGCTGCGACTCCCGCTCGCGGGCGAACTCCCGCTGGAACCGGGCCTGGCACAGGCCCAGGACGGCGGCGATCCGCCGGGATCCCAGCGGCGCGGGCCGCTGGCCGCGTTCTGCACGGCCTTCTGGGAGCGGGCGCTGGAGCGGGAAGAGAGCGTGCCGTCATGAGCGTCGTCGCGCCGCCTGGCGGGCTGCTGGACGCCGTACGCCAGCGGCTGGCGGAGAGCGGCGCCGACCCCACACCCGCGAGGGTGGCGGCGGCGCTGCGGGCCCAGGGCCGGCTGCTGGGCGATACGGAAGTGCTCGGCGCGGCGGAGGAGTTGCGCTGCGAGCTGGTGGGGACCGGGCCGCTGGAGCCGCTGCTGGCGGACCCCATGGTGACGGACGTGCTGGTCACGGCGCCCGATCGGGTCTGGGTGGATCGTGGGGGTGGCTTGCAGCTCACGGCGGTGTCGTTCGCGGACGCCGCCTCGGTACGAAGGCTGGCGCAGCGGCTCGCCGCCGCGGCCGGGCGGCGGCTCGACGACGCCAGGCCCTGGGCGGACGCCCGGTTGCCCGACGGGACCCGGATGCACGTGGTGCTGCCGCCCGTGGCCGTCGGCTGCGCGTGTCTCTCGCTGCGGGTGGTGCGGCCCAAGGCGTTCTCGCTGGCCGAGCTGACCGGGGCGGGGACCGTGCCGCCCGGTGGGGACCGGGTGCTGCGGGCGCTGATCGAGGCCAGGCTGTCCTTCTTGATCAGCGGCGGCACCGGCACGGGCAAGACCACGCTTCTCTCGACTCTCCTCGGCCTGGTCGGGCCGGGTGAACGGATTGTGCTGGCCGAGGACTCGGCCGAGCTGCGGCCCGACCACCCGCATGTGGTGCGGCTGGAGGGCCGGCCCGCCAACCAGGAGGGCGCGGGTCTGGTGACGCTGCGGGATCTGGTCAGACAGGCGCTGCGGATGCGGCCGGACCGACTGGTCGTCGGCGAGGTCAGGGGCCATGAGGTCACCGAACTGCTGGCCGCCCTGAACACGGGCCATGAAGGGGGCTGTGGCACGGTCCACGCCAACGCGGCGGCGGACGTGCCCGCGCGGCTGGAGGCCCTCGGCACGGCGGCCGGGCTCGACCGGGCGGCTCTGCACAGCCAGTTGGCGGCCGCGCTGTCGGTCGTCGTCCATCTCGTACGGGCCAGGGACGGGCTCCGCCGCGTCGCCGAGGTGCATGTGCTGGAGCGGGACGCCGCGGGGCTGGTGGTGCCGGTGCCCGCGCTGCGCTGGGGCGCGGAGGGATTCGCGCGGGAGCGTGGCTGGCCGAGGCTGCTGGGGCTGATCGGGGGCGCGCTGTGACGCCCGCGATGACGGCTGTGGTGCTCGCGGCGGTGATCTGCGCGGGAGCGGCCGCCTGGCTGATGGCCGGTCATGAGCCGGGGCTGCGCAGGGCCGGGGCGCTGCTCATCGGCGACGGGCCGACGGGCGCGCCGCCGCCGGGGGCGCCGCCCTGGGAGCGGGGGCTGTGGCGAGCGCGCACGGGGCTGCCGCGGCTGGGCCGGGAGTGGCTCTGCCTGCCGCCCGCGCTGCTGCTCGCCCTGTGGGGGGACTCGCCACTGCCGCTGGTCGGGGGAGTGCTGGCGGTGCCCCTCGTGAGGCGGCGGATCGGAGCCCGGGAACTGAGACGTGCGCGAGAGCGGTGCGCCGACGGGGTCCTCGCGCTCTGCGGGGTGGCGGCGGCCGAGCTGAGAGCCGGTTCCCAGCCCTTACCGGCCCTGCTGACCGCCGCCGGGACCACGGGCGGGCTGGGGCGCGCGCAGGCAGCGGTGCTGGCCGCGGCGCGGTTCGGCGGCGACGTGCCCGGCGCGCTGCGGCAGGCGGCGCAGGAACCGGGAGCGGACGGTCTGGTGGGGGTCGCGGCCTGCTGGCGGGTGGCTGTGGACAGCGGGGCGGGACTCGCGGCCGGGCTGGACCGGCTGGAGACCGCGCTCCGGGCGGAGAAGGACCAGCGGGAGGGGCTACGGGCCCAGTTGGCGGGCGCCTGGTCGACGGTGGTGGTGCTCGCGCTGCTGCCGGTGGTGGGGCTCCTGATGGGCGCGGCGCTGGGCGCCGATCCGCTGCGCGTGCTGCTGCACACCCCGGCCGGTCTGGGATGTCTGGCCGTCGGCGGGCTGCTGGAGGCCACGGGGCTGTGGTGGGCGGCCCGCGTGGTGCGGACCGGGGAGCCGTCATGAGCGGGGAGTTCGCCCCCAGGCTGTGGACGCTGCTCCCACTGCTCGCGGCCGTGTGCTGTCTGGGCCTGGCGGTGGCGGCCCGGCGCCGGGAACGCCGGATACGCGGACGGCTCGTGGCTCTGCTGAACGCAGGTCACGGGCGCGCCGGACCGGGGACGGCGCCCTGGACGAGGACGCGAGCGTGGGCGGAGCGGTGCGGGCCGCCACTCGGCGCGGTGATCACCGGCTGGGTGCTGGTCGGCGGGGTCGCGGGCTTGGCCGTGGGGCTCGCGGGCGCGTACGCGGTCCGTCGCCTGTGGCGTACCCGAAGACGTGACGACCCCGAGCGGGCACGGACCGCCGAAGCGGCGCGGCAACTTCCGCTCGCCGCCGATCTGCTGGCCGCCTGCCTCACCGCGGGTGCCGGTCCGCGCGAGGCGGCGGAGGCGGTGGGCGAGTCCCTCGGCGGCCCGGTCGGTGACCGGCTGGCCCGTACGGCGGCGGAGCTGCGCCTCGGCGGTGAACCGGCCGAGGCGTGGGGGCGGCTCGGCGCCGTGCCGGGAGCGGCGGGGCTGGCCCGCTGTCTGGAACGGGCCGGTGCCACAGGGGCGCCGGCGGCGGAGCCGGTGTCCAGGCTGGCCGAGGGGCTGAGAGCGGAGCGCTCGCGGGCCGCCGTCGCCCGGGGCCAGCGCGCCCAGGTGCTGATCACCGCGCCGGTGGGGCTGTGTTTCCTCCCCGCCTTTCTGGCGGTGGGCGTGGCGCCCGTGGTCATCGGCCTGGCGAGCACGCTGCTGACCGGCGGTTGAACATCTCGGCCGGGCGTTCTCCGCCCGGCCTCCGATACAAGATCCGATACAGAAACGGGAGGCCGACATGCGGATGTGTGTGCGGATGTGGGGAAAGGCGCGACGAGTGCGCGGGGTGTGGGCGCGCAGGTTCGGTACCGATAGCGGGATGACCACGTCCGAGTATGCGGTCGGGACGATCGCCGCCTGCGCCTTCGCGGCGGTGCTGTACAAGGTGGTGACGAGCGGCCCGGTGTCCGGAGCCTTGCAGTCGCTCATCGGGAAGGCGCTCGATGCGCAGTTCTGAACCCGGAAGGGCTCGCCGTGGCGGCAGAGTCGCCGACAGAGGCGCGGTGACGGCGGAGGCGGCGGTGGCGGTACCCGCGCTGGTGGTGTTCACCATGGCGCTGGTCTGGGCGCTGACGGCGGCCTCCGCGCAGATCCAGTGCGTGGACGCGGCGCGCGCGGGGGCACGTGCGGCCGCCAGGTCGGAGCCGGAGGCCGCGGCGATGGCCGCCGCCCGGTCGGCCGCCCCGGCGGGCGCCAGGGTCACCCTGGGGCGTACGGGCGGTCTGTGGCGGGTGCGGGTGGAGGCCCCCGCGCCGGGGCCGGGGGCGCTGGCGTTGACGCTCACGGCGCAGGCAGTGGCGTCGGCGGAGGACGCTTCCGACGTCACGGGGCAGGCGGCGGACGTCCCGGTCGCGGGGGTGGCTCCATGACCGGGGACAGGACAGGAGGCACCGGGGACCGGGGGTCCGCGACGGTGTGGGTGGCCATGGCGGCGACCATGATGTGCGCGGTGTTCGCGGTGGTGCTCGCCATGGGACAGGCGGTCGCCGCCCGGCACCGGGCGGGCGCGGTGGCCGATCTGGCCGCGCTCGCGGCGGCGGACCACGCGCTCGCCGGACCGGCGGAGGCGTGCCGCAGGGCGGTCGAGGTGGCGGCCGCCCAGGGCGGTGAGGTGGTGCGGTGCTCCCTGAGCGGGGAGATCTCCGACGTGACCGCGCGCGCCGCCTTCGGGCCGTACACGCCCGCGGTCAGGGCTCGGGCGGGCCCTGCGGGGCCGCCGTTTCCGCCCCGGCCGCCGCCACCTCGGCCTTCGCCTTCGCCACCGGACTCCGCTCCACCCGCGTCTCCTCTCCGGGCGCCGACTTGAGCAGCTCGGTCAGCAGGCGTACGGCACCGCGTTTGTGCAGCGGGTCGTTGCCGTTGCCGCACTTGGGCGACTGGACGCAGGAGGGACAGCCCGCGTCGCACTCGCACGAGGCGATGGCCTCACGGGTGGCGGTGAGCCACTCGCGGGCCGTCCGGAAGGCCCGCTCCGCGAAGCCCGCGCCTCCCGGGTGGCCGTCGTACACGAAGACCGTCGGGAGCAGCGTGTCGGGATGCAGCGGCACGGAGACACCCCCGATGTCCCAGCGGTCGCAGGTGGCGAAGAGGGGCAGCATCCCGATGGACGCGTGCTCGGCCGCGTGCAGCGCGCCGCCCAGCTGCTCGGGGTTGACCCGGGCCGCGTCGAGCTGGTCCTCGGTGACCGTCCACCACACGGCGCGGGTGCGCAGGGTCCGCGGTGGCAGGTCGAGCTTGCTCTCGCCGAGCACCTCGCCGGTGATGAGCCTGCGGCGCAGGAAGGAGACGACCTGGTTGGTGACTTCGACGGAGCCGTAGCAGAGGCGGCCCTCGCCCCACGGGATCTCGGTGTCGGTTTCGAGGACGGAGATGGCGGTGGTGTCACGGGCGGTGGTGGAGTACGGCGGGACCGCCTCCTGGACGAGGGCGACCGAATCGGTGAGATCCAGCTCTCTCACCAGATAGGTACGGCCCTGGTGGAGGTGGACGGCGCCTTCGTGGACGGCGGTGTGGGAGGCCGCTTCGTCCACCGTGCCCAGCAGCCGGCCCGTACCCGCCTCGACGATCTGGACGGGACGGCCGCCCTCGCCCCGGATGTCGGCGAGGTCGGCGGCCCGCTGACGGCGGGTCCAGTACCAGCCGGTGGTGCGGCGGCGCAGCAGCCCCGCCGTCTCCAGCTGTGGCAGGAGACCGGGGGCGGCCGGGCCGAAGAGCGTCAGATCGGCCTCGGTGAGGGGAAGTTCGGCGGCGGCGGCACACAGATGGGGGGCGAGCACATAGGGGTTGTCGGGGTCGAGGACGGTCGACTCGACGGGCTGCCGGAAGAGCGCCTCGGGGTGGTGGACGAGGAAGGTGTCCAGCGGGTCGTCCCGCGCGACCAGGACGGCCAGCGCGCCTTGGCCCGAGCGGCCGGCCCGGCCGGCCTGCTGCCACAGCGAGGCGCGGGTGCCCGGGTAGCCCGCGATGACGACGGCGCCCAGGCCCGAGACGTCGATGCCCAGTTCCAGGGCGCTGGTGGCGGCGAGGCCGAGCAGCTCGCCGGAGTGCAGGGCGTTCTCCAGGGCGCGGCGCTCCTCCGGGAGATAGCCGCCGCGATAGGCGGCGACCCGGCGGGCCAGCGACCGGTCGACCTCGGCCAGCCGTTCCTGGGCGATGACCGAGACGAGTTCGGCACCGCGCCGGGAGCGTACGAAGGCGACGCTGCGGACGCCCTGCACGGTCAGGTCGGTGAGGAGGTCGGCGGTCTCGGCGGTGGCGCTGCGGCGCACGGGAGCGCCCTTCTCGCCGTGCAGGTCGGTCAGCGGCGGCTCCCAGAGGGCGAACACCAGCTCGCCCCGGGGAGAGGCGTCGTCGGCGACCTCGTGGACCGGCAGGCCGGTCAGCCGCCCCGCGGACCGGGCGGGCTCGGCGGCGGTGGCCGAGGCGAGCAGGAAGACGGGATCCGCCCCGTACCGCGCGCAGACGCGTCGCAGCCGCCGCATTACCTGTGCCACGTGGGAGCCGAATACGCCGCGGTAGGTGTGGCACTCGTCGATGACGACATAGCGCAGGGAGCGCAGGAAGGAGGCCCAGCGGGGGTGGGAGGGCAGGATGCCCCGGTGGAGCATGTCGGGGTTGGTCAGCACGTAGTTGGCGTACTGCCGGACCCATTCGCGTTCCTCGACGGGGGTGTCCCCGTCGTAGACGGCGGGGCGCACGCTGTTGCCCAGCGGCGTCGCGAGCGCCTTGACCGAGCGGCGCTGGTCGGCGGCGAGGGCCTTGGTCGGGGCCAGGTAGAGCGCGGTCGTGCCCCGGCCGTTGGGGGCCTCCGAGCCGTCCAGGAGAGTGGACAGCACGGGCGCGAGATAGGCGAGGGACTTGCCGGAGGCGGTGCCCGTGGCGATGACGACGGACTCGCCGTCGAGGGCGTGCTCGGCGGCCCGCGCCTGATGGGTCCACGGATGGTCGATCCCGGCCAGCCGAATGGCGTTGATCACTTCCGGGCGGATGCGATCGGGCCAGACCGCATGACGTCCCTCACGTGGGGGCAGGTGCTCCGTATGGGTGATGCGCGCAGCGCGGCCCGCCCCCGTGGCGAGCCGGTCGAGGATCGTGTGGGGGGAGGGGCTGTCGCCCCCGCTCTCCGGGCGTCCACCGGGGTGCTGATTCGTGGCCATCGGCACCGAGTCTGTCACTGGTGTGACGGACAATGGTCCGAAGGCGTCGTGCATGACTGCTGGTAAGTGATTGAATGCCATCGCGGCTGGCGATACGTCCCCTGGCTCCGTCGGGGAGACCCGAGGGGCGACCGCTCGATAGCAAGGTGCTGGAGGATCCGTGGACCTGTCCCTGTCGACTCGCACTGTTGGCGACCGTACGGTCGTCGAGGTCGGTGGCGAGATTGATGTGTATACCGCGCCCAAGCTGCGCGAGCAGTTGGTCGAGTTGGTGAACGACGGCAGCTACCACCTGGTAGTGGACATGGAAGGCGTGGACTTCCTGGACTCGACCGGCCTGGGCGTTCTCGTGGGCGGACTGAAGCGTGTGCGTGCCCATGAGGGCTCGCTGCGGCTGGTCTGCAACCAGGAGCGCATTCTCAAGATTTTCCGGATCACCGGTCTGACCAAGGTGTTCCCGATCCACAACTCGGTCGACGAGGCCGTGAACGCCACCGACTGAGGTCGCGGCCTTTCCGGAGGATCGAGGCAGAGGCACCGGGCGCCACGTCCGGATGCCCCCGCCTGTGAGTTCGCACGCTCGTACGTTCGAGGGGGATCGCATGGCCACCGTTGAACTCCGCTTCAGCGCCCAGCCCGAACACGTCAGGACGGCCCGTCTGGTGGCCGCTGCCGTGGCTCGTCGGGCGGGCGTCGATGAGGCTGTGTTGGACGAGGTCAGACTCGCCGTCGGTGAGGCGTGCAGCCGGGCTGTCGGCCTGCATCGGGGGCACGGCATCACCGCCCCGGTGCGGGTCGTGCTGACCGAGGAGGAGAAAGTCTTCTCCATCGAGGTCGGCGACGGCGTGTCCGGAGCGGGCGGCGGTGGCACCGGGGAATCCTCCGGTGCCGACGGAGCCTCCTCGGGCGAGCTTCAGGAGAGCGACGCGGAGGGCGAGGACGAGATGGGCCTCGCGGTCATCAGTGGCCTCGTCGACGACGTGGAGGTCACCTCGGATGCCGACGGGGGTGTCATCCGGATGAGCTGGCCCACCACGCCGGCGGTGACGCCGCCCTGATCCCGTCCGCTCTGATCGTGTCCGGCCGGTCATGGAGTGTCCGGTCCGGTCCGGTCCGGTGCCGGGCGAGTGATTCCTTCTCCTGATCGACTTTTCAGAAAGATCCTTCCGATCTTGGGAAAGACCCTGCCGAGCAGGGTCTTTCTTCATTTCCCGACGAAATCCCCAGGTTATTGATCATTGATCAATGATTCTGTTCTGTGGCGTGCTCTGTTTCGATCGGGTGCGGCTCCCTACAATCCGTCCATCTTGAACGCTGAGCGTCAAGGAGGACGAATGGCGGGGCACTTCCATCCACACCTGTCCGAGCACCCCACTTCTCTCGCGGCCGCGGTACTCACCGACGGCAACCGGCTCATCGTGATCGTCATCGCGGTCGTCGCGCTGGCGGCCCTGTTCGTCGCCCAACTGCTGGTGCGCCAGGTGCTGGCCGCCGACGAGGGCACGCGTTCCATGAAAGAGATCGCAGCGGCCGTGCAGGAGGGCGCCAACGCCTATCTGGCACGGCAGTTGCGCACCCTCGGCGTTTTCGCCTTCGTGGTGTTCTTTCTGCTGATGCTGTTACCGGCGGACAACTGGTCGCAGCGTGCGGGACGTTCGCTGTTCTTCCTGGTGGGTGCGTTCTTCTCGGCGGCCACCGGTTACATCGGCATGCGTCTGGCGGTACGCAGCAATGTGCGGGTGGCCGCCGCCGCGAGGGAGGCGACACCCGCGGAGGGCGAGCCGGAAAAGGATCTGACCACGGTTTCCCACAAGGCGATGAAGATCGCGTTCCGCACGGGTGGCGTGGTCGGCATGATCACCGTGGGGCTCGGGCTGCTCGGTGCCTCCTGCGTGGTCCTGGTCTACGCCGCCGACGCCCCCAAGGTCCTGGAGGGGTTCGGACTCGGGGCGGCCCTCATCGCCATGTTCATGCGCGTCGGCGGCGGCATCTTCACCAAGGCCGCCGACGTCGGGGCGGATCTGGTCGGCAAGGTGGAACAGGGCATCCCCGAGGACGATCCGCGCAACGCCGCCACCATCGCGGACAACGTGGGCGACAACGTCGGCGACTGCGCGGGCATGGCCGCCGACCTCTTCGAGTCGTACGCCGTGACGCTGGTCGCCGCGCTGATCCTCGGCAAGGCGGCGTTCGGGGACTTCGGACTCGCCTTCCCGCTGATCGTCCCCGCGATCGGCGTGATCACCGCGATGATCGGGATCTTCGCGGTCGCCCCGCGCCGCAGCGACCGCAGCGGCATGTCGGCCATCAACCGCGGCTTCTTCATCTCGGCCGTGATCTCGCTCGTCCTGGTGGCCGTGGCGGTCTTCGTCTACCTGCCCTCCAGCTACGCCGAGCTGGACGGGGTGACCGACCGCGCGATCCTCGGACACGGCGGCGACCCGAGGGTGCTGGCGCTGGTCGCCGTCGCCATCGGGATCGTCCTCGCCGCGCTGATCCAGCAGCTGACCGGGTACTTCACCGAGACCACCCGGCGCCCGGTCAGGGACATCGGGAAATCGGCCCTGACCGGCCCCGCCACGGTGGTGCTCGCGGGCATCGCCATCGGCCTCGAATCGGCCGTCTACACGGCGCTGCTGATCGGCCTGGCGGTGTACGGGGCGTTCCTGCTCGGCGGCACATCGATCATGCTCGCCCTGTTCGCGGTGGCGCTGGCCGGTACGGGGCTGCTCACCACCGTCGGCGTCATCGTCGCCATGGACACCTTCGGCCCGGTCTCCGACAACGCCCAGGGCATCGCCGAGATGTCCGGCGACGTCCAGGGCGCGGGCGCGCAGGTGCTCACCGACCTCGACGCGGTCGGCAACACCACGAAGGCCATCACGAAGGGCATCGCCATCGCCACGGCCGTACTCGCCGCGGCGGCGCTCTTCGGCTCGTACCGGGACGCCATCGCCACCGCCGTGGCCGATGTGGGGGCCGGGGCGAGCGGGCTGACGCTCAGTCTGGACATCTCGCAGCCGAACAACCTGTTCGGGCTGATCATCGGCTCCGCCGTCGTCTTCCTCTTCTCCGGGCTGGCGATCAACGCGGTCTCGCGGTCGGCCGGCTCCGTGGTCTACGAGGTGCGGCGGCAGTTCCGCGAGCACCCGGGGATCATGGACTACACGGAGAAGCCCGAATACGGCCGTGTCGTCGACATCTGTACCAAGGACGCGCTCCGCGAGCTGGCCACCCCCGGCCTGCTCGCCGTTCTCACACCGATCGCGGTGGGTTTCTCGCTCGGGGTCGGGGCGCTCGGGTCCTTCCTGGCGGGCGCGATCGGCACCGGCACGCTGATGGCCGTCTTCCTCGCCAACTCCGGCGGTGCCTGGGACAACGCCAAGAAGATGGTCGAGGACGGCCACCACGGCGGCAAGGGCAGCGCCGCCCACGCCGCCACGGTCATCGGCGACACCGTCGGGGATCCGTTCAAGGACACCGCGGGGCCCGCCATCAACCCGCTGCTGAAGGTGATGAACCTGGTGGCGCTGCTCATCGCCCCGGCGGTGGTGCAGTTCAGCTACGGCGACAACGCCAACGCCGGGATCCGGGCTCTGGTGACGGCGCTGGCGCTCGTCGTGATCATCGGGGCGGTGTACGTGTCCAAGAGGCGCTCGGTCACGGTGGACGACAGCGTCCCCGTGTCATGAGCCCGCCACCGGTGGGATAACGCGGAGCCGGGCGGGCGGAGCGGGCGGGGGAGCGGGCAGGGAGCGCCCCCGCCCGCTCCGCCTCGTGCCTGCCCGCCCCGTTCCGCCCGCGCTCTGTTCGCGTGGGGCGGAACGCCCGGTGGGCGTGAGGTGTCTCTCTCTTGGTGCAAATGGCTGCAATAGCATACGGATCGGACGTTCGGCGCGGGGTTGTCGCCCTCTCGGCGTGTATGTTCCGGGGCCGAGAGCCTTGGAAGGGACCCATCCGGTGAACAAGAAGCTTGTAGCCGCGCTGTCCGGCGGTGCGGTACTGCTCATGGCGCTGTCCGGCTGCAGTGGTGGCGACGACACTGACAGCAAGGTGAACAACTGGGCGAAGAAGGTCTGTGATCAGGTTCAGCCCCAGCTGACGAAGATCGCGAGTGCCAACAACTCCATTCAGCAGGCCACCTCGGACCGCAGCAAGCCCGCCGAGGTCCAGCAGACCGATTCCGCCGCCTTCCAGTCGATTTCCCAGGCGTACAAGGCGCTGGGCACCGCCGTGGACAGCGCGGGTGCCCCGCCCGGCGACGAGGGCGAGAAGACCCAGCAGGAGGCCGTCAAGGAGCTGAACGCCACGTCGACGGCGTACGCGGGGCTCAAGACCAAGGTCGACGCACTCGACACGAAGGACCAGGCGAAGTTCGCCGACGGCCTCAAGGGCGTCGCGGACGAGCTGGAGAAGCTCAGCACGAGCGGCGACCACGCCCTCCAGCGGCTTCAGTCGGGTGACGTCGGCAAGGCCATGGCCCGGCAGCCCGGCTGCCAGAAGCCGTCCCCCTCGACGGGCGGCTCCAGCGCCCCGACGGCGGCCGGCGGCCAGTCCTGACGGGGCCTCACCCCCACGGCGACCCGCCTGGCGCCACGACCGCGCGGCGCGCGGTCGTGACCGCGATGGCGTGCCGCCGCTGCCGCCCGGTACCGGGCGCCGACGGACGGCTCCGCGGGTGAAATCAGCGGCCCGGCCCCCGAATCGGGGACCGGGCCGCGAGCCGTTGTCAGTGGGAGCGGCCACAATGGGCGGGTGAGTACGACCAGCCTTCCCGCGTCCGACCACTCGCCCCGACTCCGCGCGGCCCTGCTCGCCGCCGACTTCACCGCCGACGGTCTGCTCGACCTGCTCGGCGCCTCCGCCTACGCCGCGCTGGCCCGCAGCGAGACCGTGCCCGCGCTGCGCGCCACCGGTGGTGACACCCCGCTCGAAACGCTCGTGCGGCTCTTTCTCCTCCAGGGCCCCGTCCCGCACGCGGCGGCCCGCGCCGCGCTCCCGCTCGACGAGGCGCTGGCCGACGGCTGGGTCGTACGGGACGGCGAGGAGATCCGCGCGACGGTGGACGTGCGGCCGTACGGCGGACCCGAGGGCCAGGACTGGTTCATCGTCTCCGACCTGGGCTGCGCCGTCGGCGGCGCCTCGGGCGCGAGCGGCCATGGCGAGGGCGTGGTGCTCGGTGTCGGCGGCGCCTCCACGACGCTGGCGGGGCTCACGGTCCGTACGCCCGTCGGCAGCGCGCTGGACCTCGGCGCCGGCTCCGGCATCCAGGCGCTGCACGCAGCCCAGCAAGCCACACGGGTCACCGCCACTGATCTCAACCCGCGCGCGCTCGGCTTCACCCGGCTGACCCTCGCCCTCTCCGACGCGCCGCCCGCCGAGCTGCGCGAGGGCTCACTGTTCGAGCCGGTGGCGGACGAGACGTACGACCTGATCGTCTCGAACCCGCCGTTCGTGATCTCACCCGGCGCCCGGCTCACCTACCGGGACGGCGGGATGGGCGGGGACGATCTGTGCCGCACGCTCGTTCAGCAGACGGGCGAGCGGCTGAACAAGGGCGGGTTCGCCCACTTCCTCGCCAACTGGCAGCACGTGGAGGGGGAGGAGTGGCAGGAGCGGCTGCGTTCCTGGGTGCCGCGCGGCTGCGACGCCTGGATCGTGCAGCGCGAGGTCCAGGACATCACGCAGTACGCCGAGCTGTGGCTGCGCGACAGCGGTGACCACCGCGGCGACCCGGAGGCGTACGCCGCGCGGTACGGGGCCTGGCTGGACGAGTTCGAGGCGCACGGCACCAAAGCGGTGGGTTTCGGCTGGATCACGCTCAGGAGGTCGGACAGCGACCGGCCGTCGATCGTCGCGGAGGAGTGGCCCCACCCGGTGGAGCAGCCGCTCGGACCGACGGTGCGGGCGCATTTCGAGCGGCAGGACTATCTGCGGACACACGACGACGCCGCGCTTCTCACCGGCCGTTTCACGCTGGCGCCCGAGGTGGTTCAGGAGCAGGTCGGGCTGCCGGGGGCCGAGGACCCGGAGCACGTGGTGCTCCGTCAGAACCGGGGCATGCGCCGGGCGACCAAGGTCGACACGGTCGCTGCGGGGTTCGCGGGGGTCAGCGACGGGACCCTGAGCGCCGGGCGGATCCTGGACGCCATCGCGCAACTGACGGGGGAGGACGCGGTGCTGCTGCGCGACCGTACGCCGCAGGCGGTCCGGCTGCTGGTGGAGGAGGGCTTCCTGGAGCCGGTCCCCGAGCCGTGACAACGCCGGGCCGAGGCCGTCGCGCATGGATCCGGCGCGCACGGAGCTGGCGCGCACGGAGCTGGCCTGCATGGATCCGTCGTGTAGGGAGCTGGCGTGCACGGATCCGGCGCGTAAGGGGCCTGCGGCGGTCGGGGACTGCGGGGCGGGGAGGGAGCGCGTGCCCGGCGCCTTACGGGGAGCGGGCAGCGGGGGCGCGTGGCGCGGACGCCCCCGCGCTTCGGGGTAACCCGCGTACGCCGTTCACCCGGAGTTCGCGCCGGTGACGCCCCGGGGTGCCAGCCTCGGCCTCCGGGGATGTCGGCGCCCCTCGGCGGGCGCCACGGGTGGACGGGGGCGGGACGATGGAGAGTGGACCGGCGATCTTCGCGGGGACGACGTTCGCGCTGTTCGGGGCGGGGATCCTGCTCTGGACGGGGGCGCGAGTGCTGCACGGGCGGCCGGTGGCCCTCGGCGCGCGGCCGAAAGCGGCCATTACTGTCACGACACTCTCGGGCGTGGTCTTTCTCGCTCTCGGCCTGTGGTGCTTCGGACGTATGTGATCCACGCGTTCCGGACAGCTCTACCGGAACGTCCTGACCATGATCGAACCGACCTTTCCGGCACCGCCCACAGGGCCTCGGACCTGGGCGGGACCTGCGTGGAACGGCGCGGGCCCGTTCTCCGGCGGGCCACCCGCACGCCCCTCGGCGGAATGACCGCGGACCCGGTGCGACGCGACGGCCACGGGGGTCCGGGCGGCAGGAACGCCTGGAGTCGGGTTACCGTTCGAGTGGCCGCTGCGGGCTTTTGCCGTTTGACACGGGGGCGGGTTGTACCGTCACACTCCGCAGCGAAGCAGCGTCACCGCGGGGCCGCACCCGGTCCCGCCGTACCGCACTGCCGTACTCCCGTACGGGCCCACCGAGCGTCGACCGGAGAGAAGAGCGAAGTTGTCCCCGACCAGCGAGACCGCACACGGCGGCCGTCGACTCGTCATCGTCGAGTCGCCCGCCAAGGCGAAGACGATCAAGGGCTACCTCGGCCCTGGCTATGTCGTCGAGGCGAGCGTCGGGCACATCCGTGACCTCCCGAACGGGGCCGCCGAGGTGCCCGAGAAGTACACGGGCGAGGTGCGCCGGCTCGGCGTGGACGTCGAAAACGACTTCCAGCCGATCTACGTCGTCAATGCCGACAAGAAGTCCCAGGTCAGAAAGCTCAAGGAGCTGCTGGCCGATTCCGACGAGCTGTACCTCGCCACCGATGAGGACCGCGAGGGCGAAGCCATCGCGTGGCATCTCCAGGAAGTGCTCAAGCCCAAGGTCCCGGTCCACCGGATGGTCTTCCACGAGATCACCAAGGACGCGATCCGAGCCGCCGTCGCCAATCCGCGCGAGCTGAACACGCGGATGGTCGACGCCCAGGAGACCCGCCGCATCCTGGACCGGCTCTACGGGTACGAGGTCTCGCCGGTCCTGTGGAAGAAAGTCATGCGCGGCCTGTCCGCCGGTCGCGTGCAGTCGGTCGCGACCCGGCTCGTCGTCGAGCGCGAACGCGAGCGCATCGCCTTCCGCTCCGCCGAGTACTGGGACCTGACCAGCACGTTCTCCACCGGCCGCGCCGGGGACCCGTCGGACCCCTCGTCACTCGTCGCCCGGTTGAACTCGGTCGACGGCCGGCGTGTCGCCCAGGGCCGCGACTTCGGTCCCGACGGCCGGCTCAAGTCCGACCAGGTGCTCCATCTGGACGAGGAGAACGCGCGGGCGCTGGCCGCCGCCCTGGCGGACACCTCCTTCGCCGTCCGCTCGGTCGAGTCCAAGCCCTACCGCCGCTCCCCGTACGCGCCCTTCCGCACGACGACCCTCCAGCAGGAGGCGTCGCGCAAGCTGGGCTTCGGGGCGAAGTCCACGATGCAGGTCGCGCAGAAGCTGTACGAGAACGGCTTCATCACCTACATGCGTACGGACTCCACGACCCTCTCCGACACGGCGGTCTCCGCCGCTCGTGCGCAGGTCACGCAGTTGTACGGCGCGAGCTATCTGCCGGACAAGCCGCGTACGTACACCGGGAAGGTCAAGAACGCGCAGGAGGCGCACGAGGCGATCCGCCCCTCCGGCGACCGCTTCCGCACCCCGGCGGAGACCGGGCTGAGCGGCGACCAGTTCCGGCTGTACGAGCTGATCTGGAAGCGGACCGTCGCCTCCCAGATGAAGGACGCGGTCGGCAACAGTGTCACCGTCAGGATCGGCGGCACGTCGAGCGACGGCCGGGACGCGGAATTCTCCGCCTCCGGAAAGACGATCACCTTCCACGGCTTCATGAAGGCGTACGTCGAAGGCGCAGACGACCCGAACGCCGAGCTGGACGACCGCGAGCGCAGGCTGCCGCAGGTCGCAGAGGGCGACGCGCTGTCCGCCGAGGAGATCTCGGTCGACGGGCACGCCACCAAGCCGCCGGCCCGCTACACCGAAGCCTCGCTGGTCAAGGAGTTGGAAGAGCGCGAGATCGGCCGCCCGTCGACCTACGCCTCGATCATCGGCACCATCCTCGACCGCGGCTACGTCTTCAAGAAGGGCACGGCGCTCGTCCCGTCCTTCCTGTCCTTCGCCGTGGTCAACCTGCTGGAGACGCACTTCGGCCGACTGGTCGACTACGACTTCACGGCCAAGATGGAGGACGACCTCGACCGGATCGCCCAGGGCGAGGCCCAGGCCGTGCCGTGGCTGAAGCGTTTCTACTTCGGTGAGGGCGACGACCGCGCGGGCGCCGCTTCGAGCGCGGGCAACGGCGACGGGGACCACCTCGGCGGTCTCAAGGAACTCGTCACGGACCTCGGCGCGATCGACGCCAAGGAGATCTCCTCGTTCCCCGTCGGGGACGGGATCATGCTCCGCGTCGGGCGCTACGGCCCGTACGTCGAGCGCGGTGAGAAGGACGAGGAGGGCCACCAGCGGGCCGACGTGCCCGAGGAGCTGGCCCCCGACGAGCTGACGGTCGAGTACGCGCTGGAGCTGCTCGCCAAGCCGAGCGGCGACTTCGAGCTGGGCGTCGACCCGGAGAGCGGCCACCCGATCGTGGCCAAGGACGGCCGGTACGGTCCCTACGTCACCGAGGTCCTGCCGGACGGCACGCCGAAGACCGGCAAGAACGCGGTCAAGCCCCGTACCGCCTCGCTCTTCAAGTCGATGAGCCTGGACACGGTCACGCTCGCCGACGCGCTCAAGCTGATGTCCCTGCCGCGGGTGGTGGGCAAGGACGCGGAAGGCGTCGAGATCACCGCGCAGAACGGCCGGTACGGCCCGTATCTCAAGAAGGGCACCGATTCGCGGTCGCTGACGGCCGAGGACCAGCTCTTCGACATCACGCTGGACGAGGCGCTGGCGATCTACGCCCAGCCCAAGCAGCGCGGACGCGCGGCGGCCAAGCCGCCACTGAAGGAACTCGGCACGGACCCGGTGAGCGAGCGGCCCGTCGTGGTCAAGGACGGCCGCTTCGGTCCGTACGTCACGGACGGCGAGACGAACGCCACCCTGCGCACCGACGACAGCGTCGAGACGATCACGCCGGAGCGGGGCTACGAGCTGCTCGCGGAGAAGCGCGCGAAGGGCCCGGCCAAGAAGACCGCCAAGAAGGCGGCGAAGAAGGCCCCCGCCAAGAAGGCCCCGGCGAAGAAGACGGCGGCCAAGAAGACGACGGCGGCGAAGACGACCACGGCGAAGAAGACCGCCGCGAAGAAGACGGCGACGTCCGCCAAGACGGCCACGGCCACGGCCAAGAAGACGGCGGCCAGGTCGTCGGCGGCGAACGCCGAAGGCTGACGCGGGGCTGACGCGGGCGGATGTGCGGAGGGGCGGGTCCGGCAGTGTGCCGGGCCCCCGCCCCTTCCGGCTGTTCACGTCGTTGACCGGGCCGTCCACCGGGTCACACGTTCGTATGTTCGGACGGGGGCGTCGGGCAGTCAGTGGGGCCGGATAGGCTGGGCGAATGACGCGAGCCGAGCAGCCAACGGTCGTGAGCCCCACCTCCGACTCCGACGCACTTGCCGCAGACTCACGAGAGCGCGCCGTACGATCTTTGTTGCGTCTCCCTCCGCTTCGGCGGCTGTGGGGCGCCCAGTTCGCCGGCGGGACCGGCGACGTACTCGCCGTACTCGTGCTTCTGCTGCTGTCGTTGCAGGCGGCGATCGCCGAGGGCTCGTTCGGTGCTGGATACCGGGGCGCGGCGTTCGCCGTCGCCGCCGTGTTCGGTGCCCGGATCCTCGCCACGCTGCTGTTCGGAGCGGTGCTCCTCGGGCCGCTGTCGGCGCTGGTCGCGCCCGGCACCGGTGTCCGACCCGCCAAGCCGGTACGGCTGGTGAAGCCGGCGACCTCGGCGGAGAAGACCGCTCCCGGGGCCACCACAGGCGAACCTGACCTCTCCGGCGCCTCGATCGCCGCCGCGGCCTCGGCCGCCGCGGGCAAGCCCGCGAAACCGCAACGGGACGGCGGGCCGCTGGACCGGCGCTGGACGATGATCGTCGCGGACGTGCTCCGTCTCGGGCTGCTCATCGTCGCGCCGCTGTGGCTCGACTGGACTCCGGAGCGCGCGCTTCCGATCCTCCTCAGCACCGTCTTCGTCCTCGGCGTCGCCGAGCGCTTCTGGACGGTCGCCAAGGAGAGCGCCGCGCCGGCCCTGCTGCCCGCGCCTCCACTGGAGGGCGCGGCGGTGCGCCCGCTGCCCGACCACCTCGACGCGCTGCGCCGGCTCTCCCTGCGCACGACGTTCCTCGCGGTACCCGCCGCGGCGGTGGTCCTCCTGGTCGCCACGCTGGTCGGCAATCTGCTGGGCACGGGCATCGACTGGTTCACGCTGCATCAGGCGGCGCTGGGCTCCTACGTCGCGGCCGGTCTGTTCGCCGCCTCCGTCTCCACGCTGTACTTCCTGGAGCTGCCCGACGGGCTCACGCCCCGGCCGCGCTCCCCGCTCGAACGGCTGCGAGGCCCCGGCGCGGCGGCCGACCGCGCCGCCGACAAGGGCCGTACGGGCGCGGTGCCGCTGCTCGTGCTGGCCTGCGCGGCCATCGCCGCGGCCATCGCGGCGGCCGTGGCCGTCTCCGTACTCCAGGCCAAGGACCTCGGCGGCGGCCCGGTCGCCTTCGCTCTGCTCGTACTCGCGCTGACCGGCGGTACGGGGCTGGGCATCCGCCACGCCGCCAAGGTCGCCCCCGCGCTCTCGCGGCGTCGGCTGTTCGCGCTGGCGATCGCGGTCACCGGTGTCGCGCTGCTGGCCATGGGGCTCGTGCCCGACACGGCGACAGTGCTGCTCCTCGCGCTGTTCACCGGTTTCACCGCCGGAGTGGTGGCCCGTACCGGCCACGACCTCATCGACGTGGAGATCGAGGACGCCCGCCGTCGACGCGTCACCGAACACCTGCACGCCATGGTCGGGGCCTTCGTCGCGCTCGGTGTGGTCGTCGCCCCGCTCGTCGCCGCGGCGATCGGCCCGCACCGCCTCGCGAGCGGCACCTTCGTCTTCGCCCACGACGGCGCCGCCTTCACGCTGATGCTGGTCGGCGCGCTGCTGCTGCCGCTCGCCGCGGTGGTCCTGGCCAAGACGGACGACCGCTCGGGAGTGCCGCTGCGCCGTGACCTGAGCGACGCGCTGCGCGGCGGCGCCGACCCGGCGCCGGTCCCGGCCGGCAGCGGCTTCTTCCTCGTACTGGAAGGCGGGGACGGCGCGGGCAAGACCACCCAGGTCGAGGCGGTCGCGGAGTGGATCCGCGCCAAGGGCCACGAAGTGGTGGTCACGCGCGAGCCGGGCGCCACGCCGGTCGGCAAGCGGCTCCGCTCGATCCTGCTGGACGTGTCGAGCGCGGGTCTGTCGAACCGCGCCGAGGCGCTGCTGTACGCCGCCGACCGCGCCGAGCACGTCGACTCGGTCGTACGCCCCGCCCTGGAGCGCGGTGCGATCGTCATCTCGGACCGTTACATCGACTCGTCCGTGGCCTATCAGGGCGCGGGCCGCGACCTCTCGCCGACCGAGATCGCCCGCATCTCGCGCTGGGCGACGGACGGACTCGTACCGCATCTGACCGTGCTGCTCGACGTCTCCCCCGAGACGGCGCGCGAGCGGTTCACGGAGGCGCCCGACCGGCTGGAGTCCGAGCCGACCGAGTTCCACCAGCGGGTGCGCACCGGCTTCCTCACGCTGGCCGCCGCCGACCCGACGCGCTATCTCGTCGTGGACGCCGGTCAGCTGCCGGAGGAGATCACCACGGTCGTACGGCACCGGCTCGACCAGTCGCTGCCGCTCTCCGAGGCCGAGCTGAAGGCGCGGGAGGCGGCGCGCGAGGCCGCCATCGAGGAGGCCAGGCGCAAGGCCGAGGAAGAGGCGGCGCGCAAGGCGGAGGAGGAGCGGCTGGCGCGCGAGCGGGAGGCCCAGCTCGCCAAGCTCCGTGCCGAGGAGGAGGAGCGCAAGCGCCGGGAGCTGGAAGAGGCCCGGCAGCGCGAGGCCGAGCGGCAGGCGGAGGAGGCCAGGCAGCGCGCCGAGGAGGACCGCAGGAAGGCCGAGGAGGAGCGCAAGCGCCGCGAAGCCGAGGAGCGGGCGTACGAGGCGGAGCAGGAGCGGCTGCGGAAGCAGGCCAAGGAAGAGGCCAGGCTCCGCGCTGAGGCCGAGGAACGGCGCCGCGAGAAGCAGCGCAAGGCCGAAGAGGCCCTGGTCAGGGCCGAGGAGGCGCGTCGGGCAGCGGAGGAGGCGGCAGCCGCCGCCGCGGCGGCCACGGCGGCGGAATCCCCGGAGCGCCCGGAGCCGCCGTCCCATTCGCCGAACGAGCTGACCGTGCCCACGCCCGTCGTGCGGAAGCGGACGATCGCCCCCGACGACGTGACGCAGGAGGTTCCGGCGGTACGTCCGGAGGATCTGCGGCCCAAGGACGAGCCCCGGCGGGGCGAGGGCACGGGCGCTGGTACGGATACGGGTTCCGGGCCGGCCGATCCCGCGGAGACGGCGGTGCTGCCGCCGGTACGGGGTGACGAGCGGCCGGGCGACGAGCGGCGGCGGGACGGGAGCCGTTCCGGCGGCCGTGGCGGCGCGACGGACGCGCGAGGCGCGCGGGACGCGCGCGGGGCCGACGAGACCGCCGTCCTCCCGCCCGTACGGAACTCCGATCCCGCAGACCGGGTGCCACACGGCTTCTTCCGCGACGACGCGCGCCCGGCGCCCGCCGAGAACGGCAACGAGCGGACGCGGGAGCTGCCCCAGATCGACCCGGAGGCCGGTCCCGGACGGCCTCCGGAGCGCGAGCGTCCGCGCCGGCGTTCGGACTGGGCGGAGGAGACCCCGCTGGACGATCTGCCGACCCTGGCGGACGAACTGCTCGGCCCGCGTGACGAGGACGACGACGAGGGCAGGGGCGGACGCCGTCGCTAGGCCCCTGTCCTCGAAGGAGCGCCGTGCCCCGGGGTAGGGCGGGGTCGGCGGCGTCCGGTGCGCTGCGCTCTTTCCGCCTCGGCGTTTGACGCGTCCTTCGGATGCGACGCGCTCCCGCACGGCGGGGGGTCTCTCCCGTACGGGCTGTACTGGGGAGACCGCGACAACGCGGCGAGCGTGCGGGCCCAGGCGCCGTCGGCCGGGCGGGATTTGTCAGACAGGGCCTGGGTCGTACAGGCGTGGCGTGTCGGCGCCAGTGGGGCCGGGATGTCAGACCCCGGCCCCACAATGGAATCCGGGCCGCGGAGCCCGGGACGGAACGACACCGTCCGGGCACGGGAACGTGGCCGGACACGACAGGCACGGGGCGGTGACGGCGTATGACCGTATGGGACGAACTGGTCGGGCAGGACCGGGTGCACGTCGCGCTCGCCGCGGCGGCCCGCGACGCCGACGCGCTCGTCACCGCCGACGCCACGGGGACCGCGCCGCCCGAGGCGTCCAAGATGACGCACGCCTGGCTGTTCACCGGACCGCCGGGTTCGGGCCGTTCCACGGCGGCCCGCGCCTTCGCCGCCGCCCTCCAGTGCACCAGCCCGGACCGGGCGCTGGGCGGCGAGCCGGGATGCGGGTTCTGCGACGGCTGCCACACGAGCCTGATCGGCACGCACGCGGACGTCGAGGTGATCCGCACCGATCTGCTCTCCATCGGGGTCAAGGAGACCCGGGAGCTGGTCCGCCGCGCCCAGCTCTCGCCCGCCGTCGGCCGCTGGCAGGTCATCGTCATGGAGGACGCCGACCGGCTCACCGAGGGCGCGGGCAACGTCCTGCTGAAGGCGGTGGAGGAGCCCGCTCCCCGTACGGTCTGGCTGCTGTGCGCCCCTTCTCTTGAGGATGTCCTGCCCACGATCCGCTCCCGCTGCCGCCATCTCGTGCTGCGCACGCCGCCCGTCGCGGCCGTCGCCGACGTCCTGATCAGACGGGACGGCATCGAGCCCGCCGCCGCCCAGGCCGCCGCCCAGGCCACCCAGGGGCACATCGGCAGGGCCCGCCGCCTCGCCACCGACGAACGGGCCAGGGCCCGGCGGGCCACGGTGCTGAAGATGCCGCTGCGCGTGGCCGACATCGGGGGCTGTCTCAAGGCGGCGCAGGAGCTGATCGACGCGGCCACGGAGGACGCCAAGCAGGTCGCGGAGGACGTCGACGCCAAGGAGACGGAGGACATGAAGGCCGCCCTCGGCGCCTCGGCGGGCGGCCGGATGCCCCGGGGCACGGCGGGCGTGATGAAGGAGCTGGCCGACCGCCAGAAGCGCCGCTCCACCCGTACGCAGCGCGACAGCCTCGACCTCGCCCTCACCGATCTGACCGGCTTCTACCGGGATGTGCTCGCCCTCCAGCTCGGCTCGCGGGTGCCCCTCGCGAACGGTGACGTACGGGACGCGCTGGAGCGGATCGCCCGCGATTCCACGCCGGAGCGGACGCTGCGCCGGATAGAGGCGATCGGCGCGTGCCGCCTGGCGCTCGACCGCAATGTGGCGCCGCTGCTGGCGGTGGAGGCGATGGCGGTGTCGCTGAGAACGGGCTGATCGGGCCGGGCGGGCTGATCGGGCCGGGCGGGTGCCGGGCAGGTGCCGGGTGGGCTGCCCGTCGAGCGTGCGGCGTGCCCGCCGGGCGTGCGGTGCCGTCCGCGTGGCGCCGGGCGGGCGGCCGGGACTCACCCGTACGAGCGTGGACACACGTCGGACCGGGCCGGGCGGCTAGGCTCCCCGGATGGAATCCAGGAGCCCGTTCCGTGTCACCGCCGCCGCGTTCGTGGCGGCCGGTCTGCTGATCACCGGATGCAGCTCCGGCGGCTCGTCCTCCGGTTCGTCGGACGAGGGCGCCGGCTCGGCGACTGGCTCGGGCTCCGTATCCGTCGATCAGGCCGCCCTGAAGAAGTTCTACGGCCAGAAGATCAAGTGGCGCGCGTGCGGAGTCTCCGGCTTCCAGTGCGCCACGATGAAGGCGCCGCTGGACTACGCCGAGCCGGACGGCAAGCAGATCGACCTGGCCGTCTCCCGCAAGAAGGCCACCGGCCCCGGCAAGCGCCTCGGCTCCCTCCTCGTCAACCCGGGCGGCCCCGGCGGCTCCGCCATCGGCTACCTCCAGGGGTACGCGGCCATCGGCTACCCGGCGCCGGTCCGCGCCCAGTACGACATGGCGGCCATCGACCCGCGCGGCGTCGCCCGCAGCGAGCCGGTCGAGTGCCTCAGCGGCACGGAGATGGACGCGTACACGCAGGTCGACCAGACGCCCGACGACCAGGCCGAAATCGCGCGGCTGACCGGGGCCTTCAAGAAGTTCGCGGCGGGCTGCGAGAAGAGGTCCGGCGAGATCCTGCCGCATGTCTCCACGGTCGAGACCGCGCGCGACATGGACATCTTCCGCGCGGTGCTCGGTGACGAGAAGCTCTCGTACGTAGGGGCCTCGTACGGCACCTTCCTCGGCGCGACCTACGCTGAGCTGTTCCCCGAGCGCACCGGCCGCCTGGTCCTCGACGGCGCGATGGACCCCTCCCTGCCGGCCCGTGATCTCAACCGCGACCAGACGGCCGGCTTCGAGACCGCCTTCCAGTCCTTCGCCCGGGACTGCGTCAAACAGAGCGACTGCCCCTTCGGCACGAAGTCGCCGGCCGAGGTGGCCACTCGTATGAACGCGTTCTTCAAGGGCCTGGACGCCGAGCCCGTCCCGACCGGCGAGACCCGACAGCTGGGCGAGTCCCTGGCCACGACCGGCGTGATCGCCGCGATGTACGACGAGTCCGCCTGGCCCCAGCTCCGCGAGGCCCTGGCCCAGGCCATGGACGGCGACGGCACGGCCCTCCTCGGCCTCGCCGATTCGTACTACGAACGCGACGGCGACGGCTCGTACCAGAACCTGATGTTCGCCAACTCCGCCGTGAACTGCCTGGACCTCCCGCCCGCCTTCAGCGGCCCCGGGGAAGTCACCCAGGACCTCCCCTCCTTCGAGAAGGCGTCCCCGGTCTTCGGCAGAAACCTCGCCTGGGCCTCCCTGAACTGCGCCTACTGGCCCACCAAGGCCACCGGTTCCCCGCACCGCATCGAAGCCAAGGGCGCGGCGCCGATCGTCGTGGTCGGCACCACCCGCGACCCGGCGACCCCCTACAAGTGGGCCAGGTCCCTGGCCGAGCAGCTCTCCTCCGGCACGCTCCTCACCTACAACGGCGACGGCCACACGGCGTACGGCCGGGGCAGCGACTGCATCGACACCGCGATCAACACCTACCTCCTTGAGGGCACACCGCCGACCCCCGCCAAGAAGTGCTCCTGACCTGCACAGAGACCGTCCCCCATGGCGTGTACGAAGCACCCTCGGAAACTGTGTAGACTTGGCCGCGCCGCTGATCGCACCATGGTGCCGACGGCAGCGCCGCCTTAGCTCAGTTGGCCAGAGCAACGCACTCGTAATGCGTAGGTCTCGGGTTCGAATCCCGAAGGCGGCTCTGCGAAACCCCAGGACTCACTCGCCGTGACCTGGGGTTTTGTGCTTTCCGAGATCGACGGGCTGGGGCCGGTGCGGGGCTTTCAGCGGTGCGGCGCGAAGCGTGGGTGGGGCTTTGTGCGGCCCGTGACCAGGTCGGCCGTCAGCTCGCCGATCAGCGGGGCGAACTTGGCGCCGTGGCCTGAGCAGGGCGAGACGACCACCACAGGGCCGTGGCGGTCCAGGATGAAGTCCCCGTCCCGCGTGGAGGTGTAGAGGCATGTGCTCTCCGCCACCGGTTCGGGCCGCAGGCCCGGCAGCCAGGTGGTGACGTAGCCGGTGACGGCGGCGCGCGAGGCCGGGTCGGGCGTGCCGGAGCGGCTGTCGGCGGTGGTGGGGAGGCCGTCGCCGAGTTCGGCGACCTTCACCGCGGGCTCAGGACCGGCATCCGAACCGGAGGGGAGACCGAACACCTCGGTCTCGCCCCGGTGCAGAAAGACCGGCCAGTCGGCGCCGGATTCCCGTCGGCGGAAGTGGAAGACCTGTTGCTGGGTCACCCGCAGCGGGGGCAACGCGATGCCGAACGCCCCGGCCAGCTCCGGCAGCCACGCCCCCGCCGCGAGCACCACCCGCTGGGCGGACAGCTCCTCGCCGGTGTCCGCGACGAGCCGGACACCGCCCGTCGCCGGGTACGCGGCGCGCGTCACCCGGGTCTCCGTGAGCAGCCGTGCGCCCTGTTCGCCGGCGCGGCGGAGGCAGGCCGCGACGGTGGCGCCCGGGTCGAGCACTCCGGCCTCCGGGTGGTGGAGGACCGGCCCCGTGAAGCGCATGCCGGGCCAGCGCCTCCCGGCCTCCCCCGCCGTCAGCAGCTCGTTCGGCACTCCGGCGGCCGCCAGGACCCGGGCCAGCTCCTCCGGCGCGGCTCCCGCACCGGTGTCCAGGCCGCCGGTCCGACGCCGCAGTACCGTGCCGGAGTCGGTCTCCAGCTCCTGCCACGCCTCCGCGGCCCGCCCCGTCAGCGCGACGTAGAACGGGTCCGTGTAGGTCCGGCGGAAGATGCGCGAGCTGCCGTGCGAGCTGCCGTGCGGGTGCCCCACCGCGTACGCCTCGAACACCGCGACCGACAGTCCGCGCGCGGCCAGCCGCCAGGCGGCGGCCGCCCCGGCCAGCCCCGCTCCGACCACCGCCACGTCGAAGGACTCGGGGCTCATGGCCGGGCCGGGGAGGCGGGGTCGGACTCCGCCGCGCGAGGTGTGAAGAACACCTGTCCGGCGAGGTCGACCTGAGTGCCGGGCGGCAGCAGCTCGACCGTTCCGGGCCAGTGCGCGGGAATGCCCAGGCCCAGCGCCTTCCCGAGCCGCGCCGCGAAGCGGGGCATGAGCGGGGCCGCGCCGTGGGCCAGCAGCCGGGCCGCGGCCAGCTCCAGGGCGATGACGGTCCGGTTGTCGTCGGACCACTCGGTGGCGGCCAGCGGGCTCTCCTGGCGGGAGAACCTGACGGCGTCCTCCACCAGGCCGTTCAGCTCGGCCGCGGCCCGCCGCAGGGAGAAGCCGTCCGGGCTCAGCGCCGCGGTCAGCGCGGACAGCCGACCGCCCAGGAGGCCCAGGAAGGCCGAGTGCTCCGGCGTCCAGTTCCCGGCGTCCGGGGCCCTCCCCTCGTACCGGCCGCCCAGCCGCTCGCCGAGGCCGTCGAGCCACGTCTGCCACGTCCCGACGAGGGTGTCCCGCACCAGCGCCTCGTACGCCGCGGTCGAGAAGTTGGTCTGCTCCCCCTCAGGCCGGGTGCTCGACAGGAAGTAGCGGACGGCGTCGACGCTGTCCGGGCCGAGGATCTCCTTGCCCCAGACGGCATGCCCGCGGCTGGTGGAGAACTTGGCGCCCTCCAGCAGGTAGAACTCGTTGACGTGGTAGTCGATGTCGGGCTGCCAGCCGGGGAAGGCCGCCTTGTAGAGCACCGGGGCGAGCACCGAGTGGTAGAAGCCGTTGTCGAAGCCGAGGAAGTGGACGATCTTCCAGTCCTGATCGGGCTCGGCCGCCCGCCAGTTCCTGCCCAGTCGGCCGCCGAGCGTCTGGATGCCCCGGAGGAATCCGTAGGACAGCTCGACCCAGGCCCAGATCACCTGGCCCTCGGTCGCCTCGTGCCGCTCGGCGGGTGCCAGGCCCCAGGAGGCGGGATGGCTGACGGGCAGGTCCAGGGACGGGCGGGCGAAGACCCGGGCGGCGAGTTCGCGTAGCCGGGCGGGGACCCGGCCGTGGCGGTGGTGGTCGACGACGGTCCCGGGGAACTCGTGCAGGGGCAGGGAGTACCGGGTGACCGTGCCGAGCCGGGGCTCGGCGGCCGACCGGGCGGAGACGGGGCCGGTCAGATCGGTGACCGTGTTCGGTTCACCGCACCGCTCGCACATGTTGCCGCCGGTCGGCCCCGCGCACGTCGGACAGGCCCCGCTGACGTCGACCTCGTAGAGGTACTCGCCGGTCTCGGCGTCGAAGAGCGCCTGGCCCTCGCGCGGCGCCACCGCCCCGCTGCCGACCAGGCGGGAGAAGTACTCCCGCAGTCCGGTGCGGTAGCTCTCGTCCCGGTGGGGCACCGTGTACTGGTCCACCCGGATGTCCATCAGGGCGAGGGTGTCCGCGATCTCCGCACTGTAGTGGGCGGCCGTCCCCTCCGGGTCGCGGTTCTCGGCTCGGGCGGCGGCCTGCACATAGCTCTGGTGGTCGTCGCTGCCGGTGATGTGCCAGGCTTCGACGCCCCTCATCCGCTGGAAGCGCACATAGGCGTCGGCCCCGAGATACGGACCCGACAGATGCCCGAGGTGCAGATCGCCGTTGGGCGTCGGCGGGGGCGAACAGACGAAGACGGGACGTCGGCCGAGGCTCAGCCGGTCCGCCGACCTGGCCGAGACCAGGGCCCGGTCCGCGTCGCGCCAATACTGGGTCAGGAACACCAGGTCGGTGTCGCCGGTGTTCTCCAGTACGTGGGTCTCGAAGGGCTCGAACAGCGCGAGCGTGCCGGGCGAGACGGGCCGGCGCACACCGTCGACGACCAGCTCGCCACGGCCCTGGACGATGACGAACATCTCGGTCTCGTCGTGCCGGTGCGAGAGGGACCTGCCGCCGGGGAGGACCCGGCCCCAGTCGGCGCCCACGCCGAGGCCCTGGACGCCGGCGAGACCGATGCCGAACCCCTCGTACTGGATGTTCCCGTCGTAGACACTGATGATCACGTCCGGTACCTCTTCTCCATGGTCGTCCCCGCCCTCGTCACGCGGTCCGGACATGCTCGGCGGATGCCTTCGACGACCACGCGACGAAGGAGGGAAGCTGTTCTTCCGTACGGACCCCGAGCAGCCGGTCCACGATGCGCCGGCTGCGCCAGGCGTTGAGGCTGAGGTTGGGGTCTGCCAGGCCGCGCTGTTCCCGGACGGCGTTCTGCACGAAGAGCCTGCGGTCGAGCGGGCCGTCCCAGTGCACCGCGTAGTCCTGGTCGACGCGGAGTTCGTCGCCCTCGCGCTCCAGGCGGTCGGCGATGGGGGCGAGGAAGTCCATCGGGGCGGGGCGGAAGCCCGACGCCCAGATGACGACGTCCGCCCGCCCGTGCTCGACGGCCCCCTGCTCTCCCTTGTGCCGGACCGTGAGGTGCCAGAGGCCGGAGGCGTCGCCGGTCACGTCGGTCACCTCACGGTGCGGATAGAGCCTGGCCAGGTCCGGCGGCCCTGTCACGTAGGACAGGACGTAGAGCCGCTGGTAGATCTGCCGGAGGGTGCTCTCGGACACGCCGTCGCTGCTGAGCAGTTGCTCGGCGTTGAACGCGGACCGGGCCTCGGACGGCAGGTTGTAGTGGTGTTCCGAGTGGCACGGCATGTAGAAGTCGTTGGTGAACGGCGAGTCGTCCAGCGGCAGGAAGGTGCGCCGCCGGGAGAACCAGGAGACCTGCTCCGGCTGCTGTCCGGCCGGGCGGGAGAGCAGCTCCAGGAAGGCTTCCGCGCCCGACTGGCCGCCGCCGATCACGGCGACCCGCTTGCCGCCCAGATCACCGGTCCTCTCCATGAACTCGCCGACGTGGAAGTGGGTGCGGCCCAGCTTCGGCCGGACGTGGTCCGGGACCCAGGGCCGGGTGCCGACCCCGACCACCACGTTGTCGGCGGTCAGCGTGCGCCGGTCGGTGCGTACGACGTAGCGGCCGTCCCCGCCGCCGTCGAAGCCGACCTCCCGCACCTGCTCGCCGAACACGACGTTGTCGTTGCGTCTGCTGGCCCAGTCCAGATAGTTGCGGAACTCCTGGCGGGGCACTTCGGGGAACTGCGCGTTGAGGAAGTGGTACACCCGGCCCTTCTGGTGGAGGTAGGCCAGGAAGGAGAAGGGATTGGTCGGATCGGCGAGGCTCACCAGGTCCTTGAACAGGGAGACCTGGAGGGTCGTACCGGGTATCTGCTGGCTGTCGTGCCAGCTGAAGGCGGGCTTCCGGTCGAGGAAGAGGTTGGTCGTCTCGGGATGGCTGTGCAGGAGCGATGCCAGGCTCAGGTTCGCGGGCCCCGCTCCGACCCCGACGCACCGGTAGTGCGCCTGGGCGGAGTGGGCGTTGTCGGACCCCATGGTGCGGACCTTTCTCGTCGGTCGTCGTTCGGGGACGGGCGGCGCCTCGGGATCAGGCGCCACCGGCCAGCACGATGAAGTCCACGGCGTCGCCCACCGTCTTGAGGTTCCTGGCGTCCTCGTCCGGGATCGGGACGCCGAAGTGCTCCTCCGCGGCGACGATGACCTCGACCATGGACAGGGAGTCCACGTCCAGTTCGTCGGTGAAGGACTTGGCGGGGTCGATGTCCGAGGTCGGGACGCCGACGACCTCGTGCACGATCTCCGCGAGACCGGCCAGAACGTCGTCATACTGAAGAGCCATGTCACGTGCCTTTCGCATTTTTCGGAGCGGTTCGGTCGAGCGGTTCGGTCGAGCGGTTCGGTCAAGCGGTTCGTTGGAGCGGTTCGTTGGAGCGGTTCGGCGCCGCGGGTGCGTACGCGACGCGAGCGGGCTCAGCCGGTCGCGCCGGGGCCGGTGCGTGCGACGGCGGGCGGCGGGGCGTCGGACAGGGAGTCGAACTCCCGGAGCCCGGGGAGCAGTGACGCGCCCGTGACCAGTACACAGAGCAGCGAGGCGAGCAGGACGAAGGAGGGGCCGGGGCCGAGACGTTCGACCAGCGGACCGCCGGCCAGGAAGCCGACCGGGCCCGCCGCGTAGCCGCAGGAGGTCATGATTCCCATGACCCGGCCCCTGGTGCGTTCCGTGGAGCGCAGCTGTGTCGCCAGGTTCATCAGCGGACTGATGGGCCCGTACGCGAAGCCGACGACCACGGCGCCGCACAGCAGCAGCGGATAGGGCGGCAGCCAGGACATGGCGAAGAGTCCCGCCGACCCGGTGAGCATCGTCGCCGTGAAGAGGGCCCGCTTGGGCAGCCGGTGCCCCTGGAATCCGTAGACCAGCGCGCCCACGATGCCGCCGACCGTCATGGTGACGGTGAGCAGGCCGAGCCGCTGGGGGGTGCCCTGTTCGTGGAAGTAGGCGGGCAGGACGATTCCCGAGATCGGCAGATAGATCATGAAGAGCAGACTTCCCAGCAGCCCCACCACGCGGAGCAGCCGGTCGTTCCAGACCGTGCGCAGCCCCTCCGCCGCGCCGCGTCCGACAGCGCGCCAGGAGGATCCGTCGGACAGCTCCGCGACGGGCGCGGAGAATGGAAGCCGCAGCCCCGCCTGGACGAGGGTGGCCAGCAGGGACAGGGCCGCCGCGCCCCAGAGCGGCGCCGTCGCTCCGCCGAAGCCGATCATCAGGCTGGCCAGTCCTGGGCCCGCCATCAAGGCGAAGCCCTTGGCCGACTCGTGGACGCCGTTCGCCTTCTCCAGCCGCCATCCGGCGCGGGCGGCGGCGGTCGGGAGCATGGCCTTGCGCGCGGTGATGCCCGACAGGTCGAAGACCGACCCGAGGATCGCCAGGGCGGCCAGCCACCACAGCGAGAACCCGAAGGCCGCGTCGACCAGCGGTACGGCGGCCACGGAGACCGCGGACAGCAGGTCGGAGCCGACTGCCGTACGGCGGCGGCCGAAGAGATCGACGATGGTCCCGGCGAAAAGGGCGCTCGCCAGCAGCGGCAGCGTGGACGCCGCGGAGACCAGTCCGGCGTCGGAGGGGCTGCCGGTCCGCTCCAGGACCAGCCAGGGCAGGGCGAGGGCCACCATCCCGTTGGCGGACGTGGAGGCCGTGGCCGCCAGCTCCAGGAGGACCAGGGAGGACACCCGGGCCTCGGCCGGACTCCGCGGGCCCGTCATCGCGTCACCGCGCACCGTCGGCCGCCCCCTCGTCGGCGTAGAGGGTGGTCTGCTCGGCGGTGCACGCGACGCGCCCGTCCTCCAGTTCGATGGCGACCGAGACGACGGCCTCCGTGAAGCCCCGCGGGCGGGGGCGCACCGAGAGCAGGCGGACCGAGGCACGGAGCCGGGAGCCCACCGGGACGGGGGCGCGGAACCGTACGCGGTCGACCCGGTGGTTGACGGCCTGGGCGACCCCGCTGACCTCCAGCACCTCCGCGGTGAGGGCGGACAGGAGCGACAGGGTCAGGAACCCGTGTGCGACGGTGGTGCCGAACGGGCCTTCGGCCGCCCGGTCCCGATCGACATGAATCCACTGGTGGTCGTCGGTGGCCTCGGCGAAGAGATCCACCTGGCGCTGGTCGATCGTCCGCCAACCGCTGGCCCCCAACGGGCCGATGTGTCCGCCGAGTTGCCCCAACGTGGGGCGCAGGGGGCTCATCGGACGGCCGGGGCGTGCGCGGGGCGGTCGCCGACCGCGTGAGCCCCGCCGTCGACGTGGACGATCTCCCCCGTGGTGGCCGGGAACAGGTCGGACAGGAGCGCGACGCAGGCGTGGGCCACCGGCTGGAAGTCCCGGGAGTCCCACCCCAGCGGGGCCCGCTCCGACCAGCCTCCGTCGAAGGTGCCGGAGCCGTCCTCCGTCGGGGAGATGCCGCGCGCGGCCAGGGTGCTGAGGGGTCCGGCCGCGACGAGGTTCACCCTGATCCCGCGCTGTCCGAGGTGCGAGGCGAGGTAGCGGGAGCACGACTCCAGGCCGGCCTTGGCCACGCCCATCCAGTCGTAGCCCGACCAGGTGTGGCTGGCGTCGAAGTCGAGGCCCACCACCGAGCCGCCGCGGTCCATCAGCGGCAGCAGCGAGGTGGTGAGCGCCTGCAGGGAGTAGGCGGAGACATGGAAGGCGGTGGCCGCCTCCTCCCAGGTGGTGTCGAGGAACTTGCCGTCCAGCGCGCCGGGCGGGGCGTACGCGACCGAGTGCAGCACCCCGTCCAGGCGCGCGGTGTGCTCGCGGACCCGGTCGGCCAGGGTGCTCAGCTGGTCCCGGTCGGTGACGTCGAGTTCGACCACGGGCGCCGGGCGCGGCAGCCGTCCGGCGATGCGCCGGACCAGGGACAGCCGGCCGAAGCCGGTGAGGACGACCTCGGCGCCCTGCCTCTGCGCCTCACAAGCGACCTGGAAGGCGATCGAGGACTCGGTGATGACACCGGTGATCAGCAGCGTCTTGCCCGTCAGCAGCGCCATCAGTGCCCCATTCCGAGGCCGCCGTCCACCGGGATGACCGCCCCGGTGATGTAGCCCGACTCACGGCTCGTCAGGAACCGGGTGAGAGCGGCGACTTCCTCCGGCCGGCCGAACCGGCGCAGGGGGACCTGTCCGGCGGCCTCCCTGCGCAGCTCCTCGGGGAGGGCGGCGGTCATGTCCGTCTCGATCCAGCCGGGCGCCACGATGTTCACGGTGATGTCCCGGCCGCCCATCTCGCGGGCCAGCGAGCGCCCCAGTCCGATCAACCCGGCTTTGGCGGCGGCGTAGTTGGTCTGGCCGGCCGAGCCGGACAGGCCCGAGGCGGAGGAGATCAGCACGATGCGCCCGTGGCGTCGCCTGATCATGCCGCGCAGGGCCCGGCGGACGACGCGCGCCGTGCCCAGCAGATTGGTCTCCACCACCGCACCGAGGTCCTCGTCGGACATGCCGAGCAGCAGGCCGTCCCGGGTGATCCCGGCGTTGGCCACCAGCACCTCGACCGGGCCCGACTCCTCTTCGACCTGCTTGAACGCCTGCTCCACCTGTGCGGGGTCGGTGATGTCGCAGCGCACCGCGTGGATCTCAGGGGGCGGTGGGGCGTCGCGGTACGTGGCCACCACCGTCTCGCCCGCCTCGGACAGGGCGCGGACGGTGGCGAGGCCGATCCCCCGGTTCCCTCCGCTGACCAGCGTTGTGCGTCCCGGCATGAATGAACTCCCCCGTAATATCGACTCGTCTCGAATATGCGTGCGTGTTCCGCACAATGCTCCGGGACGGTTATTTCTCCGGCAGACGGCGATCGACACGTCGCGCGTGGCAGCGGATGAATGGCATTGAAGATCATCAGTCGCGGGACCCGGATTCACGTCGAACGCCTGTCGCGTTCCACCCGGTGAATTCACGGCTGCGAGGAATCCGATTCGGCGGGCCGCATGGCAGCCCACCCCGTCGGCAATGCAGATGGTGGATCTAAGCAGAGTACCCGAGAAGGTGTCAAGCGGTCCGGGTTTTCTCGACCCGGACTCCGTGGAAGGCAAATGGATCAAGCAGATCATTACTGGCCGGTAGTGTGGACTGAAGCATTCCGCGGAGTTGGTTCGAGGTTTTTGTTGACGGGGCCGGGTAGGACTTCATAGCCTGGCGTCCAGGCAGCCGATCGGGCCGGTGTTTCGCGCCCCCCGGACTGCCAACGGGGATTCATCGGAGGGCAAGGGGAATTTTTCCCACCGGCATGCGTGTGGACGCGCGCTTCATCGCGCACGCCCGCATGCCGGGTGTTTCGACTTGCTTCCGGATTTCGGGGGACCGGCCAGGCCGTCCTCCTGAGTTCTACCTTCCGTTTCCCTGTGCTCGTTCTGGCTCGACATGTACATGCACACGGGAAGGAAGAGTGGCCAGCACATGCCAGCAAAGCTCTTATCCATGGATTCCGTGCGGACCCGGTCCCAGTTGGAGCGCACGGCATTACGCGTGGCGGATGAGCTGCGGGAGCGCGGCGTGCGGCCCGGCGACAGGGTGGTCCTCAAAGCGGGCAACTCCGCCGGATTCGTCGCCGTCCTCCTCGGGCTCATGCACAGGGGGGCGTCCGTCGCCCTGCTCGACCAGCGGCAACGGGCGGAGGAGAGCGGCCGGGCCGCCGCGCAGGCCGGAGCCCGGCTCGCGATCGTCGACGACGACGCGCCTCCCGTCCCCGGGCCGCGCAGGCTCTATGTCTACGAGCTGCTGGCCGCCGCGGCGGAACGCCGGCCCGCGGACGAACGGATCGCCTTCGACGGCTGGGAAGCGCTGCCGGACGCGTTGATCACCTGGTCCTCCGGCTCGACCGGCGAGCCGAAGGGCATCGTGAAGTCCGGCCGGCCGGTCCTGCGGAACGTGCGGCGCACCATCGCGGTCATGGGCTACCGCCCCGATGACGTGCTGCTTCCCCTCCTCCCCTTCTCCCACCAGTACGGGCTGTCCCTCCTGCTGGCCGCCTGGCTGGCCGAGGCGTCCCTGGTGGTCGCCCCCTACCGGCGGCTGGACCGCGCGGTACGGATGGCAGGACAGGCCGGCGTCACCGTCGTCGACGCCACACCTGCCACCCACAGAAGCCTGCTCAACCTGGTCGAACGCCGGCCGGAGCTGGCCCTGGACCTCGGCGGCGTGCGGATGTACTGCACCGGCGGCGCTCCGCTGGACCGGACGGCCGCCGACCGGTTCGCCAAGACGTTCCAGCTGCCCCTGCTCGACGGCTACGGCAGCACGGAGATGGGCAATATCGCCGCCGCGACGCCCCGGAACCCGGTCGGGGCGGGCCGGGTGTTCCCCGGCGTCGAGGTCCTGATCACCGATGACGACGCCGCGCCCCTGCCGCCGGGCGCGATCGGCGAACTCCGCATCCGTACGCCCGACTCGTTCAGCGGCTATCTGGGCCCCGCCGGGGAAGTCGTCCCGGAAAGCCCCGAGTGGTACCGCCCCGGGGACCTCGGCTCGATGGACGGCGCCGGCAATCTCTTCGTCCTGGGGCGCAAGTCGGCCGTGCACCGCATGGGGTACACGCTCTATCCCGACATCATCGAGCGCAAAGCAGCCGAGTGCGGGGCTCCGCTGAAGATCGTTCCGCTGCCCGACGAGCGGTTCGGGAGCCGGCTCGTATTCCTCGTGGAGGATTCCGAGGGGCGTACGCCGCTGTATTGGCGTGAACGCGTCTGCGCGCTCCTTCCATCATATGAACAGCCGAATACGGTCGTGGTGGTCGAGGAATTTCCGCTCGATCACAACGGAAAGACGGATCCGCGCCGCCTGCTGAAACTGGCGGAGGCCGCCGTCGACGAGAGAAACGAAACCGCAGACACCCTTTCCCTGTGACCGGCACGCTCCGTCGAGAGGGTTCTTACCGATGGGATTTCAGGTGGGATCAGAACCGCAGGACCGACGACGCGTGGTCATCACCGGCCACGGGGCGATTACGCCGGTCGGGCTGACGGTGGACGAGTTCTGGGCGTCGCTCGTCGACGGCCGCAGCGGAATCTCGGACATCAAGGGCTTCGACGCGTCCGATCTGCCCGTCCGCATAGGCGCCGAGGTCAAGGAATTCGACCCGGGCGTCTATATGCCGCACAAGGTGTCGCGCCGTATCGACGTCAGCACGCAGTACGGCGTCGCGGCGGCGATGCAGGCGGTCCAGCAGGCGAAGCTGGAGGTCGACGAGGAACTGGCGCCGCGGGTGGGCGTGTACGTCGGCTCCTCGGCCGGACCCGCCACCATGACCTACGACACCACCATCAAGCTGCATGAACGCGGCGCCCGCTCCGTCAGCCCGTTCTTCTTCGCCACCAGCGGTTCCGAGAGTTCGGCCGGGGAGATCGCCCTGTGGCTCGGCGCCTGCGGCCCCTCGGCGAGCCTGACCACCGCCTGCGCCTCGGGCGCCACCTCCATCGGCGAGGCGATGCGGCTGATCCAGTTCGGGGTGGCCGACGTGATGGTGGCCGGGGGCACCGAGGCGCCCGTCACCCGGCTCAACATCGCCGCCGCCGCGGCCTGCCGCGCGCTGTCGCGCCGCAACGACGACCCCGCCCGCGCCTGCCGCCCGTTCGACAAGGACCGGGACGGGTTCGTCATGGGCGCGGGCGCGGGCATCCTGGTCCTGGAGGAGGCCGAGCACGCCCGGCGGCGCGGCGCCCGCGTCCTCGCCGAACTCGTCGGATACGGGGCCACCACCGACGCCTACCACCTCACCGCCCCGCACCCGGAAGGGCTGGGCACCAAGCGGGCCATGCGGATCGCCCTGGAGTCCGGAGGTCTGCGACCCGAGGACGTCGACTACGTCAACGCCCATGGCACGAGCACCGAACTCAACGACAAGAGCGAGATCGCCGCCCTCCGGGACGTGCTCGGCGAGCGCGCCCTCCAGATCCCGATCAGCTCCACCAAGTCCATGACCGGTCACCTGATCTCGGGAACCGGGGCGGTCGAGCTGATCGCGTCGGTGCAGGCGATCCGTCACGGTGTCGTCCCTCCCACGCTCAACTGCGAGGTCCCGGAGGACGCGCGGCTGAACTTCGTGCCGTCCGTGGCCCAGAAGTGGGACACCGACGTCGTGATGAGCAATTCATTCGGATTCGGCGGACACAACGCGGTACTCATCGTCCGCCGCTGGGAACAGGAAGGATCCAGTGCCACACATGCGGCATGAATCTCACGTACAGGAGACCTCGTTCCACGCGGGCGGCAAGGGGTACAACGCCCTGCGGGCGCTCAAGGTGGGCGAGGTGGTCTCCCCGCTGACCGGCAGGATCAGGGTCGGGGCGCCCACGGTGTACAGCGTCCAGGTATCCCGCGACGAACACCTCGACCCCGAGAACCTGCACTTCCTGAACCACTCCTGCGTGCCCAACACCTTCCTCGACACCGAGGCGAGCCATGTGATCGCCATCCGGCCGATCGCCGAGGGCGAACCGCTCAGCTTCTTCTATCCCTCCACCGAATGGGAGATGGGCAACCCCTTCCCCTGCGCGTGCGGCGCCACGGCCTGCCTCGGCACCATCACCGGAGCGTCCGCGCTGCCGGCCGTGGTCCTGGAGGGCTACGCCCTCAACGCCCACATCCGCGAACTGCTCGCGGAACGCGACGCCACCGGCGCGCTCGTCAGGGACTGACCGGATCACCGCACCGCCCGTGTCCCGGCCCCCGCGCCGGGACACGGGCGGTGCCGACCACGGGGGGACCCCATGGCCACTGGCGGAGAACTGCTGGTCTCGGCGCTGCGAGCCAACGGCGTCGAGGTGGTGTTCGGCATACCCGGCACGCACAACCTGGAGATCTACCGGCACCTCGGACCGGACCGGCTCCGCGTCGTCACCCCCCGCCACGAGCAGGGCGCCGGATACGCGGCGGACGGCTACGCCCGGGTCACCGGACGCCCCGGCGTGGTGGTGACCACCAGCGGGCCCGGCCTGCTCAACGCCGCCGCCGCGGCCGGCCAGGCGTACTCCGACTCCGTACCGCTGCTGATCGTCTCGCCCGGTATGCCCCTGGACCACGACCGGGGCTCCGGGCTGCTGCACGAGGTCAAGGACCAGTCGGCGGCGCTGGCCTCGGTCTGCGCGCGCAGCAGACGGGTGCGGACCCTCCCCGAGATGCTGCGCGTCGTGACCGGCATGTTCACGGACTTCGCGCTCGGCAGACCCCGCCCGGTCCATCTGGAAATCCCCTGCGACCTGCTCGCGGCCACCGCCGACCTGACCGTGCCGCCCGCGGTACGGGCGCTGCCCGCCGCTCCCTCGGAAGAAGCGGTACGCGCCGCCGCCGCGACCCTGTCGGAAGCCCGGCGGCCCGCCCTGGTGGCGGGCGGCGGGGCCCGGGGCGCGGCCGCCGAGGTGCAGGCGCTCGCCGAACTCCTCGGAGCGCCCACGGTGACCACCGCCAACGGCAAGGGGGTGCTCCCGGAGGACCATCCGCTCGCGCTCGGCGCCGGGCTGCATCTGCCCGAGGTGCGGGAGTTCCTGCTCGGGGCCGACGCCGTCCTCGCGGTCGGCACCGAACTCGCCGAGACCGACACCTGGGACGCTCCGCTCCGGCTCCGGGGCCCGCTGATCCGGGTGGACCTCGACCCGGACCAGCTGCACCGGCCCGTCGCCGCGCACCCGCTGGCGGGTGACGCGGCGACCGTCCTGGCCGCGCTGCGCCGGGCCGTCGGCCCCCGTACGGCCGCACGGCCGCGGCACACCGGGGCGGCGCGGTCCGCCGTCACCGCGTACGGCGGACGCTGGCGGCCGGTCGTCGGGGCGCTGCGGGCGGCGCTCCCCGAGAACGCCGTGCTCGTCAACGACAGTGCGCGCGTCTGCTACTTCGGGGCGCTGACCGGTTTCTCCGTGGCAGGTCCCGGCCGCTTCCTCTATCCGACGGGCTTCGGCACCCTCGGGTACGCGCTGCCCGCCGCCATCGGCGCGGGCGTCGGCGCGCCCGGACGCCCGGTGGCCGTGCTCACGGGCGACGGCGGGCTCCAGTTCACGGTCAACGAACTGGCGACGGCGGTGGAGACCGGCCTGCCGTTGCCCGTGGTGGTGGTGAACAACGGCGGCTACGGCATGATCCGTCAGGAGATGGCGGAACGGGGCATTCCCCCGGTCGGCGTCGATCTGCGCGGCCCGGACTTTCCGGCGCTGAGCCGGGCCTACGGCGGCGCCGGGACGCACGCCACCAGCCCCGCCGAACTGCGGGACGCCGTCGAGCGGGCCCTCACCGTCCCCGGGCCCACCGTCATCGAGGTCCCCGAACCGCCCGGCTGACCCGTCATGCCCGTCGGCCCGTCCAGCCTTCCGCCCGACCGCTCCGGAGGAGCCGTGAACCGAACCCCTCATCTTCAGCTGACCTGGTCCGACGAGCAGACCGGCGCACAGGGCTACCTCGTGATCGACCGGCTGCTGCGCGGCGTCGCCAGCGGCGGCCTGCGGATGCGCCCCGGCTGCACCCTCGCCGAAGTCGGCGAGCTGGCCAGGACCATGACGCTCAAGGAGTCGCTGGTCCACCAGCCCGGTGACCGGTATCTGCCCTTCGGCGGGGCGAAGGGAGGCATCGACTTCGACCCGTCGAGCCCGGACGCGCCAGGCGTCCTGACCCGGTTCCTCGGCGCGGTCAGCCCGCTCATCCACACGTACTGGGCGGTCGGGGAGGACCTGGGCACCCGGCAGGAGGCCATCGACGCGGCGGTGGCGGCCGCCGGGCTGCGCTCCTGTGTCGAACCGGCGCTCCGCCATGTGCCCGACGGCCCGGCGGCGGGGCTGCGCCGGATCGACGACGCCTTCGCCGTCCGGGTCGACGGGCTCGGCCTGGGCGACACGGTCGGAGGCTACGGCGTGGCCCAGGCCGTGCTGGCCACCTTGGCGGAGACCGACGAGGAGCCGGTGGGGCTCACCGCCGTGGTGCAGGGCTTCGGCTCGATGGGCGGCTCCGCGGCGCGCTATCTGGCCCGCGCGGGCCTGCGCGTCGTCGGGGTCGTCGACCGGGACGGGGTGGTGGCCGACCCGGACGGGCTGGACGTGGAGACGCTGCTGGCCCACCGCAGCCCCGAGGGCCTGGTCGACCGGGACCGGCTGCCTTCCGGCGCACGGCCGCTGCCGCGCGGGGAGTGGCTGTCGGTGGCGTCCGACGTCCTGGTCACCGCCGCCGCCTCCTACGCCGTGGACGACGCCAACGAGGGCGACGTGCGCTGCGGGTATCTCGTCGAGGCCGCCAACGTCTCCGTACTGCCCTCGGCCGAGAAGGCCCTGCTGGAGCGCGGGGTGATCGTGGTTCCGGACTTCCTCGCCAACTTCGCGGCCAACAGCTGGTGGTGGTGGACGCTCTTCGGGGACATCGGCGCGGACGCGGGCGAGGCCCTCGCGAAGATCGACAAGACCATGTGGCGGCTCGTGCAGGACGTCTTCGCCGAGGTCCGCGCGACCGGTCTGAGCCCCCGGGAGGTGGCGACCCGCCTCGCGGAGCGCCATCACGCCCGCTTCCGGGGCCTGCCCGGCTGAGCGGTCACGCTCCGGTCCGCCGCGGCCCGGCCCCCGCGACGCGGTGCGGCCGGGCGGCGGGGACCCGCCCGCCGGGCCAGCCGCCGTACCCCGAAGGCCGCCGCGTGTACGCCGAGGATGCCCAGCGGGAACAGCATCGCTGCGGCCACCGTGGTACGGGCGTCGGCCTCCCCGAGCACACCGCCGCGCCTCAGTTCGCGCCAGGCCCAGAGCGAGAACGGGGCGACCACCAGCGGGGCGGTGACCACGCCGGGCGTGTACCTGCCCAGGCCGGCGCTCTGGGCGACGTGGGAGACCGCGTGCAGTCCGAATCCGGCCAGCACGGTCTGGAAGAACGGCGATCTGCCACCGGTCCTCGCCCCGTCGGCCGAGGCCGCGCCGACCACCAGCCCCATCAGGCCGATGGCGGTGGCCGCGTGCCCGGGGGTCACGGTCATCGCGGACCACACCGACTCCGGAACCCGCGGGTGGCTCTCCCGTAACCGGTCCACCTGGGCCGCGGCCCAGCCCGGCAGGGTGGCCAGCTCCTCCAGGTCGTGCACCGCGAAGGCGGCCAGCAGCCCCCAGGTCACCGCCGGGGACACGCCCCCGGATTCCGCTCCACGCTCAGACATCCCGCTCCCGAAGGTCCGCCGTCTCCCCGGCCGGACCGTCCGTCGCGGCCGACACCGTGCCCAGGGATCCGTTCACCGTAAGTTCCTGCCCGTCCGACACCGCGGAGAGCACGCCCGGCACGCCGACCACCGCCGGAATGCCGTACTCCCGGGCCACCACCGCGCCGTGCGAGTTGACCCCGCCGGTCTCCAGCACCACGCCGCCCGCCGTCAGGAACAGCGGGGTCCACCCCGGGTCCGTCGAGGGCGCGACCAGGATGTCGCCGGGCCGCAGGACCGCGCCCACCGGGTCGTACACCACCCGGGCCGGTCCGGTGACGGAGCCCGCCGAGGCGGCCGCGCCCACGAGCGTGCCGTCGGCCGCCGGTGCCAGGGTCGGCTCCGTGCCGTCGGAGAGCAGCACCCGGGGCACATGGCGGCGCAGGCTCTCCCGGGCGAACTCCTCGCGCCGCGGCCCGATCAGGTCGCGTACGTCGGTGCCCGCCAGCGCCCGCGCGATCTCCGGCAGTTCGAGGAAGCAGATGTCGTCCGCCGTGTCGAGCCGCCCGTCGGAGGCCAGCTCCCCGCCGATCAGGAGCAGTTCGCGCCGGGCCTGGGCCATCAGCAGGACGGAGTGGAACTTGGTGACCTCGCGCAGCCCCAGCAGCTCCCGGGCGCACCGGATGCCGAGGCGGACCACGGCCGCGGACAGCCTGCCGTGCTTCCTGGCCCTGGCGACGAGTTCCGCCGCCGTCCGCTCGGCCAGCTCCGCGCCGTCGCTGAACTGCTTCTCGGGAGAGACGGACTCAGGCGTCAGCGACAGGTAGCCGGCGAGGACTCCGAAGAGATGGGCCGGGTCGTCCGTCCACCGCGGCGCGCCGATGTCGATCTCGGCCACCGCCCGGTGGCCGAACGCGTCGAGGAAGTCCCCCAGCCCCTGCTGGAGTACGGCGGGCAGGGCGCCGTCCCGGTAGGCGCGCAGCAGTTCGGCCGCGGTGGAATCCCGCAGGAGACCGGCGGCCTCCGGCTGCCGCCTGACCCGGTCGGCGAGCTGCCACAGGCCGAGGTCCATCTCGGTGGTCACGTTGTGGGGGAGGCCGCGCAGCAGCGCCAGACCCTCCTCCTCCGAGACGTCGTCCCCCAGCCGCTTCAGGGCGATCCCGAGGGCCGCGCCGCCGACGGCGGGGACGGGCACCATGCGCGGGAAGAGCGAGGGGACGCCTTCCAGCAGGAGGCGCCGTACGGTCTCCAGGCGCTGCCGGGGCGAGACGGCGTCCGGGGTCACGAAGCGCTCCGCGTGCCGGGCGCCGACCCGGGCGACCCGGGCGCGGGCCGCGGCGGGGCGGAGCACGGCCTCGGCCACCCGCAGCGGCACCCCGGCGCGCACGGCGATCCGGCCGAGCCGTCTGACCAGTCCGGCCTTGGAGGTGCTGGTCGGCGCGAAGCGGGGGTCGGCGAAGAGTTCGTCGACGAGTTTCGCGGTCTGGTTGTCGACCATCTTGAGCAGCCCCGGCAGCGCGGCCCGGCCGCCCGCCCCGCGCAGCGCGGTGGTGATGTCCAGGAACATGCGGTTGCCGGACTCGGCGTAGGCGCTGGGGCCCGCGTACGGGTCGGGGACGGGCAGTCCGGCGAGCCGTGCCATGCCGGAGGCGACCAGCCGCAGGCCGGACAGTCCCAGCGGGGTCAGCGGTCCCTGGATGCCCTGCCAGACCATGCTGTAGCAGAAGTACGCCCGGATCTCCTCGTCCCCCCGGGCGTTGGTCACGGGCAGCGGGTAGAGCGTGGTGACGGGACGGGACTGGGTGAGCCAGAACCGCCCGTCGACGTCGAGCGTCCACTCGACGTCCTGCGGGCAGCCGAAGAGCCGCTCGACGTCCCGGCCGAGGGCGGCCAGGGCGCGCAGTTCGTCCTCGTCGAGACAGGCACGGCCCGCCGGTCCCGCTGCGGCGTGTTCCGTACCGCCGCCCGGCAGCGGCCGGATCGCGAACCGCTGCTCGCCGAGCCTGCGTTCGACCACCTCGTCGGTGTCGGTGTCGACGGTGAAGTGGTCGGGGTTGACCGCGCCGGAGACCACGGCCTCGCCCAGTCCGGGGGCGGCGTCGACGGTCACCCAGTGGCGGCGCCCCGAGACCGGGTCGGCGGTGAACATCACCCCGGCCGACCGGGCGCCCGCCATCCGCTGGACGACGACGGCCAGCCGTACGCCGCGGCCGTCGATGCCGTTCGTGGCACGGTAGGTGACCGCCCGGTCCGTCCACAGGGACGCCCAGCAGCGGCGTACGGCGTCGAGGACCGCCTCCTCGCCCACCACGTTGAGGAAGGTGTCCTGCTGCCCGGCGAAGCTCGCCGACGGCAGGTCCTCGGCGGTCGCGGACGAGCGCACCGCCACGGGGACGTCGTCCCCCAGCTTCCGGTACGCGGCCGTCACGGCCTCGGCGACCTCGTCCGGGACCGGGGCGCCGAGTACGGCCGCCCGGAGCCGCCCGGCGAGTCCGGCGAGCGCGGCGGTGTCGGCCGCCGGTACGCCGGAGAGCTTGTCGGCCAGTACGGCGAAGCGGGCTTCCCCGGTCACCCGGCGGTAGGCCTCGGTGGTGACGCACACGCCGTCCGGCACCCGCAGGCCCGCGGCGATCAGCACCCCCAGGTTGGCGGCCTTCCCGCCGACGAGCGCCGACGTGCCGGGGCCGATCCGGTCCAGCGCGACGACCAGGGGCGGCCGGGCGTCGACCGGGAGTGCGCCGCGGGCCCCGTGTACCTCAGTCATGATCCTCTGTGCCTTCCGTCGCGCCAGGGAGTCACACCAGTGCAGCGGCCGGGCCCGGAGCGGTCATCGTGGTCGCCCCGCAGGAATTTCCGTACCCCCGTGCGCGGGGCCCTCGCCGGTCTCCGGCGACTCGTCCCCGAACCGCCGCAGCGCCTCGGGCAGCTGGCTCCTGCCGCGGATGCCGAGCTTGCGGTACACGCTCGTCAGATGCGCCTCCACCGTCCGGCGGGCGAGATACAGGCGCGCGGCGATCTCCTGGTTGGTGGCGCCGTTCGCGGCCAGCCGGGCCACGCGCCACTCCGCGGGAGCCAGCGGCCCCGGGTCACCGGGCCGGGTGACCCGGGGCCGGCCGCCGACCACCAGCAGCTCTTCGCGGATCTGCCCGGCCAGCCGGTCCGCCTCGTACTGCCCGGCCAGCCGGTACGCCTCGGTCAGCGCGTCCCGGGCCGCGTCGTGGTCGCGCCGGGACCGGTGCAGTCCGCCCCGGGCCAGCAGGGTACGGGCCGACTCCAGCGGGAAGCGCCGGTCCGCCAGCAGGGACAACGCCTCCGCCACGTCCGCCAGGCCCGGTTCGCCGCCGCGCAGCACACCGCGGCGGCGCAGGGCGACGGCCAGGGCGCGCGGCGCTCCCCAGGCGCGGGCCAGCCGGACCTCCTCGTCGGCGAGCGGACGGGCTTCGTCGGTCCTGCCGAGGCGGACCAGGGCCAGCGCGGCCGCCGACCGCCAGGGCGACATCGCCGGGTTGAGGCAGCCGATGGCGGTCAGCCGCCGACCGGCCTCCAGCAGGTCCGCCAGGCCCCCGCCGACGTCGCCCTCGACCACGCGCAGCCGCCCCCGGCCCGCGAGGGCGAGGTCCGCGACCCACAGCCGGGGGGACGCCCCGCCCGGGTCGCCCGCGAGCGGCCCGAAGGCGAGCCCCGGCTCCCTTCCGCACTCCTCGGCCAGGCGCATGGCGACGATGGAGGGCCCGGCCGACCACACGTCCCAGGGGCGCTCGCGGGCCAGGCCGACGGCGGTGGCGGTGAGCCCGCGGGCCTCGGCCAGCCGGCCCGCGTTCACCTCGGCGAGGGCGTGTAGCCACAGCGCCGTGTAGCGCGGCAGGGGCGCGTGCCACCGCTCCGCTTCCGCCGCGGCCCGCTCGAACACCCGCGCCGCGGCGGTCAGGTCGTCCGCCCACAGCAGGATCGACCCGATGGCCAGCCAGCCCATGCTGCTCTCGTCGGTCGGTTCCGGCCCGCTGGACAGCGCGTCGTGGATGCCGTCGACCAGTTCGCCGGAGGTGCCGCAGGCGAACGCCACCGCGAGCGCCCGCGAGGCCCGGGAGAGCCGCACGGCACGGGCGGGCAGCAGCGACGCCCGCCGCCCCGGTCCGCCGGTCCAGTCGCCCCCGCCCCCGCCGTCGCCCTCGCCGTCGCCCTCGCCGTCGCCC
>NZ_QQNA01000146.1 GCF_003346515.1 Streptomyces corynorhini
GGCGGCCCCCACCCGCCATAAACGGCCCCGTTCAGCTCGCTTACCTCTTGGTACTGACCCGCAGAACACAGCGGACAGTGACCAGCGGGGCATGAGTCCCAGCACACAGTGGACGGTCAGCCGCCGAGCCGGAGCCGGGCCACCCCACACAAAGTGTGCGCCCCGCAGGGCCCACCGGCCCGCACCCCAGAAACTGCCGGGTGCGGGCGGGCTTCAGCGGGCGGCGAGGCCGTCCGCCTGAACGGCCTCGATGAACGTGGTGAACGCCGAGGTGGGGAGGAGGAGCGCCGGTCCTTGGGGGTTCTTGGAGTCACGGACGGGGACGGTGCCGTGCGTGCCAGCGAGGTTGGCGGCGACCTCCACGCAGGCGCCGCCGTTCTCGCTGTAGGAGGACTTGAACCACTGCGGGGATTCGATCGTCACGGGGTGCCCTTTCCTCTCAGGGGGTGGGAAACACTCCGGACTTGACACCTGCCACGAAGGAGGTGAACGAGGCGGTGGGGAAAGCCAGGACGGGACCGCTGGGGTTCTTGGAATCACGGACGGGGACGGTGCCGCGCGTGGCGGCGAGGTTGGCCGCGACCTCCACGCACTGACCGCCGTGCTCGCTGTAGGAGGACTTGGACCAACGGGGGGATTCGGTCGTCACGGGGTGCCCTTTCGTAGCTGTTCGATCATGGCCACGGATGACGCCTGAGAGAGCGCTTCGGCCTGTAGTTGATGGTAGGCCGTCAGCATGGGTAGTACGGAAGCGATTTCCCGTTCCAGATGTCCCCGTTGGGAGGACTCCGCGTACGACATAAGCGAGCGGTCCGGCAGCGTAAGCACGGTTACGGGCAGGTTGAGTGGGCGACGGTCACCCATGTCGAACGGGGCGACCTGGAGGACCGTGTTCGGCATTGCGGCGAACTCGACCAACCGTGCCAACTGGCCGTCCATGGTCGCTGGGCTGCCGACGGGCCTTCTGAGGCAGCTTTCGTCCAGCACGACGAACACCAGCGGCGGCGGAGTCCGCTTAAGCGACTCCTGCCGCGTCGCCGCGAGCGCGATTCGTTCGTCACCCTGCTCGGGCGTGATCGCACCCCGTTCGACCGCGCGCGCGGTGAGCGCCGACGCGTACTCCGTTGTCTGGAGTATCCCCGGCATCACGCCCACCTCGTACAGCCGGATCTCCGCAGCCCGCGCCTCATGCGTGAGGTACTCCGGGAATCCCTCAAGCAGCGCCGTCTGCCGAACAGCCTGGCTCTGACGCAGAAGTCGGTCCCCCGTGCCGAACACGCGGTCGGCACCTGTCGCGAAACGCTTAGTTGGAGGGCGGCGACCAGTTTCAATGGCAGAAATATGCGTTGCGGAGCACTCCATGCGCTCCGCCAAGTCGTCCTGAGTCCAGCCGCGTTCGTCCCGCAGCGTACGTACGCGCTGGCCAAACGCCGCACTGGGCGACTTCTCGGGTTCCAGTTCCTTGCGGTTCACCATCTCTGCACCCAACCATCCGGTCAATGCCTGCAAGTTGAAGCTAACCCGACTCTAGGCCAGCCTGAACCTCCTCGGTAGTCGAATGACTACAGAGAGGAGTGGATCGTGAATCGCAAACACATTCCCCCCGACACCCCTCAACCCCGCCGGTCCGCGCTCACCCCTCACGAGGTCGCCGAACGCCAGCAAGCGCGCTGGGAGGCGACCCCCGACGAGACGTGGTTCTCCACGTCGGCGCCGCTTCCGGCCGGTGTGCGGCGGGGGCCGTACGCCCGGCCGACGGCCGACGTGTTGGCCGCCGTGGAGGCAGGGCTGCGGCGGAAGGCGGCGGCCGAAGTCGCCGACGCGGACGACCGGTCGGTGGTACCGGCCGAGGACGGAGGTACGGAAGTGACCGAGCCGACCAGGTATCAGACGGAGCCCCTTGAGCTGCCGCTCCCCGCACCCGTGCAGGCGGATCCGGTGCCCGTCGAGGGGTGCCTCGGCTGCGCCGAACTCGCCAGCGTACGGGCTCGGGCACGGGCCGTGGGCGACATGACCACGGTGTCCGACTGCAACGTCCACCTGCGGCGGCACCCCGAGGGGCACCAGTGATCACGGCGGAGGACATCGGCTGCCAAGTGGAGGACCAGGAAGGGCGCGTCGGGATCCTGCGGGCCGTGATCCGGGACTACGAGGACCCCGCCGAGGCCCCCGGAGAGCGCCGCAAGCGGCCCACGGCGTTTCTCCGCGCGGAGGGCGGCGGCACGGAGTGGCTGGTTCCGCCCGAACACGTACGGCGAGCCCCGTGACCCGAGCGCCCAGGCGACCGTACGACGTGCAGAAGCGCGTCATGGTCGCGCTGCTCACCGCCGGGCTCACGATCCTCGCGTGCTCCGCCGCGCTGGCGGCCGTCGTCATCGCGCTGGCGCTGCGGGCCGCGTGAGCGGGGGGGGAGGAGGCGGGAACCGCCGCGTCCGGGACGGCAGGACGCCTCACCGTCAGCCCGTTCGGGACACTGCTCGGAATTCTTCGGACAAGAACAAGCCGATACGCCCCCCGACTTGGCGGGGGGGCGTATCGCCGATGAGGGGCTACCTGCGACCAACGGCGTGACGCGGATCGTCCAGCCACACCCGCTGCCCGTCGCCATCGACCGACAGGCCGAACCGGGAGCGCTCCGGCTTCCCCAGCTCGTACCAGGCGAGGAACGCCGTTCGCACTTCGTCCCAGAGGGCGCGGGGGCCGTACTGCTCCACCTCGTACGTCTCCGCGTCGGGGGCGTATTCGACGGTCGCCCACGACTTCCGGTCGTCGGAGAAGAACCACAAGGTGGCCTCCCCGCTGTCGTCGTCCGCCTCGCACCATCGGTACCAGGCGTCAGTGATGTTCAGGCCGGTGAAGAACGCCGGATCGTCTTGGATGACGTTCTGCGGAGCGATATCGGTCGTGCTCCTCTCCCCCTCCTCGTGGTGGTACAGCTCCGCGATCCGGCCCGATCCGGCCCGGTGCGAGCGGTCCCACATGAAGGCGGGAGAGCCGGAGAACCCGCCCCGCGCCTCCCCGTCCACCACGTCGAGCGTGGCGTAGGAGCCGCTGAAGAAGCTGCTGCCCCACGGGGTGACGATCCGGCCCGCAGGGCACTGCTCCAGCCAGGTGCGTGGGATCGCGCGCATGGTGCAGGTGCAGATGATCCGCTGGTACGGGGCGCCTCCGGGGTGGCCGTCGCGGCCGTCGCCGATCACGACCGTCGGGGCGAACCCGGCGTGTTTCAGGTTCTGTCGTGCGAGGGCTGCCACTGCCGCGTCCACTTCCACGCTGAACACGTTGCGTTCGCCCAACCGGCGCGCGAGCCAGGCCGCGTTGTATCCGGTTCCCGTGCCGACTTCCAGCACGGTGTCGCCGTCGCGCACGTCGAGCAGGCCGAGCATTTCCAGCATGATCGACGGCATGGACGAGGAAGACGTGGACAGCCGGAACGCCCCCTCCGGGGTGTCCTGTCCGTCATTGACCTGCGTGACGACCGGCAGATCGCTGTAGACCCTCTGCGCCCAGGCTTCGGGGTCAGCAGTGAAGTTGCCGCCCTCGAACACGTCGGGGATGAACAGGGCCCGGTCCACCGAGGCCACTGTGTGCCGCCATGCCCCGGGCAGGGCGTCTTTGCTCACCAGGGACTCGACGAGCTGGTGTCGGCCGGTCATGTGCCCTCACTTCTTCGGCGGCTCGTACGGCTTGGTCGGCCCTGGCGGCTTTTCGCGGTGGCCGTCGCTGTCGGAGGTATCCGGCTTTCCCGGAGTGGTCTCCGCCCTTCTTGCCCATGATGTCCTCACTCTCCCGCTGTTGTGGTGAAACCAGTCTGAGCAGCCGCCCACACAAGCGGGGCGAATGTTGCACCATGTTGCACGCCCTCATGCCTCGCAGGCGTCGACAGCCTTCCTGATCAGGGCTTTGGCCTGCGGGCCGTACAGGGCCGCGCGCGCCATCCGAGCGAAAGCGCGCAGGTACACGTCGATCTCGGACCGGTTCGTCACACGGACCATGGCTGTCAGGGTCTCCACCTGAACTTCGCGATCACCGATCGCGTAGAAGGTCTCGATGGGCCACCCGGGCGCGGCGAGGGTCACCAGTAGGTCAGCAGCAGGTGGTTGGTGAGCAGCGCGGCGGCGGCCTGCGCGGCCAGCCAGCCGCGTCGGCCGGCGGAGGGCAGCAGCGCGGCGGCGGCGGGGAGCCAGAGGGTGAAGGGCAGCCAGATCCGCTCGGTCTCGGCCTTGCTCATGCCGGAGACGTCCGCCACCAGCAGCGCCGCCAGGACGGCGCAGACGATCAGCACGAGCGGCGTGCGGTCCGTGTCGGGCGGCGGCTCGCGCCGGACCCCCGCCGCCGGAGGCCGCGACCACGACCGCCACCCCCACCGCCACCGCCACCGCTGCCGGACGACATCCGGTACGGCGGCCAGCACGCGGCGCGCTCCCGCGACGGCGGCCAGGCCCGAACCGAGCACCACACAGGCCAGGTTGCCCCACACCCAGTACCCGTAGGAGCGCAGCCCGCCGGATCCCTGGTAGTAGCGCTCGACGAGCAGCGGGTACGCCTCCCACCAGCGGAAGCCCAGCAGCGTGAACGTGACGGCCACCGCGCCGAAGCCCAGCGCGACCAGCGGGACGGGGCGTGCCGTACGGGCGCACACCAGGATCGCCAGGGCGGGCAGCGCCATCAGGGTGAGCCCGTAGGAGACGTACACGGTCAGTCCGAAGAGGAGCCCGCTGCCCAGCCCGGCCGCCCACGCACCCGCGTCCCGAACGGTGCGGCCCGCCGCCACGGCGAGGAGCGCCAGGGCCCAGGCGGCGACCGCCGCGAAGTAGCCGTCCGCCGAGGTGCCCACCCATACGGCGGCGGGCGCGAGGACCAGGAAGGGGGCGGCCCTTCGCGCGCCGTGTTCCGCGCCCAGGGCGCGCAGGGCGACCAGGACGGCCGCCGCGACGGAGCTGCCGGTGACGATGCAGAAGCTCCCGGCCCACCCGCCGCCCCCGAGTCCGAGCCGGTCGAGGCCGACGAAGGTCAGGATCGCGCCGGGCGGATGACCGGCGATGTGCGGCTGCCAGCTGCCCGGCACGCCGCCGGGGATGTGCTGGCTGAACTCCCGCAGCATGGCCGGGACATCGGTGAACCGGGGCACTCCGCGCAGATACTCGTAGCGTGTGGTGAGCCGGTCGGCGACGCCCGTCCGCCAGCCGTCCACCAGGGCGAGCGACCAGGTCCAGGCCATCGCCGTGAGCCAGACCGTCCACGTCAGGCGGCGCCACGGCAGGCGGGCCGCGACCGCCGGGCCGTACAGCACGACCAGCGCGGCGACGAGCAGCGCGGTGGGCGTGCCGGGGCCCAGGTGGGGCAGCCAGCGCGCCAGCAGCGGAGGCCAGGGGGCGCGCAGCGAGCCGGTGGTGTTCTCGATGACCGTCCCGGCGACGGCGGCGACGGCGAACAGCAGCGCGCCCCCCGCGGCGGTGATCAGGTCGCCGCGGTGGGGGGACGCCGTGGACGGACCGGCCTCGGGGGAGGGCGAGTGGCGCGGGGGCGAGTGCAGGGTCACGCGGTCACGTTATGCACGGTCGAGCGGGGTCCGGTGCGGCATCCCGCCCGGCGCGTCGGGGGCCGCTCCGACCGGGCCGGGGAATTCCGTGCCGTTCCCGGCGCGGGACCGTGGCGCGGCGCCCCGGCACACCTATCGTCCAAGAATGTTCGTATTAGTGAAACAAGTTGTTATTAATCCGTTTCCTGGTTCTTCGTGCGCGGCCCGCCCCCTGGAGGCGGTGCGATGACCACGCTGCTCGTGATGGCCAAGGAACCGCTCCCCGGCCGGGTGAAGACCCGGCTCACGCCGCCCTTCAGCCCGCTGGAGGCGGCCGGGCTGGCCGAGGCCGCGCTCGCCGACACGCTCGCCACCGTCCGCGCCCTGCCCGCGCGCCGCCGGGTGCTGGTGCTGGACGGCAGCCCGGGTCCGTGGCTGCCGCCCGGCTTCGAGGTGCTGCCGCAGGGTGCGGGCGGGCTCGACGAACGCCTGGCCGCCGCCTTCGCGGCGTGCGAGGGACCCACCGTACTGCTGGGCATGGACACCCCCCAGGTCTCCGCCGCCGAGCTGGCTCCCGCGCTGGAGCCGTCCGCGTGGCGGGCCGCCGACGCGTGGTTCGGTCCTGCGGTCGACGGCGGTTTCTGGGCGCTCGGCCTCGCCGTACCGGATCCGGCGCTGCTCCTCGGCGTGCCGATGTCGCTGCCCGAGACCGGCGCGGTGCAGCGGGCCCGGCTGACCGACGCCGGGCTGACGGTACGGAACCTCCCGGTCCTCCGGGACGTCGACACCGCGCACGACGCCCGGGTGGTCGCCGCCGAGGCCCCGGGCAGCCGCTTCGCCGCCGCGCTCGCCCGGCTGACGCCGGTGGCGGCGCCGTGACCTCGGCACCGCAGCGCACCGCGGGGTCCGGCAGCGCCCCGGTGCGCGGGCGTCAGACCCTGCCGTGGCACGCCGACCCCTACAGCGACGCGCTGCGCGCTGGACGCGGTCCGCTGTTCCTGCGCCGCTCGGACGGCGGGCTGCTCCCGCTGGACGTGGAGCGCTGGTGCGCCGAGCCCGACGCGGCGGACCGGACCGTGCTCGCGCGCTGCCGCGGCACCGTACTCGACATCGGCTGCGGCCCCGGTCGCCTCGTACGGGCGCTGACCCGCGCCGGACACCGGACGCTGGGGATCGACGTCAGCCCGGCGGCGGTCACCCGTACGGTACGGGCGGGCGGCCGGGCGCGCGAGCAGTCGGTCTTCGACCCGGTCCCCGACGAGGGCGGCTGGGACACCGGCCTCCTCATCGACGGCAACATCGGCATCGGCGGCGATCCGCGCGCGCTGCTCGACCGTGCGGCCCGCATCCTCAGCCCGTCGGGCGCCCTGATGGTCGAGACCGCGCTCGCCGCCGGGGACAGCGACCTGGACGAGCGGTTCCAGGCGCGGGTGGACGACGGCAGGGGCACGGCGGGGGCGGCGTTCACCTGGGCGCGGCTCAGCTGCCACGCGCTGAATCGTTACGGCAGGACCACCGGCTGGACGGCCGCCGAGCACTGGACGGAGGCCGGGCGCCACTTCGTCGTCCTGCGCCGCGGCTCCGGCGGCGGCGACGGCGTCGAGGTCGGCGGCAGCACCGGCACCGGCATCGACGTCGGCGGCGGCTGAGCGCGGTCCCGTCGGCCCGCGCCTCTCCTCACGCCTCGCCCGCCCGCTCGTCGTGGACGTAACGGCCCCCGCGCAGCAGCGAGGCGAGAGCCGCCACCAGGCAAGCGGCGATGGCGAAGTCGAAGGCGATGGAGAGGCCCTGCGAGAAGGGCTCGGAGATCAGCTTCGGGAAGAACGCCCGCCCGGTGAGGTAGTCGGCGTGCCCGCTCGGCAGCCGCGCCAGCGCCTCCGGCCCGACCAGGGTCCGTACCGGGTTGTATCCCAGGAGCGCGGCGAACAGCACACCGACGGGCGGCAGCGCCGCCACCCGCGCCGCGTCGGCGCCGGAGACACCTTCGGCGGTCAGGCCGTGGGTGAGGGAGGCGGGCAGGGAACTCGCCAGACCGGCGATCATCAGGGAGAAGAAGATCCCGATGGACAGTACGGTGGCCGAGTTCTGGAACGTGGTGCTGATCCCGGCGCCCACGCCGCGCTGGTCCGGCGGCAGGCTGTTCATGATCGCCGCCCGGTTGGGCGAGGCGAACAGCCCCATCGCCAGCCCGTTGCAGAGCAGGATGACGGCGAACCAGGGATAGCCGAAGTCGACCGGCAGCTCCTTGAGCGCCATGAAGGTCGCGGCGGCCAGCACCATGCCGCCTGTGGTGAAGAGCCGGGCGCCCAGCCGGTCGGAGGCCCAGCCGGAGAACGGCCCTGCGATCAGGAACCCGATGGTCAGGGGCAGCATGTAGATCCCGGCCCACAGCGGGGTCTGCTCGAAGCCGTAGCCGTGCCTCGGCAGCCAGATCCCCTGGAGCCAGATGATCAGGATGAACATCAGCCCGCCGCGCCCCAGCGAGGCCAGCAGACTGGCCACGTTCCCCGCCGTGAACGCGCGGATCCGGAACAGCGCCAGATGGAACATCGGCTCGGCGACCCTGGTCTCGATCAGACAGAACAGCGCCAGCAGCGCCAGCCCGCCGCCGATCGCGCCGAGCACCCAGGGGTTGGTCCAGCCCATCGTGTCGCCGCCGTAGGGCTGGATGCCGTACGTGATGCCGGACAGGACGGCGATCAGGCCGACGGCGAACGTCAGATTGCCCCACCAGTCGAGCCGGGCGGGGGCGCGGACACCGGTGTCGCGCAGCTTCATGTACGCCCAGATGGTGCCGAAGAGACCGAACGGTACGGAGACCAGGAAGACCAGGTGCCAGTCGAGAGGGCCGAGCAGCCCGCCCAGGACCAGCCCGATGAACGACCCGGCGATCCCGGCGACCTGGTTGAGGCCGAGCGCGAGACCGCGCTGCCCGGCCGGGAAGGCGTCCGTGAGGATGGCGTTGGAGTTCGCCATGAGCATCGCCCCGCCCACTCCCTGGAGCACCCGCATCCCGATCAGCCACAGGGCGCCGGCCGTGCCGTGCAGCCAGGTCACCGAGAGCAGCACGGAGAACAGGGTGAAGACGGCGAACCCCATGTTGTACATGCGCACCCGGCCGTACATGTCCCCGAGTCGGCCGAAGCTCACCACCAGCACGGCGGTGACCACCATGTAACTCATGATCAGCCAGAGCAGCAGACTCGTGTTGCCGGGCTCCAGCGGATCGACCCCGATGCCCCGGAAGATGTCCGGCAGCGCGATCAGGATGATCGACAGGTTGATCGTCGCGATCAGTACGCCCAGCGTGGTGTTGGACAGAGCGATCCACTTGTACCGCGGATCCGGCAGGCCCTCGTGCGTACCGGTGGGGTGTCCGGGGCGTCCGGGGCGTGCTGGGCGTGCTGGGCGTGCTGGGCCTGCTGGGTGTCCGGGCCGTGCGGATCCGCGGGAACCTGCTCTGCGCACGGACCACCATCCCCGTCGGAGCCGACCTGGTCGAGTGGATCCAAGCTAATCCGGGATCCCGGACCCGGCCAGCGCGGGCACGGAGCGCGGGCACCGGCACGGGTACGGGTACGGGTACGGGTACGGGTACGGGCGCGACGGTGAGCGGACGGCCGCCGCGCTCCGGTTCACCGGACGCGGACCGACTGGTCGCCGTGGTGCCGGTCGAGGAGACGCTCGTGGGCGGGGGCGAAGTACCGGCGCCAGACACCCACGCCAGGTCTTCGGTCAGGCCGCATTGACATCTTTCGATGCGGCCTTGCGCATTGAATTGAAAAGCATCAATATAGAAGAATGTCGAAACAAGAGCTGGTGGTGCTCGGCCAGGACGACACCGACGCGTGCTGCCCGACCCTGCTGACCGCCCCGCTGGACGAGGAACAAGCCGCCGATCTGGCACGGGTGTTCAAGGCGCTCGGGGACCCGGTGCGGCTGCGGCTGCTGTCGATGATCGCTTCCCGGGCGGGCGGGGAGGTCTGCGTCTGCGACCTCACCCCGGCCTTCGATCTGTCGCAGCCGACGATCTCGCACCACCTCAAGCTGCTGAAGCAGGCCGGTCTCATCGACTCCGAACGGCGCGGGACGTGGGTGTACTACCGGCTGCTGCCGCAGATGACGGACCGGCTCGCGGCGGTCCTCACCCGGCCCACCGGGCTCGCTGGATCCACCGGACTTGCTGGACCCACGGGGCTCACGGAACTCGCCGAACCCGCCGGACTCGCCGGATCGACCGAGCCCGCCGATCCCGCTGATCCCACTGGACCCACTGGACCCACTGGACTCACCGAGCCCACCGGGCAGGGCGCGTGAGCACCGTCGCGCGGCTGTCGTTCCTGGACCGGTTCCTCGCCGGGTGGATCCTGCTCGCGATGGCCGCCGGTCTCGGCCTCGGCCGCCTCGTGCCGGGCCTGGGGGACGCGCTCGCGAAGGTCACCGTCACCGGCGTCTCGCTGCCGATCGCGCTCGGCCTGCTGGTGATGATGTACCCGGTCCTCGCGAAGGTGCGCTACGACCGCCTCGGCACCGTCACCCGTGACCCGCGCCTCCTCATCCCGTCGCTGGCCCTGAACTGGCTCGTCGGCCCGGCCCTGATGTTCGCGCTCGCCTGGCTCTTCCTGCCCGACCTGCCCGCGTACCGCACCGGGTTGATCATCGTCGGCCTGGCGCGCTGCATCGCGATGGTCATCATCTGGAACGACCTCGCGTGCGGCGACCGCGACGCGGCCGCCGTCCTCGTGGCGCTGAACTCCGCTTTCCAGGTGGTCGCGTTCGCCGCGCTGGGCTGGTTCTACCTGAGCGTGCTGCCCGGATGGCTCGGTCTGGAGCAGACGGCACTCGACGTGTCGATGTGGGAGATCGCCCGCTCCGTCCTGATCTTCCTCGGCATCCCGCTGCTCGCCGGATTCCTCACCCGCCACCTGGGCGAGAGAGCAAGGGGCCGTACCTGGTACGAGACGGAACTGCTCCCCCGCATCGGCCCGTTCGCCCTGTACGGGCTGCTGTTCACCGTCGTCGTCCTCTTCGCGCTCCAGGGCGACGCCATCACCTCCCGGCCCCTCGACGTCGCCCGGATCGCCCCGCCCCTGCTCGTGTACTTCGGTGTGATGTGGGCCGGGTCCATGGCCGTCGGCCGCGCGCTCGGCCTCGACCACCCGAGGGCGACGACGCTGGCGTTCACGGCGGCGGGCAACAACTTCGAGCTGGCCATCGCGGTCGCCATCGCCACCTTCGGCGCCACCTCGGGCCAGGCCCTGGCCGGAGTCGTCGGCCCGCTCATCGAAGTGCCGGTCCTCATCGGCCTGGTCCACGTCGCGCTCGGCGCCCGCCGCTGCTTCCCGCCGCCACCCCTCGTACCGGAAGGTTCCGCCCATGGCTGAGACCCCGAAGCCGTCCGTCCTGTTCGTGTGCGTCCACAACGCGGGCCGCTCGCAGATGGCCGCCGCCTTCCTCACCCACCTCTCCGGCGGCCGGGTCGAGGTGCGCTCGGCCGGTTCCGCGCCGGCCGACACCGTGAACCCGGCGGCCGTCGCCGCGATGGCCGAGGCGGGCATCGACATGTCGGCCGAGACGCCGAAGGTGCTGACCGTCACGGCCGTGCGGGCGTCCGACGTGGTGATCACCATGGGCTGCGGCGACACCTGCCCGGTCTTCCCCGGCAAGCGCTACCTCGACTGGAGCCTCGACGACCCGGCGGGACAGGGCGTCGAGGCGGTCCGCCCGATCAGGGACGAGATCGAGCGGCGCGTGCGCGCGCTGCTCACCGAACTACCGCTCCCGCTCCGCTGACCCGCCCCCGGCTCAGCGAGCGGCCCCGGTCAGGAGCTTCGCCAGACAACGCCGCGCTGCTCGTACTCCATCCCTAACCTTGTGTGGGTATCCCCGGCTTCGGCCGGGGAGGGAAACGCATCCTTGGAGCGGAGGCGCGAAGCGCAGGAGTGCTCTGCGCCTCCGTTTTGACGGTCAGACAGGTCGCTGTTGGCCTTCGATGTACTGCCGGATGATGCTAAGCGGCGCTCCGCCGCAGGACCCGGCGAAGTAGGAGCGGGACCAGAAGACAGAGCCCAGGCCGATCCGGTTGATCCGGCCGGTGTACTCCGCCCGCAGGTAGCGCGAGCTGACTCCCTTGAGCGAGTTGATCAGCTTCGACAGGGCGATCTTGGGCGGGTAGTGCACGAGTAGGTGTACATGGTCGGCCTCGCCGTTGAACTCCCGTAGCTCCGTCTCGAAGCCGGCGCAGACCTCGCGCATGATCTCCTCGCACCGCTGGAGCATGGCGTCATCGAAGACGCCCTTACGGTACTTGGTGACGAACACCAGATGGGCGTGCAGGTTGTATGCGACGTGACGACCGGTGCGGATATTGGCATTTGGTTCCCATCGTGGTGACATACACCAAATGTAGTAGGATGAGGAGAACTCGACCGAAGGGGGTGGGCTGGATGATCCGTGCGTACAAGTTCCTCATGCGGCCCACCGTCCGCCAGGAACAGGCGCTGGACGAGATGCTGCGGGATCACTGCTCGCTCTACAACGGGGCCTTGCAGGAACGCCGCGACGCCTACCGGCACGTCTCCAAGACGAGCGTGAAGTACGGGATGCAGTCGGCGCAGCTCAAGGACATCCGGGCCTTCGACCCGGAGCGTCAGGGCCGGTGGTCGTTCTCCTCACAGCAGGCCACCCTGCGCCGCCTGGACAAGGCGATGCAGGCGTTCTTCCGCCGGATCAAGTCCGGTGACACGCCCGGCTACCCCCGGTTCCGGGGCGTGAACTGGTTCGACACGGTGGAGTTCCCCAGGGACGGCGACGGCTGCCGTTGGGACTCCACCCCGCACGACCCGGTGACCCGGGTGCGTCTGCAAGGTGTCGGGCACGTCAAGGTCAACCAGCATCGCGCCGTGACCGGCAGGGTCAAGACCGTCAGCGTCAAGCGCGAGGGCCGCAAACGGTTCGTCGTGCTGACCTCCGAACAGGACCAATCCGAGCCGCTGCCCGCGACCGGCAGCGTGGTCGGGATCGACCTGGGCATCGCCAGCTTCCTCGCCGGCTCCAACGGCGAGTTCGTGCCCAACCCGCGACACGGCCGCCGCGCCGCCGCCAAGCTCGAAGCCGCACAGCAAACCCTGTCCCGGTTTCCCCGTGTCCGCCGGGACAAGCGCACCGGTAACCATCAACGCGCCGTGGAGAAGGTCGCCACGCTGCACGGCAAAGTCAGGCGTCAGCGCCTGGACCACGCGCACAAGACCGCGCTCGGCCTGGTCCGCGTGCATGACTTCATCGCGCACGAAGACCTCAAGATCCGCAACATGGTCAAGGCCCCCGCACCCAAGCCCGACCCCGAGAACGCGGGCAGCTTCCTGCCCAACAGGGCCGCCGCGAAGGCCGGGCTCAACCGCAGCATTTCCGATGTCGGATGGGGGGTGTTCCTGACGATCCTGCACGCCAAGGCTGAAAGCGCCGGACGGGAAGTGATCGCCGTGGACCCCCGCAACACCTCCCGGATCTGCCCCGAATGCGGGCACCTCTCAGTGGAGAACCGGCCCACACAGGAGAAGTTCCACTGCGTCAGCTGCGGCCACCAGGCGCACGCCGACACTGTCGGAGCACTCAACGTTCTACGGGCCGGGCTGGTCCGTCGCGACGCCAACCCGGCGTAACGAGAAGCCCCCGGATTTATCCGGGGGAGGAGTCACCGTGTCGTCTCCTGGTCGCTCGCTCGGTCTGCTGTCAAGCCCGCGCCGCCCGCCCGTAGCGGCCCACCCGTAGCGGCCCGCCCGTCGCGGCCCACATGCGTGTCGCCCGAAGAGCCCGCGCGAGCGGTACGAGGGGGTGCTCACGTACGTCAGGTCCGGCCCTCATCGATCTTCGGGAGCAGCACTGGCTCACTCCACAAGTCGGCCGCGCCCGTGGGGTAGTTCCCGGCCGTCCCCGGAAAGACCGCGGGACGGGCCCGCGGCGCCGCCGGAGCCGGGCGCGCCGGACCACGCGGCGGGCAGGATCTCGTCGACGGACCCGCGCCGCACACAGCGACCGCCGTCGAACAGCGCGGCCTCCTCGGTCAGGGCACGGACCGCGGGCAGGTCGTGGCTGATGAACAGCAGGGCGGTCCTGGCCGGGGCGAGGAGGCGGGGCAGCGCCTCGATGACCCGTTGCCGGGAGACGGTGTCCAGCGCCGAGGTCACTTCGTCGCAGACGAGCAGGGCCGGGCGGGCCGTCAAAGCCCTGACCAGCGCGCAGCGCTGGAGCTGGCCGCCGGAGAGCCGGTCCGGGGTCCGGCCGAGCAACGCCCGGTCGAGCCCCAGGGCACCGGCGGCCCGGATCGCTTCCGCCGTCGCCTCCTCGGTGTGCAGGCCGCGCAGCAACCTCGCGGTGTCGGCGAGTTGGCCGAGTACGGGACGGTGCTCCTCGAAGGAACCGGCGCTGTTCTGGTGCACGTACTGGATGGCGCGGCGCTGTGCGGGCGTCCGCCGGTCGACGCGGTGAGGAAGAGGGCGGCCGTCGAGTCGTATCTCGCCCCCGGACGGCGTGGTCAGCCCGGCGAGCGCCCGGCCGAAGGTCGTCTTGCCGGAGCCGGAGGGGCCGAGCAGCGCGCGCTTGGTGCCGGGCGGGAACGCCATCGTCACCGGTCCGGCCAGCGGATCGCCGGACCGGCGGCGCACGACGATGCCCGCGGCGGTGACGGCGCTGCGGCCCTCCGGCGCCGGGTCGGCGGAGATCGGGTCGGCGGCGACCGGGTCGGCCGCCATCAGGTCCGCCGCCATCAGGTCGACGGAGATCCGGTCGGCAGCCATCGGGTCCGCCGCCATCGGGTCCGCCTCCTTGCCCGCGTCCGCGCCGCGTTCCGCGGCCAGCAGCTCCCGGGTGGCCCGATGGCGGACCGCCAACCGGTGGCCGACGGCGTTCGGCCCGTCGCCGAGGACGTCCGCCGTCGGCCCGTCGTCCACAGCCCGGCCGTGTTCCAGCACGATGACCCGGTCTGCCGCCTCCCGTACCAGCGACAGGTCGTGACTGAGCAGCAGCACGCCCACGCCCTCGTCCGCGAGCGCCCGTACCGTACGGCCCAGAACGTGCGCGAGCGCCGGGTCAAGGCCGCTCGTCGGCTCGTCCAGCACCAGCAGCCGGGCCCCCGTCACCAGGGCGGAGGCGAGCGCCAGACGCTGCTGCTGACCGCCGGAGAGCTGGTGCGGGAAGCGGCGGCGTACGGCCTCCCACTCCAGCCCGGCCAGGGCCAGCGCCCGGCGCGCGGCGGGCCCCCGCGCGGCCCGTGCCGGGTGTCCGAGGGCGGCCAGTTCCGTCAGCCCGCCGCCCGCCCGGCGGACCGGGTCCAGCACGGTCTCCGGGTGCTGCGGCAGATGCGCGGCCCGGCCGGCCCGAGCGGCGGGGCGCCGGGCGGGTGCCAGAAGCAGCAGGTCCCGGCCTGCCAGCAGGACGCGTCCGGTCAGCCGCACGCCGCCGCGCGAGGCACCGAGGGCCGCCAGGCCGAGCGTCGTCTTGCCGCTGCCCGACGGGCCGACGACCGCGATGACGGCACCGCCGGGGACGGTCAGTGCGACCCGGTCCAGCAGCGGGCGCTCCGCGCCGTCGGCATGCGCGGAGATCTCCGGGACGTGCAGCGGCGGCACAGGGGCGGTGCCGGTCACCGGCCTCTCCTCCCGCGTGCGAGAGCGCGGTCCACGAGCAGGTTGCCTCCGACGCACAGCGCCGTCAGCAGACCGGCGGGCACCAGCACCGCGGCGGGCTGGGTGAACAGGGCGTCGCTGTTGCGCTCGATGAGTACCGCCCAGTCCGGCGAGGACACGGGCAGCCCCAGGCCGAGAAAGTTGGCGGCGGCCAGCAGATACAGCACCACGGAGAACCGGCCGCCCGCGTCCGTGGCCAGCGGAGCGGCCAGCTCCCGCGCCAGGTGCCGAAGGTTGATGTACGCCCAGCCGCGCCCCTGCATCCGCAGCGCCTCGACGACCGTCCGGGTGCCGGGCGCGAGCGCGGCTCCGCGTACCAGGCGTGCCACGGAAGGTACTTGGAGCACCCCGGCGACCGTCACCAGCCAGTATCCGTCGCGGTGTCCCGTCGCGGCCAGGGCCATCAGCACCAGCAGTCCGGGAAAGGCGAGCAGCAGGTCGAGGCCGCGCATCACCCACTCGTCGAGGCCGCGCCGCGGACCCGCGGCCAGCAGCCCCAGCGGCACCCCGGCGGCCATGCCGATCAGCAGCGCGGCCAGGGCGCTGCCCAGGACCGAGGCGCCGCCGTGCAGGACGAGCCACAGCACGTCGCGGCCCAGGACGTCCGTACCGAGCGGGTGCCCCGCTCCTGGCGGCTGCGACGGCAGGGCCCCCTCGGCCGACGGCGCGTCCC
>NZ_QQNA01000147.1 GCF_003346515.1 Streptomyces corynorhini
GCCCGGTACCGGGCCGAGGACCAGCAGTGACGACCGTGGGAGTGAGCAGCGTGAGCGAGCCGAACGCGGGCAGGACCGTTTCGGGCCAGGACGAGGTCGTCGACCTCTGCCGTGATCTGATCCGGATCGACACCAGCAACTACGGCGACCACTCGGGGCCCGGGGAGCGGGCCGCCGCCGAGTACGTGGCGGAGAAACTCGCCGAGGTGGGGCTGGAACCGAAGATCTTCGAGTCGCACAAGGGCCGCGCCTCCACCGTCGCCCGGATCGAGGGCGAGGACCCGTCGAAGCCCGCCCTGCTCATCCACGGCCACACCGATGTCGTCCCGGCCAACGCCGAGGACTGGCGCCACCACCCCTTCTCCGGTGAGATCGCGGACGGCTGCGTGTGGGGCCGGGGCGCGGTCGACATGAAGGACATGGACGCGATGACCCTCGCGGTCGTACGGGACAGGATGCGCAGCGGACGCAAGCCCCCGCGCGACATCGTGCTGGCCTTCCTCGCCGACGAGGAGGCGGGCGGTACGTACGGCGCCCGGTTCCTCGTCGACAAGCACCCCGGGCTCTTCGAGGGCGTCACGGAGGCGATCAGCGAGGTCGGCGGGTTCTCCTTCACCGTCAACGAGAATCTGCGGCTCTACCTCGTCGAGACGGCGCAGAAGGGCATGCACTGGATGCGGCTGACCGTGGACGGCACCGCCGGGCACGGCTCGATGACCAACGACGACAACGCGATCACCGAGCTGTGCGAGGCCGTGGGGCGGCTGGGCCGGCACGAGTGGCCGGTGCGGGTGACCAAGACCGTGCGGTCGTTCCTGGACGAGCTGTCCGACGCGCTCGGCACCCCGCTCGACCCGGAGGACATGGACGCGACGCTCGTCAAGCTCGGCGGCATCGCGAAGATGATCGGCGCCACCCTGCGCAACTCGGCGGCCCCCACCATGCTCGGCGCCGGCTACAAGGTGAACGTGATCCCCGGCCAGGCGACCGCCCATGTCGACGGCCGGTTCCTGCCGGGGTTCGAGGACGAGTTCCTCGCCGACCTCGACCGGATCCTCGGCCCCCGGGTCAGGCGCGAGGACGTGCACGGCGACAAGGCGCTGGAGACCACCTTCGACGGAAGCCTCGTGGACGCCATGCAGACGGCGCTGTCGGCGGAGGACCCGATCGCGCGGGCCGTTCCGTACATGCTGTCGGGCGGCACGGACGCCAAGTCCTTCGACGACCTCGGCATCCGCGGCTTCGGTTTCGCCCCGCTGAAGCTGCCGCCCGAGCTGGACTTCGCCGGGATGTTCCACGGCATCGACGAGCGGGTGCCGGTGGACGGCCTCAAGTTCGGTGTGCGCGTCCTGGACCGGTTCATCGACCACAGCTGAACCGGCCGTTCCCCGTGATCCAATTCGCCAGCGTGTGCGTATGCGCCTGAGAAGAGTGAACGCCGCCAAACGGTCGTAGCCTCGTTCATTCCTCCTCGTTACAGATGTGCGGTCCGCGGCTGGGACCGCATGTGCTCTCCAAGGAGGAAAAAATGATCAAGAAGGTCGTCGCTGCTGCGGCTGTCACCGGTGGTCTCGTGCTCGCGGGCGCGGGCATGGCCGTCGCCGACTCCGGTGCGCAGGCCGCCGCCATCGGTTCCCCCGGTGTGCTCTCGGGCAACGTGGTCCAGGTTCCCGTTCACATCCCGGTGAACGTCTGCGGCAACACCATCAACGTGATCGGGCTGCTGAACCCCAGCTTCGGCAACGTCTGCATCAACAAGTGACGTCGTCGCTCTCACCCGCGAGGGTCTGAGCCCGGCCCCGGCCCCGGAGCGCGCCTCGCGCTCCGGGGCCGCTGGGCATCCTGCCCCGGCACCGATGCCCAGGGCAGTCCCAAGGCAGAAGGCAGGGAACGAAGCAATGAGGCAGGTCACGCGCAAGAGCCTGATCACCGTGGCGGCGGCGGGCGGCGTGCTCGCCCTCGGTGGCGGCTACGCGCAGGCGGACGCGGGAGCCGGCAGCACCACGGCGAATTCTCCGGGTGTGCTGTCCGGGAACAACGTCCAGGTGCCGGTACACGTTCCGGTCAATGTGTGCGGCAACACGGTCGATGTCGTCGGGGTCCTCAACCCGGCCTTCGGCAACAAGTGCGCCAACACATCGGGCAAGCCGTCAGGACACGGTGACGCGCCCGGCGGCGGTGCGCACACCACTCCGGCACACGGCGGCTCCCACCAGGGCGGCTCACACCCCGGTGCCACGCACACCGGGCCGGCCGGGGGAGCGCACGCGGGCGGCTCGCACACCGGCGGCGGCGCGCACGCCGGGAGCGGTACGGCCAACTCGCCGGGCGTCGGCTCCGGCAACAACATCCAGGTGCCCGTCGACATCCCCGTCAACGTGTGCGGCAACAGCATCGACGTCGTCGGGCTGCTGAACCCGGTCTTCGGCAACGGCTGCGCGAACGTCGAGTCGCCCGTCACCCCGCCGCCGGTCCAGCCGGAGAAGCCCGGCGAGCCCGGCACCCCGGGCAAGCCCGGCAAGCCGACCGAGCCGCGCACCGTCCCCCCGGCGCCGCACACTCCGAACACCCCGGAGACGCAGACCGTCGCGAAGACGGAGACCGCGCCGGAGACCGACAAGGAGGTGCTCGCCTCGACCGGTGCCGGCGGACTCGGCGTCGCGATCCCGGTGGGCGCCGGGATGCTGCTCGCGGGCACCGTCCTCTACCGTCGGGCCCGCGCCTCCGCGTAGCCGGACGGCACGGAAGGCGCCGGAAGGCGACGGAACCAGCGGTCCCAGGGCGGGCCCCGCAGCAGCGGGGCCCGTTCCGCCGTACTCACCAGGTGGCGCGCACCTGGCGGATGATGCGCCGGCGCAGTCGCACTCTTCTGCTGCCGTCCCGGTGCAGGCTCAGACGGTCCAGTTCCCAGTGTCCGTACTCGGCGTGGTCGGTGAGGAGACGGGCCGCATCCTTGCGGGAGACCCCGCGCGGCACGTACACGTCGACAAATTCGTATTCCGGCATCGCATCTATTGTGCGGGCAGAGCCCCGGTACGGATAGCGTCTGCACTATGTCTGATGCTGCGCAGCCCACCGCTGCCGAGGTACGCGCTGCCGCCGAGGCGGTCAAGGCCGCTCTGGACCGCCACCTGGCAGCGGTCGAACACCGTACGGGCGAGGACGACCCGGCGGTCTCCGACGCGTTCAACGCCCTCGCCGTCGCCGCCGAGGTCTACGACGAGCGGCTCTACAACCGTTACGACGAGGTCACTCCCTTCGAGATCCCGGACCCCGACGACTCCCTGCCCCCTTACAACGGTCCCGAGGAGCCCAACGCCCTCAGCGTGCTGATCCGGCGTGACTACGCGGTGGCGGAGCCGCAGCGGCTGCTCGCACAGGCACAGCGCATCGCCGACGTGGAGCGCGACAGCGACATCGGAGCCGCGGTGGGCGGCAGTGTGCACGCCGCGCTCGGTGTGCTCTTCGGCGAGTACGAACCGGACGAGATCGCCTCCCGGCACAAGGAGTTCGGCCTCGAAGAGGGCGATTCCACCCTCTGGGTCGCGGCGGCGGACGACCTCCCGGAACCGGGGGAATGGCTGTCGGCGCCCTTCGAGCAGGCGGACCCGCAGCAGGTGGTGTGCCGGTTCGACGTCAGCGCCGTCTTCGACGAGGACGACCTCGACGCGGACCTGGACGACCTGGAGGAACAGGACGCCTGACCGCGGGCTCGGGCTTGTCGGTGGCCCGGGGGCCACCGACACGCCGCGACCCAGCGTGCCCCTACCGGCGTGCCCCTACCGGCCGGGATCCGCCGTAGGCAGCGCCTCCAGCAGCGGACGCAGCCGGGTGGTGCGGTCCTCGGAGGGGAGGTTCGTCACCGCGTGGGCCAGCGCCTGCTCGACGCCGTGGACCACCGACAGGTGGCGCTCGCCCCGGCTGAAGGCCGTGTAGACCCAGGGGCGGTTGAGCCCCTGCGCCGCGTCGCCGGGGAGCACGACGACCGCCGCGGGCCAGCGCATCCCCGCCGCCTGGTGCGCGGTGAGGGCCCAGCCGTGGCGCACGGCCGACTCGACGCGGTCCCGGGGGACGACGACCGCGGTGCCCGCGCAGTCCAGCCGCAGCCCCTCGGTGTCCGCCGAGACCACCGTGGCCTGAAGCGTCCGGCCCGGTGCCGGTACGTAGGCGACGCTGTCGCCCGGGTCGAAGCCGCCGAACGCGCCGGGGCCGGGGTTGAGGCGCTGCTTGAGAGCCGCGTTCAGCGCGCGCGTACCGGCGGAGCCGCCATGGCCCACGGTGATGACCTGGGTCTGTCCCGGCTCCACCCCGAAGGCGCGCGGCACCGACTCGGCGACCAGCTGCACCGTGCGGTGCACGGCCTCGCCCGCGTCCCGGACGGGGACGATCACCACTTCCCTGCCCGGCGCCTCGACCTGGTTCAGCTCGCCGATGCCGATGCCCGACACCAGCTCGCCCACCGGGCCCGCGTCGGGGGTACGGGAGGCGACGCGCGGGCACACCCCGGCCGCCAGCAGATCGCCGAACACCCGGCCCGCGCCGGCCGACCACAGCACGCCGGGATCGCCGCTGAGCACGAGCCGTGCCGTGTCCGGCAGGGACTCCACGAGCATCGCGGCGCTCTCCACGTCCAGCTGCGGCGCGTCCAGCACCACGAGGAGGTCCAGCGCGAAGGCGCCCTCGGCGTCCCGCCCCGGGCCCTGGGCGCCCTCCAGCAGCCCGGCGACGGTGACCGCGCCGGTGTCGGCGCCCAGCCGCGCGCGGCCGTTGTCGCTGTGGACCGCGACGAGCGCGCGCAGCCCGAGCGCGCGCGCCGCCCCGGCCAGCGCGACCGGCTCGGCGCGCGCCGCCTCACCGCCGGTGTGCAGGACGAGCCCGTGGCCCGCGACGGCGCGGATCAGCTCGGCCGCCGAGGGGGAGGCGGCACGGGCCGCGGCCTCGGCCCAGGACGCCTCGGCGTCGGCGTCGGCCTCGGGGCCTGACCTGACCAGTCGGGTGAGCCCGTCCGCGAGGCTCTCCTCGGCGAGCGCGTACCGGTCGAGGCCGAGCAGCACCGGGGTCGCCGCGCGGTCCGCGGCGGCCTCCGGGGCGTCCTCGGCGTCGGGGCCCGACTCCGTACCGCTGTCGCCGTCCTCCTGGTCGCCGTCCTGGAAGACCAGCACGGCGCCCTCGGCGACCGCGTGCCGTACCGCCGCGTCCGGATCGGGCACCGCGTGCCCGGCGAGCGCCTCGCGCACCGCGGACGCCTCCAGCGCCGTGTGACCGCGCAGCGCGGCGCGCTCCAGCAGCCGGCCGACGAGCGCGGCGGCCCGGCGCTCGTCACCGGGGCCGCACGCGGCCCCCAGCAGCGCTCGGGCGAACCCGTCGGCCTGGTCGGGCCGTACGCCCGGGGCGCAGAGCAGCAGCCACGGGTTCTCGCGCAGCGCGTCGGCGGCCCGCTCCCCGAGCGCGTCGCACAGCTGCCCGGCGAGCGCCTCCGGCGCGCCGCCCTCCCCGAGCACGGCCCGTACGGCGGCCAGCGCCTCGGGCGGCGTCACCCGTCCCTCGGCCGAGGGAGCGGCGGACCCGGTCCCGACCGGGTCCCGGGCGTCGTCCCGGGCGTGCTCCCGCGCGGAGGCCGGGGAGGGAGCCGGGACGGGTCCCTGTCCGCCCGGGGACGCCTCGGGTCGCCGGGGGCGGGCAGGGACCCCGGAAGCGCGCTCGGGCGCCGCACGCGCCAGCAGGGACGGGTCCACGGGGGCGCCGCTCTCCATGGCCCGTACGGCGGCGAGCAGATCGGCGGCCTGTCCGCTCAGCTTCGTCCCGGCGGGGATCGGTCCGTCCTTCTCGGCCTTCCGCCGCTCGATCCGCTCCCGCAGCTCGCGCTGGGCGGCCAGCTCGGCCTCGGTCTCCGACAGCGCGGCAGCGGTCTCGGCGGTCTCGGCGGCCTCGGTGGTCTCCCCGGCCTGTCCGGGCGGGTCGTCGGGCCCCGCCGGGTCCGAGCCGGAGTCGTCCCCGGCCGGAGTCCCGTCCGGAACCGGAACATCCGACGCGTCCGAGGCGTCCGGGGTGTCCGACGCGCCCGCCGGATCCGGCACGGGCTCCGTGGCCTCGTCGGTGGCCGGGCCCCCGGGCCCGGCCACCGGCTCGGCCTCCGCCACGGCGGCGGGGTCGCGGTCCGTACTCACAGCGTGCTCCAGTCCTGATCGGGATAGCGGTGCACGGGCGCCGACACGTCGTCGAGCGCCTGGCAGATCTCGTCAGGAAGACTAAGGCTCTCCACTGACAACGCCTCCGCGAGCTGCCGCGCGTCGCGCGCGCCCACAATGGGCGCCACGACCCCCGGCCGGTCCCTGACCCAGGCCAGCGCCACTTCCAGGGGCGTCGTGGCCAGCCCCTCGGCGGCCGTCACGACCGCGTCCACGATCCGTCCTGCGGCCTCGTCCAGATACGGCTCGACGAACGGGCCCATCTGATCGGACGCGCCCCGCGAATCCGGCGGAACGGTGTCGCGGTACTTGCCGGTGAGGACTCCTCGGCCGAGCGGGGACGAGGGCAGCAGCCCGACCTCCAGGTCGTTCGCGGCGGGCAGCACCTCGCGCTCCACCCCGCGCTGGAGCAGGGAGTACTCCATCTGGGTACTGGCCAGCCGGGTGCGTATCCCGGGCGCGGCGAGCTGCCAGGTGGCGGCCTTGGCCAGCTGCCAGCCGCAGAAGTTCGACACCCCCGCGTACCGGGCCCGGCCGCTGGCGACCGCGATGTCCAGCGCGCTGAGGGTCTCCTCCAGCGGTGTGTCGGTGTCGAAGGCGTGGATCTGCCACAGATCCACGTAGTCCGTCCCGAGCCGCTCCAGCGACGCGTCCAGCGCGGAGAGCAGATACCCCCGGGACCCGTCGAAGCGGCGGTAGGGGTCGGGCACGCTGCCGGCCTTCGTGGCGATGATCAGATCCCTGCGCGGTACGAGCCGTTCGACGAGGCGGCCGAGCAGATATTCGGCCTCCCCGCCGCCGTACACGTCCGCCGTGTCGATCAGCGTTCCACCGACTTCCCAGAATGTCTTCAACTGGTCGGCGGCGTCGTGCTCGTCGGTGTCCCGTCCCCAGGTCAGGGTGCCGAGCCCGATCCTGGACACACGCAGGCCGGTACGGCCGAGATGCCTCTGCTCCATGGCGGTTGAGATTACTGGGCACAGCCCGACGCCGAGAGAGCCTGTGGACAACGGGGCCCTGACGGATGCCGGTACGGCGCGCTAGAGTCCCGCACACAGGGACGTTACTGATGGGTAATCGATATCCGTTCATCGGTCGTCGGGCCTTCGGTATCCGGCTCGTCGGTATCTCATCGGCACCTCATCGGTATCTCATCGGTGTTCGGCAAGGGAGTGGCTATGCGGCTCGGCATCAACCTCGGCTACTGGGGCGCGGGGATGGACAGTGACAATCTCGCGGTCGCGCAGGAGGCCGACCGGCTCGGCTACGACGTCTGCTGGGTCGCCGAGGCGTACGGCTCCGACGCGCCGACCGTACTGAGCTGGGTCGCCGCGCAGACCGAGTCCATCGATGTCGGGTCCGCGATCCTCCAGATCCCGGCGCGCCAGCCGGCGATGACGGCGATGACCGCCGCCACCCTCGACTCGCTGTCCGGCGGCCGGTTCCGGCTCGGGCTCGGCGTCTCGGGACCGCAGGTCTCCGAGGGCTGGTACGGCGTGAAGTTCGACAAGCCGCTGGCCCGCACCCGGGAGTACGTGGAGATCGTCCGCCGCGCCATGAGCCGCGAACGGCTCTCCTACGAAGGCGCGCACTGGACGCTGCCGCTGCCCGGGGGCCCCGGTAAGCCGCTGAAGCTCACCGTCCATCCGGAGCGCGAGCACATCCCGCTCTACATCGCCGCGATCGGCCCGAAGAACCTGGCGCAGACCGGGGAGATCGCCGACGGCGCGCTGCTGATCTTCCCCTCGGCGGCGCATCTGGAGGAGACGGCGATCAGCCATCTGCGGGCGGGCCGCGAGAAGGCCGGGCTGACCATGGAGGGCTTCGACGTCTGCCCCACCGTGCCGATCGCGGTGGGCGAGGACGTCCACGCGCTGGCCGACACGTTCCGTCCGTACACCGCCCTGTACGTGGGCGGCATGGGAAGCCGCAGCCAGAACTTCTACAACCGGCTCGCGGCGAGCATGGGGTACGAGAAGGAGGCCGCGGAGATCCAGGACAAGTACCTCGCCGGTGACAAGGAGGGCGCGGCGGCGGCCGTACCGCACCAGCTGATCGACTCGACCACGCTGCTCGGCACGGTCGACCGGATCGCCGACCGGATGCGGGAGTACGCCGCCGCCGGGGTCACCACGCTGACCCTCGCCCCGGCCGGCTTCACGCTCGACGAGCGCCTCGCCGCGCTGCGCGTCGGCACCCAGGCCCTGGAGCGCGCCGACCTGGCGTCGTGAACGGACCGACGCCGTGAACGACCGACGCCGTGAACGGGCCGACGCCGTGAACGGGCCGACGCCGTGAACGGGCCGGGTGCGCGGCACGGGGTGTGACGCCGACGAAGTCTGCGGCCGTGGTGGGGGCTCGGGGGATCTTCCCCGCCACGGCCGTCACCTACAACAACGCTTCCGGGCGCCGTCGGTTACGCGCCGGACCGGTCCCCGTACTCCTTCTTTCGGCTCAGCGGAACGGCGCACCTGTTGCCTGACGCCCCGGACAGCCTTTGACTCGGTGTCCGGGGGGTCCGTTCCCACGGACGTCCTGACGTCCCGCGGATGGCGGCAACGGCGGCAATGGAGGCGGTAGTGGTGCTCTCGGCCCGAAGCCTGTTCCAGGAGATCCTGGACGACGACCGTTCCTACCGGCTGTTCTGTTCCATCGCGGCCAGCGGCGAGGCCCAGGGCGGCTGGGAGAACGGCCGGATCGCCGCCTTGGTGCCCGCCTCCATGCGGGATCTCGCCCCCAAGATCACCCGGCACGGCGCGGACGAGGACAAGCACGGCCGGATCTTCCACGCCCTGCTGCGCAAGCGCCGCCTCGACCCCGTGGACGTGCCGCCCGAGACCGACTACACGATGCTGCTGGAGCGGCGGGGCATCGGCCTCACCCATGCCAAGCTGCGCGGCGAGCGTCCGCTGACCGAGGAGGACGTCGTCGTCTACCTCGCGCACAGCCGCATCACCGAGCAGCGCGCGTCCGACCAGATGAACATGCTGGTCAGGTACTTCGGCGACCATCCCGAGGTCGGCAGGGCCGTCAGGAACATCAGCGCGGACGAGGAGAACCACCTCGCCTACTGCCACGAGGAACTGCTGCGGCTGGCGCGGGCGGGGCGCGGCCGGATGATCCAGCGCGTGCTGCGCGAGTGCGCCCTCGCGGAGATCGAGGTCTACCGCGAGGTGAGCCTCGCCGTGATGGACCGGATGGGCCGCCTTCTGGGCTGGTCGCCGCCCAAGGCGGCGCTGCTCGCGGCGGGGATCCGCGCGCTGTACGGGTACGAACGGCTCGGCGGCTGGCGCCGGATGGTCACGCTCAGGATGCCGGAGCGGCGCGACCCCCTCGGCCGCCCCGCGACCGCGGCACCGGCCTTCTGAGCCCGGCCTTCTGAGCCCGGCCTTCCGATTCCGGCTTCCGATCCGGCCTCCTGTGCCCGGCTTTCCGAGCCCGCCTTCCGCCCCCTCCGGTCAGAGCCCGCCCGCCGCCCTCTCCGGTCAGAGCCAGCCGCGCCGTTTGAACTGGCGGTGCAGACCGAAGACCACGACCGCCATGAAGGCGATCACCGCGGGATAGGCCCAGACGTACTTCAGCTCCGGCATGTGCTTGAAGTTCATGCCGTAGATGCCGGCGACCATCGTGGGGACGGCGGCCATGGCGGCCCAGGCCGAGATCTTGCGCATGTCGTCGTTCTGCCGCACGCCCATCTGCGCCAGATGCGCCGAGAGGATGTCGGAGAGCAGCCGGTCGAGCCCCTCCACCTGCTCGTTGGCGTGCAGCAGATGGTCGTTGACGTCCCGGAAGAACGGCTGCGCGTGCCCGTGGACGAAGGGCACTCCCGCACCGGCCAGCCGGGCCATCGGCGCGCCCAGCGGCCCGGTGGCCCGGCGGAACTCCAGCACCTGCCGTTTGAAGTTGTAGATCCGGGCGGCCGTCGGAGTCCCCTGGCCCGCGGCCCGCGTGCCAGGTCCGCCGTCGCCGCCGTCCGGCGCGAAGACATCGGCCTCCAGCTCCTCCAGGTCGACCTGCAGCTCCCCGGCCACCTCGATGTAGTGGTCGACGACCGCGTCGCTCACCGCGTACATGACGGAGGTGGGGCCGTGCCTGAGCACCTCGGGCTCGGCCTCCAGCCGCCGCCGCACGGCCGCCAGCGCGGCTCCCTCGCCGTGCCGGACGGTCACCACGAACGAGTCCCCTATGAAGACCATCAGCTCGCCCGTGGTGACCGCGTCGCTCCGCGGGTCGTACGCCACCGGCTTGAGGACCAGGAAGAGCGAGTCGTCGTAGACCTCCAGCTTGGGCCGCTGGTGCGCGGTGAGCGCGTCCTCCACGGCCAGCGGGTGCAGCCCGAACTCGCCGCTCACCCTCGCGAACTCCTCGGGCGTGGCCTCGTGCAGCCCGAGCCACAGGAAGGCGTCGCCCTCGGCCCGTGCCTGGGCGAGGGCGTCGGAGAGGTCGGCGGGTCCGTCGGTGCGGTGTCCGTCGCGGTAGATGGCGCAGTCCACGATCACGGCGGGCATTCTTCCCTTTTCCGGTCCCGGCCGCACCTCCCCGGCCGTCACCCGGCCCGTGCCCCCAACCTCACAGGGCTATACATCTAGGCTTACGGGCATGGCCACGTTGATCCTCGTACGACATGGACGGTCCACCGCCAACACCGCCGGTCTGCTCGCGGGCTGGACGCCCGGCGTCGGCCTCGACGAGCGCGGCGCCGCGCAGGCCGCCGGGCTGCCGGACCGGCTGGCGGGGGTGGAGCTGGCCGCCGTCGTCTCCAGCCCGTTGCAGCGCTGTCTGGAGACGCTCCAGCCGCTGCTCGACGCCCGGCCGGGGCTCGACGTGCGCACCGACGAGCGGATCGGGGAGTGCCACTACGGCGACTGGTCGGGCCGCAAACTCGCCGAGCTGGCCGGGGAGCCGCTGATGGAGGTCGTGCAACGCCACCCGTCCGCCGCCGTGTTCCCCGGCGGCGAGTCGATGCGCGCGATGCAGGCACGCGCGGTCGAGGCGGTACGGGACTGGAACGCGCGGGTGGAGGAGGAGCACGGCGAGGACGCCGCCTTCCTGATGTGCTCGCACGGAGACATCATCAAGTCCCTGGTGGCGGACGCCCTGGGCATGCATCTCGATCTCTTTCAGCGGATCCACGCGGATCCGTGCTCGGTGACCGTCATCCGTTACACCCGGTTGAGCCCGTTTGTGCTGCGGCTCGGCGACACGGGCGATCTCGGCGGGTCGGCGCCGCGCGGGGGCGGCGGGGGCGGAGCCGGTGTGGTGGGCGGCGGCGCGGGAGCACCGTGATCCATCGGCGCAGTAGGGTGGACGCGCCGTCCGCGCGAGCTGGGCGGCCCTTCCCGGACCCCCGGTCCGCCCTGTTCCGTAGCTGATTTCCGTTTCCGACGATTTTCCAAGGGAGACAGGACGTGTCCCGTCAGGTGTTCCTCTACGACCCACCGGACCGCTTCGTGGCCGGTACGGTCGGGCTGCCTGGACGCCGTACGTTCTTCCTCCAGGCTTCCGCCGCCGGGCGCGTCACCAGCGTCGCCCTGGAGAAGACCCAGGTGGCGGCGCTCGCCGAGCGCATCGACGAGCTGCTCGACGAGGTCGTGCGCCGTACCGGCGGCAACGCCCCGGTGCCCGCCGTGGCGCCCTCCGAGATCTCCGACTCCGCTCCGCTCGACGCTCCGGTCGAGGAGGAGTTCCGGGTCGGCACCATGGCGCTCGCCTGGGACGGCGACGAGCAGCGCATGATCATCGAGGCGCAGGCGCTCGTGGAGCTGGAGGCGGACACCGACGAGGATCTCGCCGAGGCCGAGGAGCGGCTGCTCCAGGACGAGGAGAACGGTCCGCCGATGCTCCGCGTCCGGCTCTCCGGCGCCCAGGCCAGGGCGTTCGCCAAGCGCGCCCTGGACGTGGTCAACGCGGGCCGGCCGCCGTGCCCCCTGTGCAGCCTGCCGCTCGACCCGGAAGGACACGTATGCCCGCGCCAGAACGGATACCGCCGCGGAGCGTGAGCGTGGTCGATCTGCTCGCCAAGGGTGAGCTGACCGTACGGGGCCGGATCCGTGAGGCGTCCAACGCGGTGCTCTACTGCTCCGTCGCGTACGAGGGCCGCGAGGCCCACTGCGTCTACAAGCCCGTCGCGGGGGAGCGGCCCCTGTGGGACTTCCCCGACGGGACGCTCGCCCAGCGCGAGGTCGCGGCGTACGAGGTCTCCGAGGCGACCGGCTGGGGTCTCGTCCCGCCGACCGTGCTGCGGGACGGGCCGTACGGCGAGGGCATGTGCCAGCTGTGGATCGACATCGAGCCCGAGGCGGACCCCGAGGCGGACACGGACACCGGGGTGGACACCGACGCCGCCACCGCCACCGCCACCGATGCCGGATCCGGCGCTCCCGGCCCCCTGCTGGCCCTCGTCGAGGACGACGAGCCGGGCGAGGGCTGGAAGGCCATCGGCCTCGCCGAGGTCGGCGAGGGCAGGACCGCGCTGCTGGTGCACGCCGACGACGAGCGGCTGCGGCGCCTCGCCGTGCTCGACGCCGTGATCAACAACGGGGACCGCAAGGGCGGCCATCTGCTGCCCGCGCCCGACGGGCGGCTCTACGCCATCGACCACGGCGTCACCTTCAACGCGGACGACAAGCTGCGCACCCTGCTGTGGGGCTGGGCGGGCGAGCCGCTGACCGGCGAGGCGACGGCCGTACTGGCCCGGCTCGCGGACGCCCTCGCCCCCGGCACGCCCCTCGCCACCCGACTGGCCGAACTCCTCACCGCGGCCGAGACCGACGCCGTACGCGCCCGCGTCCGTGAGCTGCGCCACACCGGCCGCCACCCCGAGCCGTCGGGCCAGTGGCCGCCGATTCCCTGGCCTCCGGTGTGACAGCGGGCGGCTGAACGCCGGGGCGGGTCACCGCCGTACCCCGGGAGCAGCTTCCGGCGGATCGCGCAAGAGCGCCCAACCGGCCATCGCCGCGCATCCGGTTCGTATCCGGAAGTTCCATCCGGTTACGCTCATGACATGCATGCCTGGCCCGCTTCCGAGGTCCCCGCCCTGCCCGGCAAGGGCCGCGACCTCTCGATTCACGACACGTCGACCGACGGCCGCGTCACCCTCGCGCCCGGTCCCGTCGCCCGTATCTACGTCTGCGGCATCACGCCGTACGACGCGACCCACCTGGGTCACGCGGCGACCTACAACGCGTTCGACCTCGTGCAGCGCGTGTGGCTCGACACCAAGCGCCAGGTTCACTATGTCCAGAACGTGACCGATGTCGACGATCCGCTGCTGGAGCGGGCGACCCGGGACGGGGAGGACTGGGTCGGGCTCGCCGAGCGCGAGACGGCGCTCTTCCGCGAGGACATGACCGCCCTGCGCATGCTCCCGCCCCGGCACTACATCGGTGCCGTCGAGGCGATACCGGGCATCGTGCCGCTGGTGGAGCGGCTGATCGAGGCCGGTGCCGCCTATGAACTCGACGGCGACATCTACTTCTCCGTGGCGGCCGATCCGCACTTCGGCGAGGTGTCGCGGCTGGACGCCGAGGCGATGCGGCTGCTGTCGGCCGAGCGCGGCGGCGACCCGGAGCGTCCCGGCAAGAAGAACCCCCTCGACCCGATGCTCTGGCTGGCCGCCCGGCCGGGCGAGCCCAGCTGGGACGGCGGCACCCTGGGGCGCGGCAGGCCCGGCTGGCACATCGAGTGCGTCGCCATCGCGCTCGACCACCTGGGCATGGGCTTCGACGTCCAGGGCGGCGGCAGCGATCTGGCCTTCCCGCACCACGAGATGGGCGCCTCGCACGCCCAGGCGCTGACCGGGGAGCACCCGTTCGCGCGGGCGTACGTGCACGCGGGGATGGTCGGCCTGGACGGCGAGAAGATGTCCAAGTCCAAGGGCAACCTCGTCTTCGTGTCGACGCTGCGCCGCGAGGGCGTGGACCCGGCGGCCATCCGGCTGGCACTCCTCGCCCACCACTACCGCTCCGACTGGGAGTGGACGGACCAGGTCCTCCGGGACGCCGTCGAGCGGCTGGCGCGCTGGCGGGCCGCGGTGTCGCGGCCCGACGGGCCGCCCGCCGAGGCGCTGGTCGAGGAGGTGCGCGAGGCGCTGTCCGACGATCTGGACGCCCCCGCCGCGCTCGCCGCCGTCGACCGCTGGGCCGCCCGGCAGGAGACAGCGGGCGGCACGGAGGAGGGCGCGCCCGGCGTGGTCTCGCGCACGGTCGACGCCCTGCTCGGCGTCGCGTTGTAACCCGTACGGAAACCGGCCGGNNCGGCCGGTGCTCGGCGGGCGGTCAGCGTACGGAGCGTACGAACTCCTCGGTGCCGCCCGCCGACTCGACCCACCGTGCCAGCCGCCGCAGCCCCGTCTCCCCGTCGATCACGGGGGAGTAGCCGAAGTCCCGCTCGGCCGCCGAGGTGTCGTACGTACCGGAACGGGTCAGCAGCGCCACCGAGTAGCGGCTGAGGGGCGGTTCGCGACGGGCCGCGAGCGCGGGGACGCGCCAGAGCAGCTCCACCGCCTCGACCAGCGCGTCGCGCAACGGCGGCGGTACCGCGCGGGTGGGCGGCGTGCCGCCGAACAGCTCGGTGACGCGCACCATCAGCTCGCGCAGCTCGACGGGGTCCCGGTCGACGATGAAGTACGCCTTGCCGCCGACCCGTTCGGCCGGGGCCTCGGCCGCCAGCAGCGCGGCAGAGACCGCGTTGTCGCAGTGGCACAGGGAGGCCATGACCCGTCTGCCGCCGGAGAGGTCGGGGAGCCTGCCCGCCACCAGCCGTGCGATCAGCCGCGGCAGGAAACCGGAGTGGTCGCGCGGGCCCCAGATGCCCCTGGGGCGCAGCGAGACCGTGGTGAACTCCGGTCCGTCGGCGGCCCGTACCAGGCGTTCGGCGGCGGCCTTCGTCTCGGAGTAGTGGTTGTAGAAGCGGTCAGGATAAGGGGTGGTCTCGTCGATGCCGAGCCGGTCGCCCTCCCCGGGGTTCATCAGGGCGCTGGGGCTGCTGATGAAGACGAACCGCCGTGCTCCGGCGCTCCGGGCGGCCGTCAGCAGCCGTTCGGTACCCGCCACATTGGTCTCCCAGAACTGGGCACGGGTCCCGTACAGCGTCACCCGGGCGGCGCTGTGGTGCACCACGTCGACGCCCTCGGCGGCGCGGCTCAGCGCGGCGGCGTCACCGAGGTCGCCGTGGACCCGCTCCACCTCCGGCAGCGCGGCCGGAAGGGCGTGGTCCTGGCCCGGCCGGACCAGAACCCTGACCTGGTGGCCGGCGCGCAGGGCCCCCTCCACCAGATGGCCGCCGAGAAATCCCGACGCGCCCGTCACCAGCACCTTCACGAGCCCGCACCTTCCCGTACACCGGCGCCTCCCGGCGAACCGGCACCTTCCCGTACACCGGCACCTTCCGACGAACCGGCACCTTCCCGTACACCGGCGCCTTCCCGTGGAGCGGCGCTTCCCGTCCCGGCCGCCGCGCCGGTCGCACCCTCGGGGGCCGGCCGGGGCAGCGTCTTCCACCAGGCCGCTCCGTACAGCATGGTGAGCGCGGCCGTGGCGGCCGGACCGCGGCCCACCGCCCGGCCCCGGGGAAGGGCGAACGGGATCTGCGCCGCGTGCACCACGACGCTCAGGAACGCGTCGATCCACCACAGCGCCACCAGCACCGGCTGGTCGAGCGGGACGAGGAGCCCCGCGCCCAGATAGGCCCAGCCGATCAACGGGATGGAGCGCAGCGCCCACATCCGCCGCCTCGCGGCGGGCGTCCCCGTGGCCGCGGAGGCTCCGGGGCCCCGGGACGCGAGCTGCTGCGCGGCCCACCGGGACAGCTCCTCGCGGCCTATCTTCGCGTTGTGCCGGACGTCGACGGGGAAGGAGGGGTGACGCAGGAACACCTCGATGCCCTTGGTCATCGGCTGTGCCTCGGCCAGCAGCCGCAGCCGCGGCACCAGCCGCTCCCACTCGCCTTGGTCCACCCCGTCCTCGGTCTCCACACACAGCACGGGGCGCTGCGCGCCGGGCTCGCCCACGCCCACCAGCGCCGTACGCCGCACCAGCGGATGGCTGTGGAACACCCCCTCGCAGCCCACGGTGTGCAGATCGCCCCCGGCGGTGGTCACCCGCTGGGTCCGCCGCCCGCTGAACCAGAGCCGCCCCGCGTGGTCGAGGTGCCCCAGGTCGCCGGTGCGGTGCCAGACCCGTCCCGCGCCGTCCGCCGTCTCCTCGTGGATCTTGTGCTGGGCGTCGGCGGCGGGATCGCGGTGGTAGCGCGCGCTGACCAGGTCACCGGCCACCGCTATCTCCCCGATCTCGCCCTCCGCCACCGCGAGTCCGTCCGTCCAGCGCGGCAGCGGACCGTCCGTGACGCGTACGAGGCGTATGTCCACGCCGGTCGCCGGGCGGCCCACGCAGGCGCCCTCGCCCCGGGCGCCGAGCGCGGCAGTCTCGGCCTGGATCTCGGCGGACTCGATGGAGGCGATGGGCAGCACTTCGGTGGCGCCGTACGTCACATGGACGGCGGCCCGCTCGTGCAGCGCTCCGCGCAGCCGCGCTATCACGTCGGGGGAGGTGGGGGCGCCACCGGCGATCACCCGGTCCAGGTCGGGCAGCGGAACGGGGTGCCGCTCCAGATGCCCGGCGAGGATCCGCAGGAGCGCGGGGGAGGCGATCATCGTGTTGACCCGGAACCGGGTCATCGCCTCCGTGAGCGGGGCGGGGTCCGCCTGCGCGACCTTGGTGGGGTCCACCGGGGCGAGCACCAGGGTGGAGCCGGACCGCAGATCGAAGACGCCGTACATCGGCAGGGTGATCAGCGAGACGTCGTCGGCGCCGTACCCGTGCGTGTCCCGGATGCTGTCGGCGATGGCCCGCCCCATCCGGTGGGTGTACTCGACCCCCTTGGCGGGGCCGGTGCTCCCCGTGGTGAAGCCGATCATCAGCAGGTCCGTGCCGGAGGGACCCGGCTCCGTCGGCCCCGCCGGTTCCGCAGCGGCCTCGTGCCGTCCCAGCCGCTCCAGCGTCGGACCGCCCCAGAACCAGCGGCGCCCCACCGTCACACGGGTGCGCACGGTCCTGAAGGTGCGCGGGCTGAAGACCCGTACCGCGTGGGCGACGGGCGGGCCGATGAACGCCTCCGCGCCCACGGACCGGTAGCAGTGCAGCATCCGCCGCACCCCCATGCCCGGGTCCACCGTGACCGGCACGGCGCCGACCCGGAACAGGGCGTAGAGGAGGGCGTAGAGATCGGGACCCGGGCGGGTCATGACGACGGTCCTGGTGCCCCTGCCGATTCCCTCGCGCGCCAGCCCGGCGGCGAGCCGCTCGACGCGCTCCTGGAGCCGGCCGTACGTCAGCTCGGCGTACCGGACGCCGCCCGCCGCGTCACGGCCGTCCGGATAGACGATCGCGACCCGGTCGGGGAAGGCGCGGGCATGGCGCTCCAGCTGCTGGGCCATCCCCCTGTCGAGGTCCGGTCCCCGGCCCGGTGCCGCGTCCCTGGCCGGGGGCGGGGGCGGGGCGGGAGAGGACGGGTTGTTCATGAAGTCACCGCCCCCGCGGTCGGTAGCTCACGCACGCGGCGGTGAGACCGGCCCCGGCGCTGACGATCAGCAACTGGTCGTATCCCTCGGGCAGACCGCCCTCGACCGCCCGGAGATAGCCGAGGACCGGCGCGGCGGTGTGCGGCACGCCCTCGGCCGCGTCCGGGGCCTCCGGCGCGATCACGGCGTCCGGGGCGAGGCCGAGCCGTCCGGCGAGCGCCGCGGTGAAGCCGGGGGTGGGCCGGTTGCAGACCAGGAGCGTACGGGGCAGCTCCAGCCCTTCGTCCCGGACGTAGCCGGTGACGGTGTCGACGGTCAGGTCGAGCAGCCGCGGTTCCCAGTCCTGGTCCCGGCGTACGGTGATCCGGCGCCGCCCCTCGCTGCCCATGGCCGCCATGTCCAGGAAACCGGCGCCCCCGGCGGGGCCCCGGGCGCCGCGCTGCCGTACCGGCCCGAATCCCTCCTCCGGTATGGGGGAGCGCTCCAGCAGCAGGGCGGCGCCCAGGTCCGCGTACGGGTAGTCGGGGTCCTGGTCCGCCCGGCCGCCGGGGTGCGCGTCGGCCGCGGTGACCAGCACCCGTTCGGTGCTGCCGCCGGCCAGCAGGGCCCCGGAGACCTGCACGGCGTTGAGCACCCCGCACGCGCCGTTCATCAGGTCGAAGGAGAAGGTGGCGGTCGGTCCGGTGCGCTGGTGGTAGTCGAGGTGGATACCCGCCTCCTTCTGTACCAGGGCGGCCATGGACGGCTCGATCGTGTTCCGCTCGCGATAGACGCCGACGTTGATCAGCACGCCGACGGCGTCGGTGGAGACGCGGGCCCGCTCCAGGCAGTCCCTGGCGGCCTCTCCGGCGAGCCGGACCGTGGTCGCGGCGGCGGGTCCTGGCGCCGGGGCGGCGACGCGGGCCGCGGTGATGACGGTACCCATGGTTCAGACTCCCAGGTGGGTGATGGTGGCGGACATGGCGCCGAGGATCAGTCCTGAGGCGGCCGGCACCAGCAGGTACCTCTTTCCGCGCGCGGCGGTCCCGGCGCGCAGATGCCGCGCCAGGGTCAGGAAGTGGGAGGTGGTGGCGGTGTTGCCGAACTCCTCCAGCACGGACAGCGATGCGGGCATCGCGGTGCCGAAGGTCTCCTCGCCGACGCTGTTCATGTTGGCGACGACACTGGCGCTCACCTGGTGCTGGATGATGTAGTCGAACTTCTCGTCCTGGAGCGTCCGGCCCTCCTTGGCCAGGATGTCCCCGAGGAACTCCGGCCACAGGCGCATCCGGTCCGCCTTCTGCATCGTCCGGTTGTCCGTGTGCATCGCCAGGCCGCGGCTGCGGTCGCTGGGCCCGGCCTGGCACAGCTCCGCGTACGCGGCGGAGGTCATCATGTCGATGTAGTGGATCCGGTCGGCCTCGTCCTGGGACTCGTCGAGGATGACGGCCACCGCCGAGTCGCCCACCGACAGGGAGGCGAACTGCGGATCGTAGGACGGGCCCATCTCGGCGGCGGCGGTCTCGGCGACCCGGGTGACCTGCTCCCCGCTCACCACCATGCCGTTGCGCACCATGCCGGTCCTGATCAGCCGGTCGAGCAGGTAGACACCGGTCATGACCCCGGCACAGGCGTTGGAGACGTCGAAGGTGAGGGCCGAGTGGGCACCCAGCTCCTCCGCCAGCATCCGCCCGAACGACGGCTCCACGTAAAGGTGTTCGCCGTCCTTGACCCGGGTGATCGAGGCGGAGATCACCACGTCCAGGTCGGCCGCGCCGTAGGAGGAGACGCGCAGGGCGTCGTGGGCCGCCTTCAACGCCAGGCCGTACGAGTCCTCGGCGGCCTCCGGACTGCGGTCGGCCCAGCGGCGCTCGGCGACGCCCGTGGCCCGCTCGACCGGGGTACCGGGTGCTCCGGCCACCTGGGCGACCAGATCGCGGGTGGGCACCGCGGCCGGGGGCAGATGGACGCCCAGGGCGGCCAACCGGCTGTGCCGCGCCGTCGGCATCGAAGTCATGGCGTTTCTCCTTGCGTCATGGCAGCCCGGTGACGCGCACGGCGCATGCCGGGCCGGGTCGTTTCCGGCGGAGGGCCGGTTACGCGAATGGAGGGGCGGGATGCTCCCGCTGATGGCTCTGTTCTTCGTCGGTGGTGAACCGGACGGCCGGGCCGACCGGGCCGCGAGGGGTTCACATACGGGACGGTCCGCCGGAGGAAAGAGGCGCCGACCGCCCGCGGCCGTGCCGCCGGTTGTCATCTGCCGAGCAGGCTAGACGAGTTGTGATCACTTGGCGACCATTGGTCTGGACTACTGGCCGTCAGCCCCGGGCCGGGCGCGGTCGCGTGCCCAAGAAGCCCCGGTGAACTGCGCGGATGCGGGAACTGAGATCTGCGGCACATTTCGGCGGCATAGTCGATTCCCGGCCTGCCTGGCTCAAGTAGTACTCCCGGCGCGGCAGTTGGGCCGACGCCCCAGGGATCCGCGGGGCGGGGTGCGGGGGCATGGTACGGGG
>NZ_QQNA01000148.1 GCF_003346515.1 Streptomyces corynorhini
CAGCAGGGGCGTTGGGGGTGGTGGGGGCGGCTCCTCGGCCTTGCGTCAGCCGACCGCCGTGACCGGGACGAAGGGGGCCGGGTCCGCGCTCGCCAGCTTCTGGACCTCGCGTACGGCCCGCTGGAACGTCTCGGTGCGCAGCGCGCGGCCGTGCGACCGCGCGTCGTCCCACTCGGCGATCTCGACGTAGAGCCGCGCGTCCTTGGCGGAGCGGAGCAGGCGGTGGGAGCGGAAACCGGGCTGCCGCGACATATGGGCGGTGATCTCCCCGATGCGCTTCTCGAACTCGGCGGCGTCGCCCCGGACCGTGAACCGGTTGATGAAGGTGAACATGGCGGAGGTGCCCTTCGTGTCGTGGGCAGCGCCCGGGGCGTGCCGCTGGGTGGCGCCGAGGGCCCGCTCCCGCAGGTCGCGACGCTGGATCTTGCCGGTGGGTGAGCGCGGGATGCGCGGTACGACGTCGAGGTACTTGATGTGCTGGTAGTAGGGCAGTTGGTCGTTGACGAAGCGGGTGACGGCGCCCTGGTCGGCGTCCTCGTCCGCCAGGACCACCAGCGCGTGGGCGACGGCGCCGCTGAACTCGTCCGGGTGGTCGAAGACCGCGCAGTCCTTCACCCCGGGGCAGCGGGCCAGCACGTTCTCGATCTCCAGGGGCGAGACCAGCCAGTTGTCGCACTTGAAGACGTCCTTGACCCGGTCGACGACGAACAGCCGCCCCTGCGCGTCCGTCTCGCCGATGTCGCCGGTGGAGAACCAGCCGTCCGGGTCCACGGACTCCTTCCGCTCCTTGCCGAGGTATCCCTTCATCAGCTGCGGCCCCTTGACCTGGATCTCGCCGCGGCCGCCCACCGGGAGGACGGCCCGGGTCCGCGGGTCCACGATCCGGCAGGCGGTGCCGGGCACCGGCCGGCCCGAAGAACCGGCCACCGGCCCGGCCAGGTCGTCGAAGTGCGTGGACGGCGCGGTCTCGGCCAGCCCGTACCCCTGGACGACCGGGACGCCGAAGTGCCCGCCCAGGACGGCGGCGGTCCTGGCGGGCAGGGCCGATCCGCCGGAGAGCACGGCCCGCAGGGTGGGCACGGACAGCTCCGGCAGCCGGTCGTCCGCCGCCAGCCGGGCCAGTCGTACCGGCAGGCTGTAGAAGTGCGTCGCACCGCGCCGGGCGCCCTCGCGCAGCGCGGGCACGAGGTCGTCCCCGGGCCGCAGCAGGTGGGTGGCGCCGACGGTCACCGCGATGTTCAGGTGCATCAGGTGGAACGACGGCAGGGTGTTGAGCAGCACGGACTCGGGGGCCAGCCGGTGGCTGTACGCGGTCTGGGCGGCGTTCACCGTCAGGTTGCGGTGGGTGAGCATGACGGTCTTGGGGGCCCCGGTGGTGCCGCTGGTGAACTGGAGGTTGGCCACGTCCTCGGGGTCGGCTTCGGCTTCGGCTTCGGCTTCGGCGGGCGGTGCCGTGCGGGGGGCGGCGTCGATCAGTTCGTCCAGCGCGGGCACCTCCGCCCCGGCCGCCCGGAACCCCTCGGCGCGGTGGGTGAGTACGACAGTCCGCAGCGCGGGCAGGTTCCCCCGTACGGCCTGGATCCGCCCGTACATCTCCGGCGGGACGATCACGGTCCGCGCCCCGGCGGAACGCAGCACGTGCGTCAGGCGCTCCTCGCGCAGCAGCGGGTTGAACATCGCGCTGACGTGCCGGGCCCGGGAAGCGCCGAAGTACGCGACGGCGAACGACGTGTCCAGTACGGCGGCGATGCCCACCACCGCGCCGGGCCCACCGGCCAGTTCGCGCAGCGCGGCGGCGCACCGCGTGGCCCGCTCCTCCAGGGTCGCGTAGGTCAGGTCCCCGGAGGGGCCGCTCAGGGCGAGCCGCCCGGGTCCGCGGCGAGCCGCCCGCGACAGCAGGCAGTCGACGCGGGGGCCGCCTGTCAGCCGCGCCAGTACGTCGAGCGGCGGCCCCTCGACGGTGCTGTCCCGCGGGCCGTCGCGGTGGCGCTCCGCCATGGGCGAGGCTCCGTTCTCGTCGGCGGGTCGGGGCCGCACTACGCGGGCCGCAGGTCGTCGCGGCGTACCTCGCGGTGCCGCACGCGGAGCCGGCCGTCCTCCCGTACGAGCACGTCGTCGCAGCTCGTGCTCAGGTGCACCGCCGCCCGGCCGCCGCGCGGCGTGCTCAGGATCAGGGCGTAGGTGCGGGCGCGGACGGTGCCGTCGTCACAGGCGTCGGCCTCCAGCATGCCGAGCCAGTGGCGGCGCTGGACGCCCTGCTCGGTCAGCAGGGCGGCGGCCTTGCGGGCCCCGGCCGCGATGGCACCGCGCCCGACGGACGGCTCGGGGTGGGCGTTGGCGACGAAGACGCCGTCGTCGGTGAAGGTGCCGGCCCACTCCTCGATCCGCGCCTCGTCCAGATAACGCATCTGGCGTCCGTAGAAATGCTGGATCTCCTGGTAGAGCGCGGTGTCCACGGGGACTCCCGGCGGCTGCTGCGGGGCTGTCATACGGCTCTCCTCTCCGGCGGCCCGCCGACGGGGCCGACCGCCCGGCATGAGCGTGGCACCCCGTCTTCGACCGTCCTTAGAGCCGTCTTTGGGCCGTGATCGCCTCGCCGTGCCGCACCGAAACGGCCCCAACGGCGGTCGGTCCAGCCTCTAACGGGTCTTCGCAGACTGGGAGTTCGGGTTGGGCGCCCGGTGCCGCCGGGCGGCGCCGCGCGGGCGCGCCCACCGCGGACCACAACAGCGGAGGACAAGGCCATGACTACCAGTGCCACGCCCAGGGCCGCCCTCGTGACGGGTGGCACCAGCGGCATCGGGCTCGCCGTGGTGAAGACGCTCGCGGCCCGCGGGCGGCCGGTGTTCCTGTGCGCCCGAGGCCGCGGGAGCGTCGATGCCGTGGTCGGGGAACTGCGGGACCAGGGGCTCGACGTGGCCGGGTGCGAGGGCGACGTGCGGTCCCGGGAGTCGGTGGAGCGGGTGGTGCGCCGCGCGGTCGACCGGTTCGGGCCGCTGGGCGTCCTGGTGAACAACGCGGGGCGCAGCGGCGGCGGAGTGACCGCGCGCATCCCCGACGAGCTGTGGTACGACGTGATCGACACCAACCTCAACAGCGCCTTCCTGGTCACCCGCGCGGCCCTGACCACCGGCGGTCTCGACGCGGCAGGCGGCGCCGGACGGATCGTCAGCATCGCCTCCACCGGGGGCAAGCAGGGCGTTCCGCTGGGCGCCCCCTACTCGGCCTCGAAGGCGGGCCTGATCGGCTTCACCAAGGCGCTGGCCAAGGAGCTGGCTCCCACCGGGGTCACCGTCAACGCCGTGTGTCCCGGCTACGTGGAGACGCCGATGGCCGTCCGCGTACGGCAGGCATACGCGGCCACCTGGGACATCACCGAGGACGACGTGCTGTCCCGCTTCAACGACAAGATCCCGCTGGGCCGCTACTCCACCCCCGAGGAGGTGGCCGCCCTGGTCGGCCACCTGGTGGGCGAGGACGCCGGATCCATCACCGCGCAGGCCCTCAACGTCTGTGGCGGGCTGGGCATCTACTGAGCCCCGGCGCCTGCCGCTCGCCTCCCCCGTCACGTCCGTACGCCCGAGAGGAACCGACGACGCATGCCTGTACCCACCTCCCACCACGCCGTGCACCGCATCGGGATCGAGGCCCCGGCCGGCCGGGTGTACGCGCTGATCCGGGACGCCGCCGAGTGGCCCCGGCGCTTCACTCCGACCGTCCACGTCGAGCGCGCGGCACTCGACGCCCGCGGTGAGCGGCTGCGGATCTGGGCCACCGCCAACGGCGAGGTCAAGCACTGGACGTCGCGGCGCACCCTGGACCCCGAGGGGCTGAACATCCGGTTCCGGCAGGAGGTGTGCTCGCCCCCGGTGGCCGCGATGAGCGGTACCTGGGCCCTGCGGGAACGGCCGGGCGCCAGCTGCGAACTGACGCTCAGTCATACGTTCGCCGTGGTGGACGACCGCCCGGAGGACGTGCGGTGGACGACCACCGCGACCGACCGCAACAGCCGCACAGAACTGGCGAACATCAAGGCGCTGGCCGAGCGCCCGGCGTCCGGGGCGCAGCCGCTGTTCTCGTTCGAGGACTCCGAGCTGGTGCGCGCTCCCGCCGAGGCGGTGTACGCGTTCCTCGCGGAGGCGCGGAAGTGGCCCGCCCGGCTGCCGCACGTGTCCCGGCTCGACCTGGCGGAGCCGTCCGACGGCGTGCAGGTGATGACCATGGCCACCCGTGCGAAGGACGGATCGGAGCACACGACGGAGTCGGTGCGAGTCTGCTTCCCCGAGGAGCGGCGGATCGTCTACAAGCAGGTCCGCACCCCGCCGTTGATGGTTCTGCACACCGGCGAGTGGTCGGTACGGGACACCGGGAACGGACTGCTCGTCACCTCCCGGCACACCGTGGGGATCAACGAGGCCGCCGTCCCCGCCGTCCTCGGCGCGGACGCCACGGTGGCCGACGCGCGGGCCCGGGTGCGCGCGGCGGTCGGCGGTAACAGCGCGGCCACCCTGGCGCTCGCCAAGGGCTTCGCGGAAGCCCCGCATGCCGCCTGAGGCGGACGGCCCCGAGGTGCTGATCGCGGGCGCCGGTCCCGCCGGGCTGACCCTGGCGCACGAGCTGGCCCGCCGACGCGTGCGCGTGCGGGTGATCGACCGGGCGGCCGGCCCGGCGACCACGAGCCGGGCGCTGGCCGTGCATCCGCGCACCCTGGAGGCGTGCCACCAGATGGGCCTGGCGGACGCCCTGGTGGCGCGGGGCAGGCCGGTCGTCCACTTCACCGTGCACGCGCGCGGCCGGGAACTGATCCGCTTCGACACCAACTACGCCCGACTGCCCACGGCCTACCCGTTCACCCTGATGCTCGACCAGGTCCTGACGGAGGAGATCCTGCGCGAGCGCCTGGCCGCCCTGGGCGTCGGCATCGAGTGGGGCGTGGAGCTGTCGGACTGCGCGCCCGCCGGGAGCCGGGTCCACGCCGAGCTGCGCCGGGCCGGCCGCCGCGAACAGGTCACCGCGGACTGGCTGGTGGGTGCGGACGGCTCCCGCAGCACCGTACGCGAGCGGCTGGGGCTGCGGCTGGTCGGCGAGGCGACGCGGACCTGGCTCAACGCGGACGTGGTGGTGGACACGGGGCTGCCCCGCGACAGCAACCACCTGGTGCACACCGGTTCCGGGACCGTGCTGCTGGTGCCGTTCCCCGGCCCCGCCAAGTGGCGTGCGGTGGACACCGGGTACGCCGGTCAGGGCGCCGATCCTGAGACGGTGCGCCACCGGCTCGCCGGGTCCCTGGCGCGCGGTCTCGGGTACCCGGTGGCGGTCTCGGAGCCGACCTGGGTCTCGGTCTTCCGCGTACAGCAGCGCATGATCACCGCCATGCGCTCGGGCCGCTGCTTCGTGGCCGGTGACGCCGCGCACGTCCACAGCCCGGCCTCCGGGCAGGGCATGAACACCGGCATGCAGGACGCCTGCAACCTGGCGTGGAAGCTGGCGGACGTGGTGCGCGGGCACGCGCGGGAGGAGCTGCTGGACACGTACGCCGCCGAACGCGTCCCGGTGGGCGGCAGGCTGCTGTCCACGACGCGCACGGCCACGGCCCTGGTGGCGTTGCGCCATGCCATGGCGCCGGTGGCCATGCCGGTGGGCCTGTCCCTCCTGAAGGCCGTGCGACCGCTCAAACAGCGCGTCGAGCACCGGATCATGGCGGGGATGTCCGGCCTCGCCCTGCACTACGCGGACAGCCCGCTGACGTACGGCACGGCCGCCGGGGCGGCCGGGGTACGCCCGGGACACCTGGTCGCGTGCACGGAGGCGGACGCGGCACGCCACCCCGGGCACCGGGCGCTGCGGGAGGCGCTCACCGATCCCCGGTGGCTGCTTCTGCTGTTCGCCGGTGAGGGAGGAGCGGAACTGGCGCCTCGGTACGGCCGGGCCGTACAGGTGTGCGCCGTCGTCTCCCGCGACAGCGCGGACGGCCCCGCCCTCGCCGACCCCGACGGCGCGCTGCGGCAGAGCCTCGGCGTCCCTCCGGGCGGCTGGGCGCTGATCAGACCGGACGGCTATCTGGCCGCGAAGGGGCGGCGGTCGGGCAGCGCGGCACTGGCCGCCCGGCTCCAGGCGTTCCACCTGCTCCCGGCGGGCCCCGCGCCCGGCGCCGGGGCGTGAGGACCGTACGACCCGTCAGCCTCGGGAAAGGGAAGGGACCGACATGCGCATCATCGATCTGTCGACGACCGTGGACGCACGTCAGTGGGAGGTCGACCCGGTCGAACACGTAGTCCTCACCCCGGCCGAGGGCGGCCGGCACATGGCCGAGGCGATGCGGCGCCACCACGGCATCGACTTCGACCCGGCCGACCTCCCGGACGGCGAGCTGCTGTCCCTCGACACCGTGCGGCTGACCACCCATACCGGCACCCACGTCGACGCCCCGTCGCACTACGGGTCCCGGGCGCGCTACGGCACACCGCGCCACATCGACCAGATGCCGCTGGACTGGTTTCTGCGGCCGGGCCTCAGACTCGACCTCACCGACGAGCCGGTGGGTGCCATCGGCGCCGACCGGGTACGGCGGGCCCTCGACGAGGCGGGCCGCGACCCGCGTCCCCACGACATCGTGCTGCTGCACACCGGGGCGGACCGGCGGGCCGGAAAGCCCGCGTACTTCACCGAGTTCGCGGGTCTGGACGCCGCGGCGACACACCTGCTGCTCGACTTCGGAGTGCGGGTCGTCGGGACCGACGCCTTCAGCCTGGACGCGCCGTTCGGGCACATGATCAAAGAATTCCAGCGCACCGGCGACCGCGGGGTGCTGTGGCCCGCCCACTTCGTGGGGCGGGAGCGGGAGTACTGCCAGATCGAGCGGCTGAGCAACCTGGGCGCCCTGCCGGGGCCTGACGGGTTCCTGGTGTCCTGCTTCCCCTTCAAGATCGCGGGGGCGGGGGCCGGGTGGACACGGGCGGTGGCGGTGGTGGAGGAGTGACGATCCGGTACGTACGGAGGTGCGAACGGACGGCCCGCCGGTCAGGTCAGGTCAGGCGCTACGGCCACGCGGTCGCCGCCGCGGCGGGCGCCGTCATGCCAGCCGGGCGGCGGCCGCGGCCACGCGTTCGTCGGTCGCCGTGAACGCGATCCGTACGTGCCGCTCACCGGCCTCGCCGTAGAACGCACCGGGCGCGACGAGGATGCCGAGATCGGCCAGCTTCCCCACGGCGGGCCAGCACGGCTCGTCCCGGGTCGCCCACAGGAACAGCCCGCCCTCGGAGTGCTCGACGCGGAACCCGGCCCCCTCGACGGCCGTGCGCAGAACCCGCCTCCGGTGCGCGTACCGGTCCCTCTGCCGCCGCACGTGGCGGTCGTCCCGCAGGGCGGCCACCATGGCCGCCTGCACGGGCGCCGGGACCGCGTGTCCCGCGTGTTTGCGTACGTGGAGGAGGCGGGCGATCAGGGCCGGGTCGCCGGAGCAGAGGCCGGCGCGGTAGCCCGCGAGGTTGGACCGCTTCGACAGCGAGTGCACCGCCAGCAGCCCTTCGTGGCTGCCCCCGCACACCGCCGGATCCAGCAGCGACACCGGCCGCCGGTCCCACCCGTACTCGATGTAGCACTCGTCGTTGACCAGGACGGCGCCCCGGTCCCGCGCCCAGGCCACGATCTCGCGCAGCTCGGGTACGGACAGCACCCGGCCCTCCGGGTTGGAGGGCGAGTTGATCCAGACCACCTTCACCGGCTCGCGCCCGAGCAGCAGCGGCGAGCGCACCGGCCGGCCCGCCGCTCCGGCCAGGCGCGCGCCGACGTCGAAGGTGGGGAACGCCAGCCGGGGAAAGGCCACCGTGTCGCCCGGTCCCGTGCCCAGCATCGCCGGGAGCCAGGCGATCAGCTCCTTGGTGCCGACCGCGGGCAGCGTCGCCGAGGGGCGCACCGTCACGCCCAGCCTGCGGCGCAGCCAGGCGACGGCCGCCTCGCGGAGCGCGGGCGTCCCCTCCGTGGGCGGATAGCCGGGCGCGTCGGCCGCCGCCGCGAGGGCGTCGCGCACCACGTCGGGCGTGGCGTCGACCGGTTCGCCCAGGGCCAGGTTGACCAGCCCGTCGGGGTGGGCCGCGGCCCGCCGCTTGTACGGCAGGAGCACGTCCCACGGGAAATCGGGCAGTTCCCTCACGGCCGTCCTCCGTTCTCGGCCGTGACGTCGCGGGTGTGGCTCCCGGTGGACAGGGCCCCCTCGATGCCCCAGGTGACGATGTGCCGGGGGTGGATACGGATCATCTCGTCGGCGCAGTGCGGCCTGCGCTCCCTGCCACCGGTCGGCAGCGCCTGGGCCGTGCCGTGCACGACGACGGCCCGCACCACCTCGGGATCGCGGCACGGCACGTCGTCCACGACGAAGGCGACCTCGCCGTTCCTCGCCACATTCCGGAACTTGCGGCTGCGGCCCATGTCCCGGCCGGTGATCTCGATGGTGCCGCGCTCCTCGTCGATCTCGAACGAGACGGGCACGTTGTGGGGTTCGCCGCGGGCGCCGACCGTCGCCAGCCGGCCGTAGCCCTGCGCCCGCAGGTAGGCGATTTCCTTCTGGGTGAACGGCATAGAGCGTCCTCGGGGTCCGTAGGGTCGCGGACACGCTACGAAAACCGCTTCGAGCCCGCTTCGAGCCGCCCGCTCCGGATTCCGGCTGGACGGCGCCTCGAACGCACGCGGTCAGCATGCCTGGCGGCAGCCCACTGACCCGAGGAGCGTGTATGCGGTACGACGTGGTGGTGGCCGGCGCCGGGCCGACGGGACTGATGCTCGCCTGCGAACTGCGCCTGGCCGGTGCCAGGACCCTGGTGCTGGAACGCCTGGCGGAGCCGGTCGACTTCTCCAAGGCCCTCGGTGTGCACGCGCGCACCGTGGAGCTGCTGGACATGCGCGGGCTGGGCGAGGAGTTCCGGGCCGGGGCGCCGAAGCTGCGCGGCGGGAACTTCGCCAGCCTCGGAGTCCCGCTGGACTTCTCGTCGTTCGACACCCGGCACCCCTACGCGCTGTTCGTCCCGCAGGTGCGTACCGAGGAGCTGCTGACCGGGCGGGCCCTGGAGCTGGGGGCCGAACTGCGCCGCGGGCACGCGCTGACGTCGCTGGAGCGGGACAGCAGCCGAGTGACCGTCTCCGTCACCGGTCCCGAGGGGCCGTACGAGGTCGCGTGCGCGTACCTGGTGGGATGTGACGGCGGCGGCAGCACCGTACGCAAGCTGCTCGGCATCGACTTCCCCGGGCAGGACCCGCACATGTTCGCGGTGATCGCGGATGCCCGGTTCCGCGAGGAGCTGCCGAGCGGGCAGGGCATGGGCCCGATGCGGCCGTACGGCGTCATGCGGCACGACCTGCGCGCCTGGTTCGCCGCCTTCCCGCTGGAGCCGGGCGTCTTCCGGGCCACGGTCGCCTTCTTCGACCGGCCCTACGCCGACCGCCTGGCGCCGGTCACCGAGGCGGACGTGCGGGCCGCCCTCACCGAGGTGGCGGGCGGCGACTTCGGGATGCACGACGTGCGCTGGCTCTCCCGGCTCACCGACACCTCGCGCCAGGCCGGGCGGTACCGCGACGGCCGGGTCCTGCTGGCGGGCGACGCCTGCCACATCCACCTGCCCGCGGGCGGGCAGGGCCTCAACCTGGGGTTCCAGGACGCGGTGAACCTGGGCTGGAAGCTGGGCGCGACCGTCGCGGGCACGGCCCCGCCCGAGCTGCTGGACAGCTACGAGGCCGAGCGCCGCCCGATCGCCGCGGGCGTCCTGCGCAACACCCGTGCGCAGGCGGTGCTGATCGACCCGGACCCGCGTTTCGAAGGGCTGCGGGAGCTGATGACCGAGCTGCTGCGCGTCCCGGAGGCCAACCGCCATCTGGCGGGGCTCATCTCGGCGCTGGACGTGCGCTACCCCATGCCCGGCGGACACCCGCTGCTGGGGCGCCGCGTCCCGGACCTGCCGCTCGTCACCGAGGACGGCACCCGGCGGCTGAGCACGTACTTCCACGCGGCGCGCGGCGTGCTGCTGACGCTGGGGTCCTGCCTGGCGCTCGACGACGAAGCCGCGGCGTGGAAGGACCGGGTGGACCTGGTCGCGGCCGGGGGCGTCGCGGAGCCCGGGTCCTGGGCCGACGGGCCCGCCGCGCTCCTCGTACGGCCCGACGGCTACATCTGCTGGACCGGAACCCCGCGGACGGGCGCGGCCGGGCTCACCGACGCCCTGCGCGCCTGGTTCGGGCCGCCCGCCGGGTGAGGCCCCCGGCCCGCCGGGGCGGACGCCCGCCCCTCCCGGGTGCGACGCCCGGCTTCCGGTTCCCCGCGTCACCCCCTACCGGCTGAGGAGTCCCATGACCACCGCACCACTCGCACCCGTGGCCCAGGCCCGCTCACTGCTGCGCCTGACCACCGCCTACCACCAGGCGAAGGTCCTGCACAGCGCCGTGGAGCTGGGCCTGTTCGACCTGCTCGCCGACGGACCCGCGACCGTCGGGGAGGTGAAGGACCGGCTGCGCATCGTCCATCCGCTGGCCGCGGAGTTCCTCGACGCCCTCGTCGCACTGGAGTTGCTGGAGGCGGACGGCGACCGCTACCGCAACTCCCCCGCGGCCCAGTCGTTCCTGGTGTCCGGCGCCTCCGGATACCTGGGCGGCTCCGTCCTCCAGCACGCCCGCAAGCACTACCACGTGTGGGCGGGGCTGACGACGGCGCTCCTGGAGGGCGAGGCGGGTTCCGGCGCCGAGGCGCACGGGCCGGAGGCGTACCCCCACCACTACGAGGACCAGGACCGGGCCCGTCGGATCATGGCCCACTTCGACACCTTCAGCTCCTTCACGGCCGAGGAGCTGGCGCGGCGCGTCGACTGGAGCGCGTACGGGTCCTTCGTCGACGTCGGCGGCGCCCGGGGCAACCTGGCGACGCGGGTGGCCCTGGCCCATTCGCACTTGCACGCTACGGTGTTCGACCTGCCCGCGCTGGCCCCGCTGGCCGACGAGCTGATCCGCGAGCGCGGTCTGGAGGGCCGCGTCCGCTTCCACGGCGGCGACTTCCTGACCCGTCCGCTGCCGCCCGCGGACGCCGTGGTCACCGGGCACGTCCTGCCGGACTGGCCCGCACCGCGGCGGCGCGAACTCCTCGCGCGCATCCACGAGGCGCTGCCGTCCGGCGGGGCGCTGGTGGTCTACGACCTGATGACGGATCCGGCCACCTCGACGGCGTACGAGGTGCTGCAACGCCTCAACCACGGCCTGATCCGCGGCGACAGCTCGTCCAGCGGCGTCGAGGAGTACCGCGCGGAGATCGAGGAGGCCGGCTTCCGGGTCCGGCAGGCGGAGCGCATCGACAACCTCCTCGGCGACTGGCTGATAGTCGCCGTCAAGTCCTGACCCGGCACGACGGCCCTTTGCTATCGTGATCACGCCCGGGGGTGTGTCCCCGACGGGGTGGGGTCAGAGCGACGTCAGAGAGGGCGGAACGATGCGGCAGGCGACCACGAGTCCGGCAGGAAAGGTCCGCATGACGACGCAGAGGAATCCGACCCCCCTTCATGAACAAGCTGAATCTGGGCATCCTGGCCCACGTTGACGCCGGCAAGACCAGTCTCACCGAGCGCCTGCTGCACCACGCGGGAGTGATCGACGAGGTCGGCAGTGTGGACGCCGGCACCACGCAGACCGACTCGATGGAGCTGGAGCGGCAGCGCGGCATCACCATCCGGTCCGCCGTGGCCACGTTCGTCCTGGACGATCTCAAGGTCAACCTCATCGACACCCCGGGGCACTCCGACTTCATCTCCGAGGTCGAACGGGCCCTGGGGGTGCTCGACGGCGCGATCCTCGTGGTCTCGGCCGTCGAGGGCGTCCAGCCGCAGACCCGCATCCTGATGCGGACCCTGCGCAGGCTGGACATCCCCACGCTGGTCTTCGTCAACAAGATCGACCGGGGCGGCGCGCGCCCCGACGGTGTGCTGTGCGAGATCCGCGAGCGGCTGACCCCCGCCGCGGTGGCGCTGTCCGCCGTGACGGACGCCGGTACGCCACGGGCCCGCGCCACCGCGCTCGGACCCGGCACCGACCCGCGGTTCGCCGTCCGGGTCGGTGAGCTGCTGGCCGACCACGACGACGCCTTCCTCGCCGCCTACCTGTACGAGGACCGCGTACTGACGGGGAAGGAGTACGCGGCGGAGCTGGCCGCGCAGACCGCGCGCGCCCTGGTGCACCCGGTGTTCTTCGGGTCCGCGCTGACCGGCGAGGGGCTGGACCATCTGGTGTGCGGTATCCGGGAGTTACTGCCGTCCGTGCGCGGATCGCGGGACGCGCCGCTGCGCGCCACCGTGTTCAAGGTGGACCGCGGTGCGCACGGGGAGGCCGTCGCGTACCTGCGGATGGTCTCCGGCACGCTGGAGAACCGCGACCCGGTGACCCTGCACCGCGTCGATCACACCGGCCGGGTCACCGAGCACACCGGACGTATCACCGCCCTGCGGGTCTTCGAGCACGGGCCGGCCGCCGACCCGTCCCTGGCGACCGCCGGGGACATCGCGCGGGCCTGGGGGCTCAAGGACGTACGGGTCGGCGACCGGGCGGGGCAGCTCGACGGCCCCCCGCCACGGAACTTCTTCGCCCCGCCCAGCCTGGAGACCGTGATCAGGCCGGAGCGTCCCGCGGACGCCGGGCGGCTGCACACCGCGCTGCGCATGCTGGACGAACAGGACCCCTCGATCGACCTGCGGCAGGACGAGGAGAACGCGGCCGGGGCGGTGGTGCGCCTGTACGGGGAGGTGCAGAAGGAGATCCTCGGCAGCACGCTCGCGGCGTCCTTCGGGGTACGGGTCCGCTTCGACCCGACCCGTACGGTCTGTATCGAGAAGCCCGTGGGGACGGGCGAGGCGCTGATCGAGCTGGACACGCGCACGCACAACTACTTCTGGGCGACGGTGGGTCTGAACGTCGGACCGGCCGAGCCGGGAGCGGGCATCACCTTCCGCCTGGCGGTGGAGTTGGGCTCGCTTCCGCCGGCCTTCCACAAGGCCATCGAGGAGAGCGTGCACACCACGCTGCGGCACGGCCTGTTCGGCTGGCAGGTCACCGACTGCGCCGTCACCCTGACCCGTACCGGCTTCGCCAGTCCGGTCAGCGCGGCCGACGACTTCCGCGCGGCCACACCGCTGGTCCTGATGGACGCGCTCCGGCAGGCCGGGACCGAGGTGCACGAGCCGGTCAGCTCCTTCGAGTTGGAGGTCCCCGGCACCCGGATCGGCCTGGTGCTGGCGAAACTCGCGGAGCTGGGCGCCACTCCCGGCGTGCCCACGGCCGAAGGGGACGTCTTCCGGCTGGAGGGCACGATGCCGACCAGCCTCGTGCACGACTTCCGCCGGCGGGTTCCCGGACTGACCCAGGGCGAGGGGGTGTTCCTGGCCGAACACCGGGGCTACCGGCCCGCCGCGGGACAGCCGCCCGTGCGGCCGCGGCCCGCGGGACCCGACCCGCTCAACCGGGACGAGTACCTCCTGCACGTACTCAAACGTGTCTGAGGACCTGGCGGGACCCGACCGTTCCGATCAGGACACGGTCAGGTCCTGGAGGGGGCCGAAAAAGGGCCGACCGGCCCACCGGTTTCCGGGCGCTGTCCCTCGTTCGGCGGCATGCCTACCCTCGCGGTGTGCCCCATGCTGATGCGATGGGCGACGGGCGACGCGGACAGCGGTGATCGGTCCGCGCGGACCGCCCCCAGCACGGAGCCCGGCACCCGACCGCCCCAGCGGTGCCCCTGACCTTCGACCACGGACGGCGCCTCCTGCTCGTGGAAGCGGCGCCCTGATGGAAAACAGCTTCTCCCGGGTCTCCTGATCCCCGCCGGGCGGGGACCAGGAGACCAGCTCAATGTCTGGATCCGTTCGGCCGACGGGTCACCACAGATTCAGCAGAGGCGGAAGAACTCATGGATTTCAAGACACTTGGTCCCATACGAGCCGTCAACGACCGACTGGCCTACACCCCGAGCGCCCCGAAGGTGAAACAGGTGCTCGCCCTGCTCGTGATGCGGGCCAACCAGATCGTCAGCCTGGACTCCATCCTCGACGAACTGTGGGGCGAGGCCCTGCCGCGCACCGCGGTCACCACCGCGCAGACCTACATCTACCAACTGCGCAAGGACTTCATCAAGGAGCTGGGGGCGGACCCGCGCAAGCGCGCCATCGTCACCACGCCGCCCGGCTACCTGCTGCACACCCCCGAGGACTCGCTCGACACCCACCACTTCACGCGGCTCGCCGACGAGGCCCAGGCGTGCTACACCGCCCACGACGTCGGCGGCGCCGTCCGGTGGGCCGAGGAAGCGCTGGCCCTGTGCCGCGGCGCCCCTCTCGCCGACGTACCCTGCGGCCGGACGCTGCGCAACTACGTCAGCCACCTCGACGAGCAACGCGTCCGCGTCCGCAAACTCCGCATCCAGGCCGCCATGGCGCTCGGCAGGCACGGGGAGCTGATCACCGACCTGCGCTCTCTGGTGATGGAGTACCCGTACGACGAGTGGTTCCACGCCCAGCTCATGCTGGCCCTCGGCAAGGCGGGCCGCCGCGGCGAGGCCCTCCACGTGTACCACAGGGTCCGCCGCCTCCTCCGCAACGAATTGGGCCTCGACCCCTCGCAGGACCTGCGGCTCGCACAGGAGGAGGTGCTGAAGCCGGCCTCTTGAGGGGGCCGGGGCCCGTCGTGCCGAGGCGGCCGGGGCCCGCCGTACGGACGGCGGGGTGATCTTGAACGGATGAGGGCCTTCCGGGTCCGGTGG
>NZ_QQNA01000149.1 GCF_003346515.1 Streptomyces corynorhini
TGTGAGTTCTCACTGATGTTGAGGCAGCGTTGTGTCTCTGGCCTGCGGTGCTGCGGATGCGCTGAGATGTAACGGCAGTTGCCTTCTTCTGTTGGAAGCACCTGTGATCTGCCGTCTTGCGTGTTGGTTGAGAATGCTGCAGATGTAATGAGAATCTTTAGGACGCGAGTTTGCGCGCCCGCCGTAGCGCGCTCGATAGGTGCGCCAGCCTGTGACCGAAGAGCAGCCCGTTCCCGGGCCGCGCTCGCGCCGTCCAGGACGGCACTGTCTACCCGACGCAGATGCTGCTCATGATTGAGGCCGAACTCCCCCTGGAATGCGCGCCCCCGTACGAAGCGTTCGTCACCGCCGTCCTTGCGCGGAAGGACCCGCACCTCGAACCCCGCGACTGCGAGCAGCCCCCCCAGCTGACCGGGCACGCCCGCGAGGTCGCCGCCGACATCCGGCGTTACGCCGCTGCCTTGCCGAAGAACGACAGCCGTGGGGCTGCCGGACGCCTGCCCGCGCCGCCGGGGGCAGCGCCCACTGCGCCTCCAGAACCGAGCCCGACTCGTGCGCGCGCCTCAATCGCGGCTGGACCGTCTCACAGAAGACCTCCCCACTACCCGTGATCAGGTATGGAGACAGACCGCCTGAGGCCTGGCTTGTCAGTGGCGGGTGGGAGACTTTTCGGATGACACTGAGGTCCCCTAGTTTCCTGGACCTGGAGACGTTGCTGTCCCAGGCGGAGTACCACGACATCGACGTCCCGGTAGCGCAGGACATCGTTGAGACGACTGTGAGCAAGCGGTCTGGCGGCGGCAAGGCTGGCCTCGGCGCGATAGCTCTGAGCGGATCTGCAGGAAGCGACTTTCAGTTCCAATCGACGTACAGCCTGGCACCGCGGGAAAAGGCGACAGTTTCCAAAGTGATCGACGGCCTGATTCGCGAAAAGGCGGTGCAGGTCAATCCTGTCGGTGACTCGGCGCTTTCCAAGGACGCCCTCATCGAGATCGAGGGCACCGCGCGGATCACTGCGGCAAGTGTGATGAGCAAGGTGTTCTTCGTCTTTCGCCGACTCATGCTGGCCCGTGACATCAACGACCTCAGTGAGCTCGCTCACCTGGATCTGGAAGACGCGGACGTCGCCGAGGGGATCCAGCGGGTCTACCTGCAGAACGAACTGCTCCCCCTTCCCATGCTTCTAGAAGTCACAGGGAGTTCGCTGCCGCACAAGGTATACGTCAACGTGCGCCCGGACTTCTTCATTGACGAAGCATCGGCGGACCGTCTCGAAGGAGACTTGCGCGTCCTTGGCAGCGTGTCCCGGCTGATCTCGTCGGTCCAATACAGAGTCACCGACGAATGGCTGCTGCATGGCTGGGAGTTCATGATGCGCCGCATCATGATGGCGCAGATCCAGGACGACCTCGAGGAGGTGACCCGGCAACTGCAGCGGTTGGGCCTGGATGTTCCCGACGACGACGTTCACGCCTATATCTCCGGCCCCGCCATCGTTATCGACGCCATCGCGTTGTACTGAACATCTCTGCTCAGTAGGCGGCGTCACGTACCTACTGAGTGGCCCCATCGGCTGGACTGCTCGCGTCTGTGTACTCCGTCGGACCGACCGTAGCTGTTTACACTGCCCACTGTCTGTCAGTGGTCGATGTCGTCGAAAAGACTGCGTTGTTCCTGGATGGGATGGGTGTTCTGGGGGGTCCTTCGTCGGTGGGGATGAGGCTCGGGAGCCCAGTCGCGGTGGGCTTCGTTCGGATCTTCGCGGACCTGTTGGTAGATGTCGCATGCCTGATCGAACTTACCGGCTGTATCATCGTCTAGCCGTTGCTCGAAGGCCTGGCTGTACCAGAACAGCGCATCTTCGACATGGTCGTTGTCTGGGTCGCCGTCGAACTCCGCTGCCCAGCTGTCTACCCGCTGTTCGAGGCGGGGAACGAGTTCACGACGAACGTGCTCGAACAGCCCCTCACGTTCCTTGTCGCTGAGGAGAACGTGCCACGGCTGCTTCTGCCAGTCGTCGTCCTCGATCCATGAGGCATCGGGTGCCGTGACTGCGAGGTCCGTCATGTGCGCGATCGCCTGCTGCCGGATGTCTTCGGGGAGCAGGCCGGCGCGATGGAGGCGGGCCAGTACCCGCGTCCGGAGATCGTCTCTGGCCGGTGCGCCAAAGTTCAGTAGCACTGTGTGAAGTTCGGAATCTGCCATGAGGTAGGCGCGTAGGAAATCGTCGCTGCCGTCCCCTGACAGGTAGGAGAGGACGCTTTGCCGACGCTCGTACTCCTCCAGCCAGGCTGTCGGAGAGCTGCCGCGATGCCGGCGAAAGGCGGAGATCCGTTGGGCCGTCGCCTGGTACAGAGGGGGCGGAATGCGCAGGAGAGTGCCCTGGCGCTGTTCGCTGTCGACCGGGAGGCAGTCTGTGCGGGAGAGCAGGGCCCGGTCGGTCATGCCGGTGAGGACGATGGGCAGCAAGTGGGTCTGAGTGGTCAGCCAGGTGGCGAAGCCCTCCCGGAGCGTGGGGTGGTGGAACGACCAGTACGTCTGCCCGTCAAGGGCGGTTGCCTCGGTGAGGAAGGTGCCGGTGAGTGTGGCCATGGCCCGGCTGGTGGCGCCGGGTGCGGCGCCGGCCCGTTCGATGATGTCGCGCTGGACCGAATCAAGGGCGAGGGGGCTGGGCAGCCCTTTGTCCTGTCCTGTGGCGTACACGAGGGCAAGAGCTGCGTGGGCGTGCACGTCCAGTTGGTCGTAGACATCGATCAGGAGCTGCCGGGGCCGGGCCATGAAGGACGTGATGCTCTCGCGGTTCAGGGACAGCCCGGTGGTGAACGCCTGGAGTCCGAGACGGCGTGCGGCTTCTGGGCGGAATGGCTCGGCGTCGGCCGCGTCCTCAAGGTGCGGTTTCATCCGGCTGAGCACGTCCGCGGGCTGATCACCCGCAGTGAGATGGTTGTAGAGGATCTGCTGCCGCTCCGCGCGGGCAAGGTCGGAGACATCGACGGTGACCTGCTGTTCGCGCAGCAGGGGGTAGGCATAGGGTTTCAGCAGGGGCCGGGCCTCGTTGTAGATGTAGTTGCGGGAGGTCAGTACGACCCGGGCCCCGTTCTTCACGGCGCTCATCACGTGCGGCAGGTCCCGCGCCCAGGCGTGGGTGAGGATCTCCTCATGGCGGACCGCGCCGAAGGCGTCATCGAGCCAGAAGAACTGACCCTTCTCGTGCGGATTCCAGCGCTGCACCAGTTCGTCGGAGGTACGCGGTTTGACGGCCACGCAGCCCCAGTTGTCGGCGGCACTGATAGCCAGCATCAGGGCGATGACGGATTTACCCACGGCCGGGTCGCCGAGCAGCAGCACGAAGCTGTGGTCGCGCAGTGAGCGGGCGGCCTTGCGGTAGGCGCTGGTGACGACGAACGTGGAAACCTGCTCCGGTGCGGACTTCATCAGCACCGAGGTTTGGGTGTAGGCGCGTTCGTCGAGGATCTGTGACAGATCACCGAGCCCGTAGACACGAGGGACGAACATCCGCAGCCCCCGATGCGAGGCGATGATGTCGCTCAGCCACTGCCCGTCGAGGACAAGGGGATGCGCCACCCCGCAGGCACGCAGGCGACGCCGGATTTCCTCCTCGGACTGGCCGCTGACCCGGGCGTTGGTCAGCAGCACATAGGTCGCGCACACCCCTCGCCCGACCAAGGCGCGAACCTTGGCGAACTCGCCCTCGAGTTCCGACGGGGCAAGTGTGGCATCCGCCTTCTTGGTGTGCTTGCACTGCAGCACAAAGGGTCCCGGCAGCAGCTCTCGCACGCATCCGGGCTCGTCCGGCGGTTGCCAGGTGCCGTAGAAGGCGCCGTCTCTGCCTCCGTCGTTGGAGTCCGCGAACGCCTGCACCGACTGCCCCCACACCTCTCGCAGCACAGCCGCGCACAGGTCCTGGAAGGCACGCCAGCCCAGGGTGTGCAGGGCGAAACGAGGCGATCCGGGAGCGACGGTCTCGCTCATGCTCGTCACTCGCCGTCCCCGTGGCCTTCGTCGGGTGCGTTGTCGGCGAGCGCGGTGAGCGCCTCCCACATTTCCTCGTCGTCGTAGTCCGGTTCGACCAGGTCCGGGGTCAGGGTGTTGCTGTCGGGATCCAGCTCCTCGGACTGGGCCACCACCTCTACCAGGAACTTCTGTGCGGCCTTTATGAGGGCGGGGTCCTGCGTCCACAGCCCGAACTCCAGGCTGCGTCGGGAGCTTTCCGTGCCGTTGGCGCTTCCCAGCCACAGCCGGCTGGGCCTGAAGCCGATGACGTCGGCCACCCCGCCCGACCCGTCTTCGTCGTGCCACCACAGCTCACCCAGCAGCAACATCTTGGTGTGCAGGATCGGAACGAGATGATCGCCGACCTTGCGGTAACCAAGGCTGCGCAGCGCAGGCAGCTGGATGTCCGTTGACGCGAAGCCGGGACCGACTACCGGCGCCGCACCATCCTCATGGAGGCGCAGCCCCTCCAGACCGGGCAGAGCCCGAGCGGGAAAGCCGGCCGCGCCCTTCACCGCATCGGCCACCTTGCGCAGTTTCTCTAGGGACCGTGGGCCCCTCGGCTGCTTACTGACCACCACGCACGCTGATGGGAACTCAGCGATACAGCGCAGCAGTTCAGTATCGTCAACCCACAAGAACGCCCCGAGCATCCCGGGCCCCAGGCTGCGTGAGCGCCGTTTTTGTTGCTCCCACTCGTGCTGAAACGTGTTGATCCCCTCGACGAGGCTGGCCAGCACGTTCGCCCCGAACTGGGCGGGCCCGCCTTCCGCTGTGACCGTATGCACGTTGAACTGGTGAGAAAACGACAGACTCACGACCCCTCCTATAACAGGAGCATTATGGCGTGCAGCCGATCCCCCTGCCGTCCCTGTCGAGGCCAGCCAGGCGGGAGCATGCCGCTGTCGCAGCTGCAGGGACAGGCGTAATCGGCCATGTTGTTCAGGTCGACCTTGACCGGAACCGCCCCGGATTCCTGGCAGCGTCGATGCGCCTCCCGGCGGGCCTGTTGCCCGATCGCCCGGGGCACATGCGCAGCAGGGGCTGGACGACCTGGTCTGTGGTGGTCGGGGTCGGTGCTCGGCTCCGCCGGTCACCGACCCGAGGACTGGCCCAGCCCGCTGTGCAGACCGGCTGCGCCGACTGGTCTGCAGGACAAGAACGTCCGGCTCACAACGCATCGCCCACCGCCATGACCGGCATGACCGGCACCATGGGACAGTGCCTTCGGCACAGCTGGCTTCCCCGACCGACCCTTCTCGGAAGGTGTGCGCCGCCCGCCCTCAAGCTTCAGAGCCGCTGCCAACCCCTTCCTGGCCCTTAGAGGTCCTAACAAAGGCGTTGGACGTGTCGGTGGGTGATGAGACAGGTGGCGAGCCCGAGGAAGGCTTCGTGGATGTCGTCGCGTCTTTCCCAGCGGACGCGGAGACGTCGGAAGCCGTGGAACCAGGCGATTGT
>NZ_QQNA01000015.1 GCF_003346515.1 Streptomyces corynorhini
AGGACCGCCCGGATGCCGCCGCTTCCCCGGCGGCGGCATCCGGGCGGTCCTCGACCACATCCGCTCGCGCGGCATGGTCCCCGGGCTCTGGCTGGAGCCCGAGGTCATCGGGGTGCGCAGCCCCCTGGCCACCACCCTGCCCGCCGGGGCGTTCTTCCAGCGCGACGGCGTCCGGATCACCGAACGGGGCAGGCACCAGCTGGATCTGCGCCATCCGGCGGCCCGCGCTCATCTCGACGCGACGCTGGAGCGGATCGTGGGCGAGTGGGGCGTCGGCTATCTCAAACTCGACTACAACATCAGTGTGTCGCCGGGCACCCTGGCCCCCGGCGACCTGTCGCCCGGCGGCGGCCTCCTCGGTCACGCCCGCGCCTATCTGGACTGGCTGTCCGCCGCGCTGGACCGCTACCCGGACCTGGTCGTCGAGAACTGCGCGTCCGGCGGGATGCGCATGGACGGGGCGTCGCTCGCCGTCGCCCAGCTCCAGTCCACCAGCGACCAGCAGGACCCGCTGCACTACCCGCCGATCGCCGCCTCCGCCCCGACGGCGGTCCCGCCAGAACAGGGCGCGGTCTGGGCCTACCCGCAGCCGGAGTTCGGCCCGGACGAGATCGCGTTCACCCTGGGGGGCGCGCTGCTCGGCCGGATCCATCTCTCCGGCCATCTGGACCACATGTCCCCGGCCCAACTCGCCCTGGTACGGGAGGCGATCGCCGTGTACAAGTCCGTACGGGCCGACCTGCCAGGTGCCGTCCCGTTCTGGCCGCTGGGCCTGCCGGGGTGGACCGACGCGTGGTGCGCGCTGGGGCTCCGGGCGGGCGACACCTCGTACGTCTCCCTCTGGCGCCGGGACGGGGCCGCGGGCCGGGTCCTGCCCGTACCGCATCTGGCGGGCCGTGACGTGCACGCCGAGATCCTCCACCCGGCTGCCGCGGCGGGCACGGTGGAGTGGCGGGCCGAGGGCGCGGAACTCCATGTCGAACTGGAGCCGCGCACCCCGGCCTGCCTGCTCGTACGGCTGACCGCGGGCGACCGCGAGAACGCGTCGAAAAGTTTCGGCACGGGCCGGTCCACGCAGGATGGTTGACGCCACCTCCAACAACTGACAACACTTCGGGACGGCAGTTCCAACAGGAACGCGCAATACCCCACAGGATCCCTCCCGGGAGGAACTCCATGCGCCCCCGCACCGCACGAAGAACCTTCGTTCCCCTGTTGTCACTGTTCCTGAGTCTGCTCGCCGTCCCCGGCGGACCGGCACACGCCGAGTCCGCCGGGAGCGACGACCGGTCCGCCACCCGGCTCGCCGCCGAGGGGATCACACTCCACGGTCTCGACAACGTACGCGGCCATCTGACCCTGCCGACCACCGGCGACCACGCGACCACCGTCAGCTGGCGGTCCGACCGGCCGAAGGTCATCGGCGCGACCGGGCTCGTCCACCGCCCCCGGCACGGCGCGGGCCCGGCGCGCGTCAAGCTCACCGCGACGGTCACCCGCGGCAAGGCGCGCACCACCCGGGTGTTCCCGGCCACCGTGACCGAACTGCCGGTGAAGCAGGACTACACCGGCTACGCGTTCACCTACTTCACCGGGGACAGCGCCGCCGACAGCGAGCAGATCAGGATGGCGCTCAGCCGGGGCAACGACCCGCTGCACTGGCGGGAGTTGAACGGCGGCAAGCCCGTACTCAGCTCGGAGCTGGGCACCAAGGGGCTGCGCGATCCGTTCATCATCCGCTCCCCCGAGGGCGACAAGTTCTACCAGATCGCCACCGATCTCAGGATCTACGGCAACGGAAACTGGGACCAGGTGCAGCGCACCGGCAGCAAGTCGATCATGGTGTGGGAGTCCACGGACCTGGTGAACTGGACCGACCAGCGGCTGGTGAAGGTCGCCCCCGACACGGCGGGCAACACCTGGGCCCCCGAGGCGTACTACGACGCGTCGCTGAACGCGTACGTGGTCTTCTGGGCGTCGAAGATCTACGCCGACGACGACCCGCGGCACACCGGCTCCACGTACAACAAGATGCTGTACGCCACCACCAGGGACTTCCGCACCTTCAGCGAGCCCGAGGTGTGGAGCGACCCCGGCTACTCGGTGATCGACTCGACCGTGATCAGCCACAACGGCAGCTACTACCGCTTCACGAAGGACGAGCGGAACGCCTCCTCGACCACCCCCTGCTCGAAGTTCATCACGGCGGAGAAGTCCACCGACCTGCGCTCGACGTCCTACGACTTCGTCGCCGACTGCATCGGCAAGGGCTCGATCAGCCAGGGCGAGGGACCGACGGTCTTCAAATCCAACACCGAGGAGAAGTGGTACCTGTTCATCGACGAGTTCGGCGGACGCGGCTACATCCCCTTCGAGACCACCGACCTCGACTCGGGCAAGTGGACCATGTCGGAGAACTTCGAACTCCCGGTGAACCCCCGGCACGGCACCGTACTGCCGGTGACGGCCGCCGAGTACGAGCGGCTGCTCGGCGCCTACGCGGCCACGGCGTCGATCGCCGATGCCACGGTGCCGGGCCTCAAGGCGTACGCGATGGTCGACGAGGCGGCGGCGAAGATCACCCTGCCGCTGGATCCCGGCACCGAACTGGACACGCTGGCACCGGCGTTCAGCCTGAGGGCGGGGGCGAGGATCAGCCCGGCCTCGGGCACCCGGCGCGACTTCCGCACCCCGCGGACATACACCGTGACAGCGGCGGACGGGACCAGCAGGGCTTGGACCGTGACGGCGCTGCACATGCGCAGCCCGGTGCTGCCGGGTCTCACCGCCGACCCGGACATCCACTACTTCGACGGCCGCTACTACCTGTATCCGACCACCGACGGCTTCGAGGGCTGGGGCGGCACCCGGTTCAGCGCCTACTCCTCGGCCGATCTGGTGAACTGGCGGGACCACGGGGTGATTCTGGACCTGGGGCCCGATGTGAGCTGGGCCGACAACAACGCCTGGGCACCGGCGGCGGCGGAACGGGACGGGAAGTACTACTTCTACTTCTGCGCCGAGCAGCAGATCGGGGTGGCGGTGGCGGACAGCCCGGCCGGCCCGTTCACGGACGGCCTGGGCAAACCGCTGGTCGGCAAGGGCCAGTTCGGCGGCCAGATGATCGACCCGGCGGTGTTCACCGACGATGACGGCACGTCATATCTCTACTGGGGCAACGGCCAGGCGTATGTGGTGCCGCTGAACGAGGACATGGTCTCCTTCGACACGGCGAAGGTGAAGCAGATCACTCCCGACAACTTCCGTGAGGGCTCCTTCGTCGTCAAGCGCGCGGGCACGTACTACTTCATGTGGTCGGAGGACGACACCCGCAGCGAGAACTACCAGGTCGCGTACGCCACGGGGCCGTCCCCGCTCGGCCCGTGGACCAAGCACGGGGTGATCCTCTCCAAGCGCCTCGACCAGGGCATCAAGGGCACAGGACACCACTCGGTGGTGCAGGTCCCCGGCAAGGACGAGTGGTACATCGCGTACCACCGCTTCGCGGTTCCCGGCCCGGCCAAGCCGCGCGGGGACGGCATGCACCGGGAGACCACGGTGGACCGGATGACGTTCGCGGCGAACGGGGACATCGAGACGGTGGTACCGACCCTGGAGTCGGTCGCACCGCTCGGGGCGCCCGCCACTCGGCACTGACGTGACGTCAGCTACGGCTGAACGTCAGATACGGCTGAACGTCAGATACGGCTGCTCGCCGCGGTGTCGGACGACATCCGCTGGGCCAGATAGATCGGGATCACGGAGAGCAGGACCAGGACGGCGGCGACCACGTTGACCACCGGCGCCTGCTGGGGCCGGGCCATGTTGGAGAAGATCCAGACCGGGAGGGTCTGGATGCCCGGCCCCGCCGTGAACGTGGTCACCACGATCTCGTCGAAGGAGAGCGCGAAGGCGAGCAGCCCACCGGCCACCAGGGCGGACCGCACCAGCGGGAAGGTGATGTCGACGAAGGTACGGAAGGTGTGCGCGCCCAGGTCCATGGCGGCCTCCTCGTACGATCCCGGCATCCGGCGCAGCCGGGCGATCACGTTGTTGAAGACCACCACGATGCAGAAGGTGGCGTGGCCGACGATGACCGTGAACATCCCGAGGCCCACCCCGAGCGGTTCGAGCACCGTGTTGAAGGCGGTGTTGAGCGCCACACCGGTGATGATGCCGGGCAGCGCGATCGGCAGTACGACCACGAAGGAGATGGTTTCCCGGCCGAAGAAGCGGTAGCGCTGGACGGCGAAGGCGATGAGTGTGCCGAGCACCAGCGCGATGGCGGTGGCGCCCGCTCCCGCCTTGAGGGAGGTGAGGAGCGCCTCGCGGGCGCCGGTGCTGTGCCAGGCGTCGGCCCACCAGTGGAAGGTGAGTCCGGGCGGCGGCCATCCGGAACTGCGGTCCGGGTTGAGGGAGTTGACCAGGACCAGCAGCAGCGGGACATAGATGACCGCGAAGCCGAGCCCGGCGGCGATGCGCAGGGTGACGCGCGCGGAGCGGGAGAGATTCATCGAGGGGTCCTTGGCTCGCTGTGGGGACGGTCGGCGGGGGGCGGTCGGCCGGGGGGCGGTCGCGGCGTACGGTCGCGCGCGGGACGGTCAGAGGCTGCTGAGGGCTCCGGTGCGCCGTACCGCCAGCAGGTAGCACACGATGATCACCACCAGAACGCGGAGACGAACAGCGCGGCGAGCGAGCCGAGATAGGCCAGCACGCGCCAGAGCAGTGGAGCGGTGAGCAGCAGGGACAGTTGCGGCCGGGGACGGCGGTGCAGGGTCCCGGCGAGCCGCCGGACGAATCCGGCGGCCGGCACGGTGTCGGTCATCTGTCGCTCAGCCCTTGATCCCGGTCCATGCCTGGACCCACTTGGCGTACGGCACACACGGGGTGTCCGTGCGGCCGTCGACGCACTGCGCGATCGGCGTGGTCCAGAAGTGGACCTGCTTCCAGTACGCCTCGTCGGCGGCGTGGAAGGTGGCGCAGTGGTTCTTGTCCGCGGTCACGTAGCACGACTTGACGTTGGACGGCGCCTCGCCGAAGTACTCGGCGACCTGTGCGGTCACCTTCGGAGAGATGATCCAGTCCATCCACTGGTAGGCGCAGTTGGGGTGCTTGGCCTTGGCGGAGAGCATCCAGGTGTCCGACCAGCCGGTGGCGCCCTCCTTTGGCAGGACGGCCTCGACGGGGATCTTCTCGGCCTGTGCGGTGTTCAGGATGACCTGCCGGCTGGTGCCGATGACCGAGTCACCGCTCTTGAAGGCCAAGACCTCCTTGAGGTAGTCGCTCCAGTACTCGCCGCTGCTGGCGTTCTGCTTCTTCACCAGGCCGACGGAGGCGTCGAACTGCTTCTGGTCGAGGGCGTACGGGTTCGTGATGCCCAGCGCCGGCCGCGTCTTCATCAGGTACAGCTCGGCGTCCGCGATATAGATCGGGGAGTCGTAGGAGACGCCCTTGACGGTGTTCCACGGCTGGTCCTTCAGACCGGCGAACACGTCCTTGTAGTTCGGCACGAGTTGGGTGGTGACGGGCGCGGCGTCCCCTGCGGCGATGAGGCGCAGCGCGGCGTCCCCGGAGGCGGAGACGGCATCGTACTGGCCCGTCTTCATCAGGGAGACCATCTCGTCCGAGGAAGCGGCGGTCTTCGTGTTGACCTGACAGCCGGTCTTCTTCTCGAAGCCGGTGACCCAGTCGACACTCGGGTCGTTGGAGCCGTCCTCGGCGTAACCGGCCCAGGCGATGAGGTTCACCGCGCCCTCGGAGGTGCCGAGTGTGGTCTGTGCCGTGAGGTCAGGGGGGGGTTCAGCACGCCGTCGGCCGAGGTCGATCCGGAGTCGGACGAGCCGCAGGCGGTGGCGAGGAGCAGGGCGCCGACGGCTGCCGTTGCCTTGATCGAGGTGGATATGCGCACGGAGATCTCCACTGAGGGGGGACGGGGGCTGAGACAGGGCGTGCGGGTGAAGCTGTGGGAATCGGGGTTCAGCGCGCTTCCGGAACCCGGAAGTTGTGGCGGTGGTGCCACTGGAGCGGCCGTTCTTGACGAGGCCACCGCCGCCCAGGTGACGGACCGGGTCCGCGACACCCTGGAGAGGACCTTCGAGGCGGTGGCGGAGACCGGGGCGGACGCCGTGGCGCTCCTCACTGCCGCCGCCGCGTCGGGACGACCGCCCACCACGGCCGATCTGGCGGCGCTGCGGCCCGGGTCGCGCACCCGGCTCCAACAGCCGGGACTGCTCTCGGGCATGGGGTTCGTCGCGGCCCCCGGGCTGCTCGGGGACGTACCGACGTGGCTCGAATGGTGGCAGAGCGGCGCGGACGGCGAGGTGCGCCCGCTGCTGCTCGATCTCGACCCCGCGCACTCGGCGCGCTCCGACTACACCCACTGGGACTGGTACGCGCTGGCCCGCGACACCGGCCGGCGGACGGTCGCGGGGCCGTATGTGGACTACCTCTGCTCCGAGGAGTACGCGATGACCCTGTCGGTGCCGGTGACGGTGGGGGGCCGTTTCACCGGGGTGGCCGCCGCTGATGTCTATCTGCCGCGCTTCGAGGCCGCGGTCCTGCCGGTGATGCAGCGCCTGCCGGGACCGGCCTGCCTGGTCAACGCGCGCGGCCGGGTGGCCGTTTCGACGGACGCCCGCCGCCTGGGCGGATCCCTCGTCAAGGGCCCGGACTTCGGGGCGGTACGGGGCGAACGCGCCGTCGCGCACGGGGCGTTGCGGCTGACCCCGTACGGCGGGATCCCGCTCGTCCTGGTGACGGCCGGCTGATCAGCGGACCGGCGCGGAGCTGGCGCGGACCTGGACCCCGGGGTCCAGGAGGGTCACCCCGGGCGGCGCGGGCCCGCCCCCGGTGAGCGTGCGCAGCAGGAGCGCGGTCGCCTCCTGGGCCATCCGCCGCTTCGGGAGGGCCACCGTGGTCAGCGGCGGATGGGCGTGCGCGGCCTGCGGGATGTCGTCGATCCCGACGACGGAGATGTCCTCGGGCACCCGCAGTCCGTACCGCCGCACCGACGCCATCACACCGAGGGCCAGCGCGTCGGTGGACGCGACAACGGCCGTCGGGCGGGCGCCGGCCCGCAGGGCGGCCAGGGTCACCTCGTAGCCGTCCTCGGGCGTCGTCCCGGGGGCCGCGAGTACGGACGTGTCGGGGACGCCGAGGCCGTCCTCGGCGAAGGCCCGCCTGACGCCTTGCACCCGGACGCGGTGCGCGGGGAGGTCGGCGACCGTCAGCAGGCGCTGGTGGCCCAGGTCCCGGAGGTGACGGCCCGCCAGGTATCCGGCCCGCTCGTAGTCGATGGTGACGACGGGCAGGGTGTCCGGCGGGTCGATCTCCCAGGCGCACAGGACGACCGGCAGACCGCATTCGCCCAGCAGCCGCAGGTCCTCGCTCAGATCGAAGTCGTCGGCCACCAGCAGCGCGTCCACGGACCGGCTGGAGAGGGACGACAGATGCCGCCGGGCGCGCTTCTCGTCGCCTCGGGTCGTGGCCATCAGCAGGTGATAGCCACGCCGTTCGAGCTGGGCCTCCACCTCCTCGACCACCTCCGAGTAGAAGGGGTTGCCGACCGTGGGCACGATGAGTCCGACGGTCATGGTCGTGCCGGTGGCCAGGCTCCGGGCGATCAGGTTCGGGGTGTAGCCCAGTTCGGCGATGGCCGCCTCCACCCTGGCCCTGGTTCCCTCGCTGACCACCACGCGGCCGCGGACCACGTTCGACACGGTCTGTTTGGTGACACCAGCGCGCACGGCGACGTCACGCATGGTGACCACTGATCGTCACCACCTCTCTTTTGACCGGTCAAAACCCTTGCGGCGCCGCACGCTAACAGCGGGCCGCGAACGCAGTCAAGACACTTCCGACGCCGCCACTCGGGCCGGTCGGCCGGGGGCCTCAGGACCCATCGTGCGAGTCATCCCATGTCTCGGAAAGAAGCAGCTCAGACAGCCCCCGCAGCATGCGGGCGAACCGCCACCCCTCCCCCGTCAATCGCGCGCTTTGGCAGCCGCACTCCTCCCCCTCTGGACAACTCGACGGGTAGCCGCATTGAATTCATCCGATGTCTTCCGGTCGGATCCGGCGAAGATCTCCTTCCTCGCCGACCGAACACCGCACCCACCCCGCGACCACGCGCAAGGATTCCTCAGCCATGAAGCACAGCAGCGCCCGCACGCATGCCGCACAGCTCCCACCCCATGTCACTCTCCCCGACCGGGGAATCCACGACACCGTCCCCGCCGCGTCGTGGACCGACGGCTTCCTCACGGGCAACGGCGAGTACGGGGCCGTCTCGTACGGCGATCCGGCCCTGGAGAGGACCGTCCTCAACCACCACCGCCTCGTCCTGCCGAACGGCACCCGCGACATCACCCCGCCCGTACTCGCCGGACGCCTGGCGGCGGTCCGTGACAAGGCGCTGGCCGGGGACTACGCGGGCGCCAACCGCGACTTCGCCGAGGGCTGGGACCTGCGCTGGACCCAGACGTACCATCCCGCGTACGAACTCCGCTTCCACGCACCGGACATGGCGGAGTACGACCGGTACATCAGGATCACCGACTTCCGCACCGGCGAGACGTCCTCCACCTGGACGGACGGCCACGGCACCTGGACCCGCCGGGCCTTCGCCTCCCGCGCGGACCGGGTCGTCGTCCACGAACTGACCCCGGCCCCCGGCCGCACACTCGACGTCGTCCTGAGCGTCCACACAGCGCTCGACGCCGACGAGGGCATCCACACCGCCCGCGACGGCCTGCACACCGGTATGGACTTCACCACCCTGGCCACGGCGGACGACGGCACCGGCCTGCTGAACCTCCGCGCCACCTACCCGTCGGGCCTGGGCGCGTACGGCTACGAGGGCGTCACCCGGGCCGTACCCACCGGCGGTGCGATACGCGCCCAGGGCACCGCGCTCGTCGTCACCGGGGCGGACCGGCTCACCCTGCTCACCGCGCTGGACCGCTACGAGACCGCCACCGCCCGGGACGCTCTGCCCCTGCACACCGCGCTGGCCGCCCTGCCCGCCGACTACACCGCGCTGCTGGCCCGGCACACCGCCCTCCACACCGAACTGTACGACCGGTCCCGTCTCGACCTGAACGTCCCCGAGGAAGAACGACACCTGTCCACCACCGAGTTGGTGGAGCGTCAGAACCGCGACCGGAGTGTGATCGACCTCGCCCTCCTGGAGCGGCTCTACGACTCGGGCCGCTACCTCTTCCTCAGCTCCAGCGGAGTGCTGCCGCCCCGGCTGACCGGTATCTGGACCGGCTCGTGGACCGGCGCCTGGGCCGCCGACTTCACCACGGACGCCAATGTGAACCTCCAGGTCGCGGGCGGCAGCATCCTGGACCTGGCCGAGGCCATGGAGGGCTACGTCGATCTCGTCCTCGGACAGCTCGCCCACTGGCGGACCAACGCCACGAACCTCTACGGCGCCCGCGGCTTCCTCGCCCCCTCCCGCACCGACGGCGAGTACGGGCACATGCTGCACTTCGACAACAGCGGCTTCCCCGGCCACTGCTGGACCGGCGGCGCCGACTGGCTCTTGCAGCCGCTGCTCGAATACCACGAGGTCACCGGCGACCACACCTTCCTGCGCGAGCGGCTGGGCCCGGCCCTGCTGGAACTGGCCCTGTTCTACGAGGACTTCCTCAGCCGCCGGGACGCCGACGGCAAGGTGGTGTTCGTGCCGTCCTTCTCCATGGAGAACGCGCCCGCCAGCACCGGCCAGCACTTCGCCGTCAACGCCACCGGCGACATCAGCGCGGCCCGGCACGCGCTCACGGCCGCAGTCGACGCGGCACACGCCCTCGGAGCCGAACAGGGTCCGGGCGAGGGCGTCGAGCGCTGGACCGCGCTGCTGGCTGACCTGCCCCCGTACACCGTCAACGCCGACGGCGCCCTCGCCGAATGGTCCTGGCCCGGCCTCACCGACCGCTACGACCACCGCCATGTCCACCATCTCTACGGCGCCTGGCCGCTGACCGAGATCACCCCCGAGGAGCGGCCCGACCTCGTGGGTCCGGCGCTCCGGGCGCTCGAACTGCGCGGCGACGAGAACGTCTCCGCGCACGGCAGCCTGCACCGCGCCCTGGCCGCCGCCCGGCTCAAGGACGGCGCCAAGGTCTACGACAACCTCCGGAAGATCCTCGGCGGCAACATGGTCTTCCGGTCGCTGATGACCTCCCACAACCCCGATCTGGACATCTACAACGCGGATGCCGCCCACGCGCTGCCCGCCGTCCTGGCCGAGGCGCTGATCTGCACCAGGCCAGGCGTCCTGGAGATCCTCCCCGCGCTGCCCGAGCAGCTGGCCGAGGGCGGGATCACCGGCGTACGGGGACGGAACAGGGTCCGCGTGCACAGCCTTCGCTGGAGCCTGCCCGACCGCAGGGCCACCCTGACCGTCACCTCGGAGACGGACCAGGATCTCGCGCTGATCAGCCGCCGCGGCATCACGTCCGTGACCGGCGGCGCGCCCCTCGCGCCCAGCGCCCTCGGTCCGCACGCGAGGGAGCTGTCCCTGACCGCCGGCCGGCGGACCGAGATCGTGGTGTCGCTGCCCGCCTGACACCGTCCTCCCGTACGGCGCGAACGTGCGGGGGCCGGTGGCGTACCCGCTACGCCACCGGCCCCCGCCCCATGCGCCGCCCGCTACGAACGGGACGCGTCGTACGCCTCCTGCTGGATCTGGAGGTAGCGCTTGAGCCCCAGCTTGTCCAGTCCGCTCAGATAGGAGTCCCAGTCGGAGTCGAGGGACTTCTTCCCGGTGATGAACTGCACCGTGTTCTGCTGGATGTAGCTGCCGATGTTGGTCTGGAGCGTGCCGAGTTCACTGGCCTCGGCGGGGGCGATCCACAGCCTCCCGGAGGGGAAGGTCTCCGTCTTGCCCTCGTGCCCCTCATAGAGCTTGGTGGCTTCGAACAGCCGCCGCTCGTATCCGTCGGGGGACTTCGGGTCGGCGGCCACCGCCAGGGTGTTGCGGAACTCGGCGGTGTTGTCGTACTGCGCCAGCGGACCCCACGCGTCGTTGGTGGGATCACTCCTGACCGGTGTCCGGTACCGCGCCTTCAGGCTCTTGTCGAGGGCCACGTCGTCCTTGCCGGCCTCGACCCAGCCCTTGCCCTGCTCACCGAAGAGGCCGCCCAGTTCGCCCTCGTCGCTGAAGAGGTAGTTCAGCAGCTTGACGGCCTGGATCTGCTTCGTCTGTGACGCCTTGGTGGTCAGGACGAACGACACTCCGGACGCCGACGACGGGGGGTTGTGCGTGGTGTTGCTCTCGCCGTCCGGGCCGGTGAGCGGCGGCACCGCGTCGTAGTCCTTGTCGCGGCCGTCCTTCTGGTTGAGGGTGACGGCGATGCCGGGGTGCTGGACCGTCGCCGAACCCAGGATCACCCCGCCCGCGTTGTCGCCCTGCTTGCGCAGGGCGTCCGCGTTCTGGGTGAACACACTGCTGTCGATCAGGCCCTCGTCGTACAGGGACTTGATGTACTTCAGCCCGGCGCGCCAGCCCGCCTTGTTCCCCTGGATGTCGGCCTTGCCCTGGTTGAGGACGAGGGTGGGGTCGGTGGCGGGAGGGGTGGTGCCGAGCGGGGTGTAGACGAACGCGTTCATCAGGAACGGGATGACCGTGTCCGTGGTGTCCCCGCTCAGCGGGATCTCGTCGGCCTTGCCGTTTCCGTTGGGGTCCTTCGTCTTGAAGGCACGCAGAACAGCACGGAATTCCTCCGTGGTCCTGGGTGTCTTCAGGCCCAGCTTCTTCATCCAGGCGCTGTTGATCCAGAGCTTGCTCTGGTACGAGCAGTGGAAGCAGTCCAGCCACTGCGGGACCCCGTAGATCTTCCCGTCCGGGGCGGTGGCCATGGCCCGGTACTCGGGCCGGTCCCCGAACGCCCTCTTGACGTTGGGCGCGTACTGGTCGATCAGCGCGTTCAGGGGCTGGACGACGCCCTGGCCGGAGAGTTTGATCAGTTCGCTCTGGCTGAACTGGTCGACCCACGGGATCAGCAGATAGAGGTCCGGGTAGTCGCCGCCGGCCAGCGATATCTGGCGTTTCTCCTTGGCGGAGCCGCCGTCCCAGGTGGTCGTCTGCCAGTTGATGGTGATGTTGAACTTCTTCTTCACCAGCTGGGTGAACTTGTTGGTCTTGAGATCGATGTCCACGTTCTGCGGTGCGAAGACACTGAGTGTCACCGGCGGGTTGCCGGTGATCGTGGGCAGCGGCTTCGAGGGGTCGGTCCCGCCGGACGAGCCGCTGGTACAGGCCGCCAGTGTGGCGAGCAGTGTCCCGGTGGCCGCCAGTCGTGCGAACGGGCGTGGGTGAGGCATGCGTACGGTCCCTTCGGGTGACGGACTCGTGAGAAGGAGAAGCGCGGAATGCGCGGGCGGGGTGCTCAGCCCTTGACCGCGCCGATCATGATTCCCTTGGTGAAGTGGCGTGCCACGAAGGGGTAGATGACCAGCACGGGCACGCTCGCAATGACGATCAGGGAGTACTTGAGCAGATCGGCGAGCTGCTGGCGTTCGATCATGGCCGCGGCATCCGTGGCGCCGTTGGTGTTGGTGTTGAGGATGAGGATGTTCCGCAGCACCAGCTGAAGGGGGTAGAGATCGGCGTCCTTGAGGTAGAGCAGGGCGTCGAAGTAGGAGTTCCACTGGGTGATGGCGTACATCAGCGCCACCACCGCGATCATCGGCTTGGCCAGCGGCAGGACGACCTTCCACAGGAAGCGCAGGTCCCCGCAACCGTCCAACTGGGCAGCCTCGTACAGCTCGTCGGGAATCATGGTCCTGAAGTAGGTGCTGGCGATCACCACCTGCCAGACGCCGATCGCCTGCGGGACGACCATCGCCCAGCGCGTGTCGATCAGACCGAGTTGCTGGACCACGAGATACGTGGGGATCAGCCCGCCGGAGAACAGCATCGTGAGCAGGACGGCGCCCATGATCGGACCGCGCCCGAACAGCTCCTTGCGGGACAGCGGGTAGGCGATGGCGATCGTCAGCGTCACACTGATGAGCGTGCCGACGCCGGTGTAGAAGAACGAGTTGAGGAATCCGGTGATGATCGCCGGATCGCTCAGCGCGGTCCTGTAGCCGCGGAGGGTGAAGTCCACCGGCCAGAGGAACACCTGCCCGGACGACACGGCGATCGGGCTGCTGAACGAGCTGGCGACGATGTGCAGCAGCGGAAGCAGTACGACGGCCAGGAAGGTGCACAGCAGCAGGTAGGTGCAGAAGAGGAACATCCGGTCGACGCCGGTCTCCCGGGTCCGCGCGGCCCGGCGGCGGTGCCCCGGGAGCCGGAGGCCGGAGCCCGCGCGCCGACGGCCACGTACTGCCGTGTCGCCGGTGTGTCCGGCGGGCTCGGTGTCGCCGGTATCGGCGACGGGCGCCGTGATCAGTGGTTGGCTCATGACCAGACCCCGCTTCCGGTAAGCCTCTTGGCGATGAAGTTGACGAAGACGAGCAGGACGAGATTGACCACGGAGTTGAGGAGTCCGACGGCGGTCGCCTGGCTGAAGTCGGCGTTGATCAGACCGGTCTTGTAGACGTAGGTCGCGATGATCTCCGAGGAGCTGAGATTCAGTGGGTTCTGGAGCAGGAACGCCTTCTCGAAACCGATCGCCATGATGTTGCCGACGGCCAGCACGAGGATGATCACCGCGGTCGGCCGCAGACTCGGCAGGTCGATGTGCCAGATCTTCTGGAGCCGCGACGCCCCGTCCACCCGGGCCGCCTCGTACAACGACGGATCGACTCCGGCGAGCGTGGCCATATAGATCACGGCCGAGTAGCCGGCCGTCTGCCAGACGTCCGACCAGACGTAGATGTGCCGGAAGTAGTCCGGATCCGCGAGGAAGTCCACCTGTTTGACACCGAAGAAGCCGAGGCCCTGGCTGACCAGCCCGATCTTGGGCGAGAGGATCATGATCGTCATGGAGACGACGACCACCGTGGAGATGAAGTACGGCGCGTACGTCACCAGTTGCACGGTGCGTTTGAAGAATCCCTGCCGGATCTCGTTCAGCGCCAGGGCCAGCAGGATCGGGATCGGAAATCCCGCGATCACCGCGTAGAACGACAGGGTGAAGGTGTTACGGACGAGCGGCCAGAAGGCCGGGTTGTCCACGACGGCCTGGAAGTTGCGCAGGCCCACCCAGTCGCTGCCCCAGATGCCCTTGACGATGTTGTAGTCCTTGAAGGCGATGACGGCGTTCGTCATCGGGACGTACTTGAAGACCGCCAGATGGACGAGCGGCACGAGCATCAGCAGGTACAGCGTCCAGTGCCGGGCGAAACTCCGGCGCGCCCGGAGGCCCATGCCGGGCCGTGTGATCCCTCCGGGGCTCCCGCCCGCGCTCCGCGCGCGCGGTGGTTCCACTGTGCTGTCGTACCGCATCTGTTCACTCCCGGAGTCCCGTCGGCCCCGTGGTCCTGTTCAGCAGGAGGGGGCCGGACCGCCCTTGGCCCGCGCCACTATCGCTGTTTTGACCGGTCCAATCAAGAGTTTCGACCGGGTTAATTTTACCGGTCCAATCCCGGGCGGCCCTGGCCGCCCGGGTCTTGGCACCGTCAGAAGTCCGTGCTCACAGCCGTCCGAGCACCGAGAGCCCGGTGACGCCGGTGATCAGCCCCTCGGTGGGCAGGAGCCGGACCCGGACCTGGAGCGCGGTGATCCCGGCGACCTCCACCGTCCGGCTCCGCGAGGTGGACGGCCGCTCCCGCGCCGTCCGGTCGGCGATCACCGTCCAGGTCGTCCGGTCCGTGCTGGCCTCGACGACGAACCGGTGCGGGCCCGGTTCGGGGAAGACCACGTCCACCCGGCCGACCGTCACCAACCGCTCCAGGTCGACCGCCACCCATGGATCGTGGTCGTCGGGGCCGGGGGCCCAGTGGGTGGCCGGGGAGCCGTCGTTGACCCAGCGCGGGAGCACCCCGGGCGCGCTGCTGCTGGCCCGTGTCGGGTTGTCCCGGCCGAACCAGCTGGGCGCGGCCGCGGCGTCCGACGGCGCGGTGTGGGCCGCGCCGGGCGGCGCGGCCCGGTCCAGCGGCACCCCCGACGGCCCTTCGAAGGCCGGGCCGTCCACGGTCTCCACATCGAGCACCGCGTCGCCGAGGCCCGGCGAGGTGGCGCGGATCCGGGTCGTACCGGCGTGGTACGAGCGGAAGAACGCCGCGGCCCGGCCGTCCCGGACCACACACGCGCCCCGGGAGTCGTCTCCCGCCTCGGTGGCGGAGCCGAAGCGGATCCTGCGGCCGGTCGCGAACTCCCCCGGGCCGCTCTCGATCGTCAGTGTGACCGGAGCCGAGTTCGACACGGCGACTCCCCCGGCGTCCGCGAGGGTGACCGTGAGGTGCAGGTCGTCGGTGCCGTCGGAGCTTTCGAGCGTCGTACGGTCGGCGTCGAGCAGCAGCAGCCGGGGCTCGCCGGGCTCGGGCCTGACCGGCGGCGGTACGTTCCGGTAGGCGTCGCGGTACCAGTACCAGGACCGCTTCGGCAGCCGCGCGTAGTCGACGATGCCCATCGAGCCGAAGCGGCGTCCGGCGATGCTCCCGTGGTCGAAGCCGCACCAGATCACCTCACCGGAGCGCCACGGGTACCGCCAGGGGAAGGGGTCGTCCTCGGCCGGCCCGGCGCCCTCGGTGAGTTCGCCCCGGCCCGGACCGTAGGAACCCGGCCGGTCCTCCATCACCGAGCCGTACTCGGAGACGATGGAGGCCACTCCGGGGTCCGGGTACATCCAGGCGCCGTCGCCGTTGTACCCGGCGATATCGCCGATACGGTCGATCTCCCCGCGCTGTGCGCCACCGACCGCGGCGGGCCGGGTCGGATCCAGCGCGTGCGAGAGCGCGACGAGTTCACCGAGCAGCCGCCGCACCTCCGGCAGGACCTCCGGATCGCAGAAGAACGCCTCGTTGCCCATGCTCCAGGCCACCACGGACGGGCTGTTCCGGTTGATCCGGATCATCTCGGCGAGCTGTGTCCTCACACTGTTCTCGAACCCGGCCCGGTGTTGTCCGGCGACCGGGTAGGCGCCCCCGCTCCACGGGGAGTGGCCGCCGGGCCCCGTACCCCAGAAGACGCCCTCCGACCAGACGAGCAGGCCCAGTTCGTCGGCGTAGGTCGCGAACGCGGGGTCGTGCGGGTAGTGGGAACCGCGGACGAGGTCGAACCCGGCCTCCCCGATCAGCTCCAGGTCCCTGCGGATCGACCGGTTCGTGACGGCGTCGCCCCAACCGGCCTGGTCCTGATGGACGTTGGCGCCCAGCAGATAGCGGTGCGCGCCGTTGAGGAAGAACCCCCGGTCGGCGGTCCAGGCGAAGTGGCGGAAGCCGAACAGCGTCTCGTACCGGTCGGCGGTCTCCCCCCGCGGTGTGACGAGCAGCGAGACCGCCCGGTACAGCACGGGCGTCTCGGGGCTCCAGAGCCGCACGCCGGGGAGGACGCCGCTCGTCCGTGTCACCGTGGTGACACCGCTCGGCCACTCGGTCTCCTCCGACTCCAGGGTGGCGACGACGGTGTCGTCGGGGGCCAGGACACGAGTGATCAGCCGGGCACGGACCGGGCGCTCGCCCGCGTTGCGGACCTCCGTCTCCACACACACCGAGGGCTCGTCCCGGTCCAGCCCGGGTGTGGTGACACGGGTTCCGTACCAGTCCACGTGCAGCGGGCTCATGGTGTCGAGCCATACGTCCCGGTAGAGGCCCCCGGAGAAGGCGTGCTCGCCGGCCAGCGGAGCGATCTCGGGGTGCCAGGTGTTGTCCACGCGGACGGCCACGGAGTTGGCCCCCGGGCGCGCCAGGGCGCCGATGTCGACGGCGAATCCGGTGTACCCGCCCTCGTGGCGGCCGGCGAGCACCCCGTTGACGTAGATGTCGGCGGTCTGGAACGCGCCCTCGAAGTCCAGCCGGACCACACCGGACAGCTGCCGCTCGTCGAGCGTGAGTGTGCGGCGGTACCAGCCGGCGCCGATGTAGAAGGTCTGTTCCTGGAAGTACGGAAGGCTGAAGGAGTGCGGCAGGCCGACCTCCTGCCAGTGGGCGTCGTCGAAGTCCTCGCGCTGGGCTCCCGGGTGCTCACCGAGGGCGAAGCGCCAGGCGCGGTTGACAGTGCTCCGGTGTCGCACGGTGGCGGCTCCTGCGTGCTCAAAGGGATTTTTACCGGTAAAATCGCGGCGGGTGCGACCCTAGCCAGCGGTGGCGAGGAGCGTCAATACGCGGGAGGCGCCGCCGGGTGACCCGGCGGCGCCTCTGTACGGGTGCGGACCGCGGCCCCTTCGGGCCGTCGTGCGGGGGCTGCCCGTTACGGTTTCGGCAGGGTGCACCCCGTACGGGTCAGGTCGATCTGGCTGCCCGCGCCGACACAGGCCACGATGCCGTAGGTCTGCTGGGCGTAGTTGATGCCCTGGCGCACGGTGACCGTACCGTTCTCGGACACCTCGCAGGGGTTGTTGACGGTGCAGCGCGCGCCGTCCTCATTGCCGGTGTTGTTGACGGCGACGACCTTCCCGGTGGCGTCGTCGATCACGGGCGATCCCGAGGTGCCGCCGATCGTGTCGCAGGCGGAGGTGTAGCGGACGGAGTCCTTCCAGGTCCAGCTTCCCTCCTTCAGCTGATAGGCGAAGCCGTCGATGGAGCAGCTGTAGATGCGCTTCCAGTAGCCGGAGACCACCTTGATGGCGGTGCCCTGGGTGGGCCGTACGGAGTTCAGCTCCAGCGCCGATATTCCGTACGCGCTCTGTATCTGCGCGTAGGTGCTGGTGAGTTGGTACAGGGAGATGTCGGTGTCGGTCATCGTCCCGTACGCGATCTTGCTGGCGCGCAGCGTCGCGACTCCGGTCCCTGCGGAGTTCAGCAGGGTGAAGGTGCGGGTCGACGCCCGGTTGAGGATGACCTGTCCCGCGGCGGGGAAGCCGGTCTCCAGGCAGTGGCCGTTGGACAGGACGAGGGCGGGGTCGGTGGACAGGGATCCGGGCGTGCGGACGACGGAGCCGGAACAGTTGCTGAGCGCCACCGTGCCGGCGAAGTCGACGGCGGCGACGGCCTCCTGGGCCGGGAGCACCGCCGCGGCGGTTCGGGTGACGGTGGAGGTGGCGGTGGCGGTGGAGGTGGCGGCGTCCGCGTCGTGGCTGGTGGCCAACGCGGGTGCCGCGCCCGTGGCGAGGAGCAGGACGCCGAGGAGCGCGCCGAGAAGAGGCTTTCTCAATGTGGGTCCCCTCTGTGACCGAAGATCATTCGGTGTCTTGTCATGAGCATTGAGCATTGTTGACTCATGTACGTCAGGGGGCAACCACGCGTCGGCAACGCGAAGAGCGGGACACCGGGGCGGATCGTGGGGATCGCGCGCCCGGTGCCCCGCCGCGTCGAGCGGTGCGAGAAGGCCGAACAGGTCGAAGGGACTCCGGCTGGCCGACAGGCCCTACCGGCTCGTCGGGCCTTGCGGATAGAACTAGTTGAGCAGGTCGTTCCCGGCCTTCACCGCGTCGGATCCCGCCTGGACGGCGCTCTTGACGGCGCCGACCTTCTTGTTGACCTTGTCCCCGGCGACCGCGTCGAGCACCGGCTTGGCCTCCGTGCCGACGGCGACGGCGGTCTGCGCGGTGCTGTTCAGGGTGGATCCGAGGTCGCCGGGGGCGGCCAGGGCGGCGGGAGCGACGGCGGCGAGGAGCGCGGAACCGGCGGCTGCGGCGGTGAGAATGCGTTGCACGTTCATGATCCATACAACGAGCGGGAGCGCCCGAGGGCACGCCGTCCGGACCATTCGCGCGTGTTTCAGCCGGGTACGACCCGGGTGGTGGGGACGTTGTACGACATCAGCGAGGCCCGGCCTCCCGCCACCCGGACCTCGGTGACCGCGCAGTTCAGCGGCCGGGGGAAGACCCTGCGGTACTCGCCCGGCGGGATGGACAGCAGCCGGCACAGCACCAGGCGGAACAAGGTGCTGTGCGCGACCACCAGCACCCGGCCGCCCGGGTGACGTTCCGCCTCCCGGAGCAGCGCGGCCGTGCCCCGGGTCGCCGCCGCGCCCGGGTCCTCCCCGCCCGGCAGCGGGTGGGCCGCCGGATCGCGCAGGAACGCGGCGCAGCGCTCCGGATGCGTCCGGCGCATCTCGCCGAGGGTCTTCCCCTCGGCGAGCCCGAAGCCGAGTTCGGCCAGATCCGACTCCACCCGGGCCGCCAGCCCCGTCGCCAGGACGGCGGGCGCCGCCGTACGCCGGGCCCGTGACAGGGGCGAGGTCACGATCGCGTCCAGCCCGGCGCCCGCCGCCCACGCGCCGAGGTCCTGGGCCTGTTCGGCGCCGCGTGGTGTCAGGGCGATGTCGCTGACCCCGGCGTAGCGGTTCTCCTCGTGCCAGACGGTCTCGCCGTGGCGTGCCAGGAAGAGAGTGGTGCGCGTCGTGTCGGTCATCCGTGCTCCCGTGCGTGGGCGGCCGTCTCCCGGGGCAGCCAGCCGCGTTGTTCCAGTGCGTCGACCAGCGTGACGAAAGGCTCGGCGAACCGCGCCCCGACCCGTGGCCGGTGTTCCAGGACCGTACGGATACGCACCATGCCACGTGGCGGGCTCTCGCCCCGCACCCCCCTCGCGGCGAGGACCGCCATGCCCAGCGCGGAGTCGGTGTGCGCCGGGACCCTGGCGTTCCTGCCGAGGATGTCGGCGCGCAGCTGGTTCCAGTAGCCGCTGCGGGTGGCGCCGCCGGTGAAGGTGACAGGCCCCTCGACGGACGCGCCCAACTGGCGTACGTAGGAGAGCGCGAGCCGCTCGACGAGCGCGACGCCCTGGAGCAGCGCGGCGTAGCGGTCGGCGTCGTCGGCGGCCGTGCCGACGGTGAAGGCTTCCGCGTCGGCGGCCAGGAACGGGAAGCGTTCGCCGTGCGAGACCAGCGGGTAGGCCACGGCGCCCGCCGGTTCCCGGTGTGCGGCGAGCCGGTCGAGGTGCCCGAGGTCGGCGCCGGGGAAGGCCCGGGTCAGGGCGCCGGCGCCGACGCTGGAGGCGCCGCCCGGCAGCCAGTCGCCGCTGGGCGCGAGGTGGTTGTAGAGCACTCCCGCGGGGTCGTGCAGCGGGGTCGCGGTGACGCCCTTGAGGACGAGGGTGGTGCCGAGGACGGTGTTCCACTGGCCGACGTCCCAGGCGCCGGAGCCGAGCTGGGCCGCGCAGCCGTCGGTCATGCCCGCGACGACGGGGGTGCCCTCGGCGAGCCCGGTCAGGTCGGCCGCCGCGCCGCACACCGTACCGAGCGGTGTGCCGGGGGTCACGACGGGCGGGAAGCCGAGGCCGGACAGGCCCAGCCGCTCGTGCACGGCTTCGGGCCAGGCGTCGGCGGCCAGGTCGTAACCGGTCTTGAGGGCGTGGCTGGTGTCGGTCGGCACGGGGTGTCCCACCAGCCGGGAGGTGACGAAGTCCGCCTGGTGGCAGACGCGGGCGCCGGGCCACCCCGGCGGGTGTCCGTCCGTCGGGTTCCCGGCGAGCCAGAGCACTTTGGCGAGCGCCCAGGTCGGCTGGATCCGGTGGCCGAGCGCCCGCCACACCTCGGCGCCCGCGTCCTGGGCGCGCTCGGCCTGCGCTCCGGCTCGGCCGTCGTCGTACATCAGCGCGGGGGTGAGCGGCGCTCCCGAGGGGTCGGTGAGCAGGACGGTGCCGGAGGTGGAGCAGACCGCCACCCCGCGCACCCGGGAGGCGGGGAGTGTGCGCAGGGCCCGGGAGAGCGCGGTGACGGCGGCGTCCCACCAGTCGGGCGGGTGCTGTTCGTGCCGGTCGCCCTCGCGGTGGCCGGTGAGCGGGGCGTGGCCGCGCCCCATGACCAGGCCGTCGTCGGTGACCGCGAGGGCGCGCACGCTCTGGGTCCCAAGGTCGACGCCCATCCACACGTCCTGGTGGCGTGGGTCCTTCGCCGCGCCCGTGGTTCCCGGGGCCGCTTCGAGGTCCGCCTTGAAGTCCGTCACTGGTCCGCCTTCCCGTCGGCCGGCGGTCCCCACCTGGTTCGGCGCGCACCGCGTTCGCCCCCCCTTCTGATGACTTGTCACCGGCTCGGCTTTTCACACCCGCCCCCACACGTTCGGCCGGGTGCGTGACCGGAGTGCCGCGGCAGGGCGGATCGGCTGTCATGCCTGGTGGGGAACGTGTTACCGGGTTGTCGCGCGCTTCGGCCGAGGGGTTGACCGGTGCGCCTCGGTGGGGAACACTGCCGACGGTACATCAGAAAACTATGTTATATCCTCAGAACTTGATGTGACTGAGGTGCGGACAGGACCGGGGAATGCCAGACCGAGGAACGTCAGACCAAGGAACGTCGGACCGAGGAACATCGGACCGCCGCGGCCCGCGGGACGAGATCCGGCGAGGCCCCTCGCACCGGCGCCGGGAGATCTCCGACCACGTACTGGCGCGGGGGTCGGTGTCGGCGTCGGATCTGGCGGAGCGCTTCGGCGTGAGCGTGATGACGATCTACCGCGACATCGACGAACTCGAACGCGAGGGCGTCCTGCGCAAGTTCCGCGGTGGGGTGACCGCGCGGCCCTCCGGTGTGTTCGAGAGCAATGTCGCGTACCGCAAGACCTCCATGCGGCGGGAGAAGGCGGCGATCGCCGCCGAGGCGGTGGCCCTGATCGAGCCCGGCATGTCCGTGATGATCGACGACTCCACGACCGCGCTGGAAGTGGCCAGGCTGCTGCCGGGCATCGAGCCGCTGACCGTGGTGACCAACTTCCTGGAGGCGCTGAATCTGCTGGCGGACGAGCGCGGGCTGCATCTGATGGCCCTCGGCGGCGACTACGATCCGCTGCACGACTCGTTCCTCGGGGTGCCGTGCGTGGAGGCCGTCGAGGCGCTGCGCGTCGATCTGTGTTTCGTGTCCGTGTCGTCGGTCTCCGGCGACTTCGCCTTCCACCAGGAACAGCGCATAGTCGCGGTCAAGCGGGCCATGCTCAAGGCGGCCGACCGCAGCGTGCTGCTGATCGACCATTCCAAACTCGACCGCACCGCGCTGCACCGGCTGACCCCGCTCTCCGCCTTCGATCTGATACTGATCGACGACCGCGTCCCCCCGGACACGCTGCGCTCCCTGGACGAGAGCGGCGTCCCCTACCGGCTCGCTCCGACCTGACGAGGCACCTCCCCCTCCACCGCCAAGGAGACCCCGCCGATGAGAATCCTCGCCGCGGGCGACCACTTCGTCGCCCCCGAACTGTTCGCCCGCGAGCTGACGGCCGAGATCGGCGCCGGTCATACGGTCGACCGGCTGTGCCTGCCGTGGCCCCTGACCCCGTTCGGACCGGTCGCCGAGGTCGACGAGGCTTCGGGGGACGAGAGGACCGTCCTCGAAGCGCTCGCCGGAGCGGAGGTCTGCGTCACCCAGATGGCGCCGCTGACCCGGAAGGTCATCGAGGGCTCCCCCGGGCTGCGGCTGGTGGTCGTCGGGCGGGGCGGGCCGGTCAATGTCAGCCTCGACGCGGCGCGCGAACACGGCGTACGGGTGTGCAACACGCCGGGCCGCAACGCCGCCGCCACCGCCGAGTACACGGTCGGCCTGCTGCTGGCCACGATGCGCCGCATCCCGGAGACCTCGGCCGCGCTCGCGTCCGGGCGCTGGGCGGGCGAGTTCTACACGTACGACAACTGCGGGCCCGGCGTGGACGGCGCGAGCGTCGGGCTGATCGGCTGCGGAGCGGTCGGCAGCCGGGTGGCCCGCGCGCTGACCGCGCTGGGGGCGCGGGTCTTCCTGTACGACCCGTACGCGGACCCCGCCACGCTGCGCGCGGCGGGCACGCCCGTGGCGGGCCTGGACGAGCTGCTGCGCCGCTCGGACATCGTCTCGCTGCACGCCCGGCTGACGCCCGAGACCCGCGGGTTGCTCGGCGCCCGCGAGCTGGCGCTGCTCCCCGAGGGCGCGGTCGTGGTGAACTGCGCGCGCGGCGCGCTCCTGGACGAGGACGCGCTGTGCGACGCGCTGGAGTCGGGGCGGCTGGCGGCGGCCGGGCTCGATGTGTTCGCCGTCGAGCCGCCGCCGCCCGGCTCCCGGCTGCGCACCGCTCCCCGGCTGGTCATGACGCCCCATCTGGCGGGCGCCAGCACCTCCGTCGCGCACAACGCGGCGCGGATCGCCGCCGCCGAGGTCGGCCGGTATCTGCGCGGTGAACCGCTGGCCCACCAGGTGGCCTGAGGCTCCGTCACACAACCGCTCATCTCTCAACGGCAGGAGGAGACAGGGTGTTCGTCGGACTGGACATGGGAACCTCGATCGTCAAGGCGGTGGCCTTCGCCGAGGACGGCTCGGCCCTGGGATCACACTCCACACCGATCTCGCTGGGCGGGAGCGGCGACCACGTCGAGCAGGACGTCGAGGAGGTGGTCGGCGCGGCGCGCGAGGTCCTCGCCGCGGTGGGCGAGGGCCGGGCGCCCGCGCTGGTCGCCATCACCGGTCAGGGCGACGGCCTGTGGCTGGTCGACGCGGCAGGCCGGGCGGTGCGCCCCGCGCTGTCGTGGATGGACGGCCGGGCCGGTGCGCTGGTCGCGGAGTGGATGGCCGACGGCACAGCGGAGCTGATGTACCGCCGTACGGGCAACGTGCTCTTCCCCGGTTCCCCCGGCCCGCTGCTGGCCTGGCTGGACCGCCACGAGCCCCGGTCCCTGGACGCCGCGGCGACCGCCGCCTGCTGCAAGGACGTCGTACAGCTGCGCCTGACCGGTGAGCGTGGCACCGATCTGTCCGACGCCTCGGTCCCCTTCCTCGATCCGCGCACCCGCGCCTACTCCCCCGAGGCGCTCGACGCGCTGGGCGTCGGACACCGGGCGGGGCTGCTGCCGCCGATCGCGGCGACACTGCCGGCCGGGCGCGCGCGCGGGGAGCTGCCGGGGCTGCCCGAGGGCACCCCGGTCACCTCGGGCCCGTACGACCTCCCCGCGAGCGCGATCGGCGCGGGCGTCACCGAGCCGGGCGACGGGCTGCTGATCGTGGGGACGACCCTGGCGTGTCAGGTCGTGGTGGAGAGCGTCGCGTTCGACGCGGATCCGGTCGGGTTCCATCTGGCCACGGCGCGGCCCGACCGCCATATGCGCGCGCTGCCCGCGATGACCGGCACGGTCGCGCTGGACTGGGTGCTCGGCATCACCGGCGCCTCGCACGCGCAGGTGTCGGGGATGCTGGCCGAGTCACCGAGGGGCGCCCGGGGTGTCGCGGCGCTGCCGTATCTCTCGCCGTCCGGGGAGCGCGCGCCGTTTGTCGCGCCCTTCGCGCGGGCGGAGTTCACCGGGCTGGATCTGCGGGCGTCGCGGGCCGATCTGGTACGGGCCATGTGCGAGGCGATCGCGTTCGCGGCCCGGCACTGCCTGGAGGCCGCGGGGCTCACCGGCGGGCTTGCGGTGTGCGGCGGCGGGGTGCGCAGCCTCGCCTGGCTGCGGCTGTTCGCCGATGTGCTGGGCAGGCCGCTGCGGGTGGCGCGCGGTCCTGAACCGGGCGCGCGCGGCGCCGTGCTGGCGGCGATCGCGGCCCGGGGCGGGGAGCTGGGCCACGGTGTGGACACCGCCGCGTGGACGGCTCCGGAGGCGGTGGTGGAGCCGGACCCCGCGGGGGTCGCCTTCTACGCGCAGGCGTACGCGGAGTACCTGTCGCGGGTGGCCGCCGCGCGGGCCCGCTGGCGGGGACCGGCGCCGACGCTTCCGCCGCGAAGCGCCCCGGCGCCTCAGCCCTTGAGGCCGCCCGCGAAGCCCTTGATCACGTAGCGCTGGAGCAGCAGGAACACCAGGAGGATCGGCAGGGCCGCCAGGACGAGCCCGGCGAAGACCAGACCGTAGTCGGAGACGTACTGGCCGACGAAGGAGAACACCCCGACCGGGACGGTCTCCTTGCCGGAGCCGCCCAGGTACAGCAGCGGGGTGAAGAAGTCGTTCCAGATGAACACCGCGTTGAGGATGATCACGGTGCCGGTGATGGGGCGCAGCAGCGGGAAGACGACCCGGGTGAACGCCTGCCGGTGGTCGCAGCCGTCGATGAGCGCCGCCTGCGCGTAGTCGGGCGGCAGGGCGCGGATGAAGCCGGTGTAGAGGAACACGGTGAAGGGGAGCTGGATGCCCGTGTAGAAGAGGACCATGCCCTGGTACGTGCCGAGCCAGCCGAGGCCGTCGACCAGTTTGTACAGCGGGATCATGCCGAGTTGGAAGGGCAGCACGATGCCCAGCAGGAACAGGACGTACATCCCGTAGCCCAGTCCGCGCGCGCGTCGCGCGAGGTAGTAGGCGCCGGTCGAGCCGAGGACGATGAGCAGCAGCAGGCTGACGGCGGTGATGACGGCGCTGTTGACCAGGGCGGGGCCGAGCGAGGCGGAGGACCAGGCGTCGCCGAAGTTGGCGAGGGTGGGCGGCAGCGGCGGGGCCAGTGGGGAGTCGGCGACCTGGCGGGGGTTCTTCATGGACAGGGTGATCAGGGCGTACACGGGGAAGAGGAAGACCACCGCGACGGCGGTCATGAGGAGTTCGAGTCCGTAGGAGCGGTACGTGGCGGGGCTCACGCGGTGACCTCCCGGGCGCGCAGAAAGCGGAGTTGGACCAGGGAGACCGCCGCGACGAACAGCGCCAGGACCAGGGCGACGGCGGTGCTGTAGCCGAACTTCCCGTAGACGAACGCCTCTTTGTAGAGCACGGTGGAGAGCGTCTCGCTCGCCGTGCCGGGGCCGCCGTTGGTCGCCGCGTACACCTGGTCGAAGAGTTTGAGTCCGCCGATGGTCGACAGCATGAGGTTGATGGTGAGGGCGGGGGCCAGCAGCGGCCAGGTGACGTAGCGGAAGCGCTGCCAGGTGCCCGCGCCGTCGAGGGTGGCGGCCTCGTGGAGGTCGGCGGGGACGCCCTGCAGCCCGGCGAGGAAGATGACCATGGAGTAGCCGGCGTACTGCCACACGACCATCGCGGCCACGGACCACAGCGCGAGCGAGGGGTCGCCCAGCCAGTCCTGGCGCAGTCCGCCGAGTCCGAGGGCGCCGAGGATGCCGTTGAGCCCGGCGCCGTCGTCGGGGTTGTAGACGTACTTCCACAGGAACGCGACCATGACCGGGCTGACGACGGCCGGCGCGAAGAAGATCACGCGCAGCAGCGCACGGGATCTGATGCCGGTGTTGACGCCGAGCGCGAGGAGCAGTCCGACGGTGTTCTGGACGACGACCACGGCGAGGGTGAGCAGCAGGGTGTTGCCGACGGACCGCAGGGCGCGGTCGTCGCCGAGCAGCGTACGGAAGTTGTCCAGGCCGACGAAGCCGAAGTCCCCCACGCCCGACCAGTCGGTGAAGGCGTAACCGACCCCGGCCAGGCTCGGGTAGAGGACGACGACGGCGTACACGACGAGCGCGGGGACGACGAAGATCCAGGGCGGGACGGTGGGGTCGCGGCGGCGGTCGCCGCGGCGGGTACGGTCCGGGGCACCGGATGTGGCGGCCTGCCCCGGCGCTCGCGGCGGGGTGTCCGAAGTGGCCGTCCCGGGAAGGGAGTTCACGGCTGCTTCCGGTAGGCGGTGTCCATCTGTCGCAGGGCTCCTTTGACATCGGTCTCGCCCGCGAGCAGGTCCTGCACCGCGGCGAAGTGGGCGGGCTGCACCTCGGCGTTGGGCCAGCTCTGGTCCATGAAGGGCACGGCGCGACGGGCGTCGACGAGGGGCAGGAAGTCCGTGAGTACGGGGTCGATCCTGGTGGTGGCGTCACGGGTGAAGGGGATCGCCGAGACGTCGGTCGCCCAGCGGTTGATGTTCTCCTGCCGTCCGAGGAAGGCGATGAACTCCTTGGCGCGCGCGGGGTTCTCGGCGTGGGCGGCGACGCCGAGGCCGACGACGATGCCCGCCGGGATCCACTGGTCCGCCGGGTCGTCACCGCCGGGGAAGGGGAACATGCCGAGATCGGCGGGGTGGGCGGCGGCCTCGCGGAAGGTGGCGAGGACCGCCGAGACCTGGACGGCCATGGCCGCCCTGCCCCCGGCGACGAGTGCGGTCTGCTGCTCGAACGTGGTGCCGTTGGGGTTGGCGTTGAAGAAGCCCCGGCGCTGGAGTTCCTGGTACCGGCCCAGCGCGTCGGCCCAGCCGGAGGCGGCGAACGTGGCGCGTCCGGCGGCCATGTCGGCGTCGAAGCCGGGATTCTCGGCGTAGACGGCGTTGGGCACGAGGGCGTAGCTGATCAGCTGGGTGACCCAGGGGGTCTGTGCGCCGAGCGCGATCGGGACGATGCCCTCGGCCTTGAGTTCGGCGCAGACGTCGAGGAGTTCGCTCCAGGTCCTGGGCGGCTCCACCCCCGCCCTGGCGAACGCCTTCTTGTTGTAGACGGCGCCGATGACACTGCTGCCCGCCGAGTAGAGGTAGGTCTTGCCGTCGTGGCGGTAGGCGGCGTCGAAGTTCTTCGGGATGTTCCGGGTCCACTCCTGGTCCGAGAGGTCGGTGAGCAGCCCCGACCTGGCGAGTTCGACCATGGACATGGCGCTGCCGCTGCCGGGGAACAGGACGTGCGCGTCGGGGGCGTTGCCGCCGGCGAGTTGGGTGCGTACGACGGTCTGTACCTGGTCGGTGGGGGCGAAGGAGGTGGAGAAGCGGGCGTCGGGGTGGTCCGCGCGGTAGCGCTCGATGAGTGTGCCGAGGGGTTTCTGCTGGTCGGCGACGCCGACCACGCGCACCGTCCCCGAGCGGCCGGAGCCGGAGCACGCGCCGAGGAGCGGGGGCAGGGCGAGGGCCGCCGCGCCGCCGGCGCGGAGCAGTCCCCGGCGGCTGACCGGCGGCCCGGCGGGGGCGGTCGGGCGGTGCGGACCGGTGGTCATGGTGTGCCCTCCTCGGATGGTCCGACGCGGGTGAGCTGCGCGGGAGCGGTGGCGGGAGCGGTGGCGGGCGCCTCGGCGACGCGGGGCCCTGTGGCGGCCGGGGCCGGGCCGGGGGCCGTCGCGGTGAAGTGGTACGTGCCCGAGGCGACCCGGTAGACGGCGTGGCCGGGCTCGGTCCGCAGCGGTGCGATGTGGCCGCGGGCTGTGGGATCGCCGCCCGATTCGCGGACGGAGCCGGGCTCTTCGGTGGGTACGTGCACCTCGGCGTCGGCCCCCGGTGGGACGCGTACCCACAGCGAGAGGGTGGCGCCCCGGCGCTCCCAGCGCGCCTCGGCGGTGCCGCGCGCCGATTCGTAGCGGCTGTGCGCGTGGGTGAGCGCGCCGGGCCGGGGCCGCACGCGCAGCCGCCGGTATCCGGTGGAGTCCGGGTGCTGGTCGAGTCCGGCGACGCCCCGGTGGAGCCATTCGCCGATGGAGCCGAGCGCGTAGTGGTTGAAGGAGTTCATCGACGGCGCGCGGAATCCCGTCTGCGGGGTCCAGCCGTCCCAGCGCTCCCAGATCGTGGTGGCGCCGTGGCGCAGGGGGAAGAGCCACGAGGGCGTCTCGGTGCGGCGCAGCAGGGCGTGGGCGAGATCGGCCCTGCCGCAGGCGTCCAGCACGGGCGCGGCGAGGGCGACCCCGAGGAAGCCGGTGAGCAGGGCGGGTCCGGCGCTCTCTACGAGTTCGGCGAGGCGGCGCGCGGCGGCGGGAACGCGGTCCTCGGGCAGCAGTCCGAAGGCGAGCGCGAGGAGGTAGCCGGTCTGGGTGTCGCCCTCGATGGACAGGCTCTGTCCGTCGAAGATCACGAACCGGTCGGTGAAGACGGTACGGATGTCGTCGGCGAGCCGGTGGTGGGTACGGGCCGTGTCCCACTCCCCCAGCGCCTCGGCGGCGTGTGCGGTGAGCCGGGTGCTGTGCGCGAAGTACGCGGTGGCGACGACGGCGCGCGGGGTCGGGGTGCCGGGCGCGAGCCAGTCGGCGAAGTGCGGGCCCACCTTCCGCCGCCAGACCAGGTCGGGGTTGTGACGGCGGATCAGGTCGATCCAGGACCGCATCGCGGGCAGGGCGCGGGAGAGGAAGCGCGGATCGCCGTACGTGCGGTACAGGTGCCAGGGGATGACGACTCCGGCGTCGCCCCAGCCGGGGGCGCCCTCGTCGGCGACTCCGGTGAGCCGGGGCGCGACGTTGGTGAAGCCGCCGTCGGGGGTGCGGGCGTCCTCGACGTCGCGCAGCCATTTGGTGAAGAACGCGGCGACGTCGGCGTTGCGCGCGGCCGTCGGCAGGAACACCTGCGCGTCGGCGAGCCAGCCGAGCCGCTCGTCGCGCTGCGGGCAGTCCGTGGGCACGCTGACGAAGTTCGACCGCTGGCCCCACTCGACGCAGGCGTGCAGCCGGTTGATCTCGGGGTCGGAGCAGTCGAAGGAGCCGGCCCAGGGGGTGTCGCTGTGCAGCGCGACGGCGACGATGTCGCGGGGGCGCAGTTCTGGCAGGCCGCTGATCTCCGCGTAGCGGAAGCCGTGGTAGGTGAAGCCCGGTTCGAAGACGGTGTGTTCGCGGCCGTCGCCGATCAGTACGTCGGTGGCGGCAGCGGTGCGCAGGTTGGCGGTGTACGGCCGGCCGGCCTCGTCCAGTGCCTCGGCGTGGCGGACGGTCACGCGGGCGCCGCTGGGCAGCGCGCCGACGCTCAGCCGTACCCGCCCGGCGAGGTTCTGGCCGAAGTCCACGACGTGGACGGCCTCGCCGGTCCGGGTGACGGTGCGCGCGGGCAGTTCGGCCATGGCCCGTACGGGCTCGTCCACACCGGCCACGAGCAGTCCGTGGTCGGCGTCGGTGACCACGGCGGGCGACCAGCCGGAGTCGTCGAAGCCGGGCAGCTCCCAGCCGTCGGCGGCCAGGCGCAGGTCGTGGCACTCGCCCATGAGCAGGTCGGCGTGGCGGACGGCGCCGGTGGCGGTGCGCCAGGCGGCGTCGGTGACGATCACGGTCGTCCGGCCGTCGGCGCCGGTGAGGTGGAGTTCGGCGAGGAGTTGGGGGAAGGCGCCGTAGTGGGCGCCCGCCCTGCGCGGCTCGAAGCCGACGAAGCCGCTCCACCAGCCGTCGGCGAGGGTCGCGGCGAGGACGTTCTCGCCGTCGCGGAGCAGCGCGGTGACGTCGTAGGTCTGGTACTGGACGCGGCGGGTGTAGTCGGTCCACCCCGGCGCCAGCTCCGCGTCGCCGACCCGGACGCCGCCGAGCCGGATCTCGTACAGTCCGCGCGCGCTCACATAGAGCCGGGCGCGGCTGGGCGCCGGGGCGGTGAAGGCGCGCCGGAGCAGGGGGCAGGGGGCGAGCCCGTGGTCGTCGAGGGCGTGTGCGCCCTCGGTGGGCGCGTCCATGACGGGGAGGGGGCCGGGGTCGTGCGCGATCCAGGAGGCGCGCCAGTCCGGGGTGCCGGTGAAGGCGGTCTCGAACCAGGACGTCGCCTCGGCGGGCGCGGCGGGACCGGCGGGCCAGACGGAGAGCCGCCAGTGGTAGCGGGTGCGGGGCGTCAGGGCGGGGCCCGCGTAGACGACTCCGATCGCGTCGGGGTCCTCGACCCGGCCGGTGTCCCAGCGGGGACGGCCGCCCTCGTCGAGGTCCTCGGGCCGCTCGGCGACCCGGACCCGGTAGGCGGTGGGGTCGTCGCCCCGGTGTCCTGAGGCCAGCCGCCAGCCGAGCAGCGGGGCGGCCTCGTCGATGCCCAGCGGGGTGGTGCGGTGGTCGCAGCGCAGGGCGTAGGGGCGAAGGCCCCGCGACCCGGCATCCGTCGACACGGCGCCCGCCGACACGCCCTCCACCGGCACGACGTCCGTCGACACGCCCTCCACGGACGCGCCCTCCACCGGCACGGCGTCCACGGATCCGGCGTCCGCCGCTGAGCCGTTGGCCGACCCGCCGCCGTTCGCCGGCACGCCGTGCGTCGACGCGCCTTCCGCTGCCGGGGAACCGGACACGGGCACGTCCTTCCTGGCCGCCGGACAGACGGCGCGTCACCTCGACCGCCCGGCCGGGCCCACCTGGCGTGAACCCGACGTGAAGACGACCACTCTCGGATGTGAAATCTAACGCCATTTCTGTGGCGTGGACACTATGAGCGGCTCGCGAGGAGTGTCAAGGGTGTGACGTGGGCACGGGAGAAGTGCCGATTCGCCACCTCATGGCGCAACTGATCTTCCCCGCACAGCCGCCGTAGAGTCAGCTGTGACAAGCCTTGTCAGCTCGGCGGCGGGTGCTCTTGTGACGCGCGATTCCGATGTGATATTCACCGTGTGATTACCACATGAACTGACGTTAAATCACGCGCCGATCTCGCCTCGACTCCGCCCCGGGCCGGGTGGGATCCCCGCACGACGAACGGACCAGGATTCATGCGTAAGAACTGTGGGATCAGCGGAACTTCGGGCCTCGGGAGACGGGCGGTGCTCGGCGCGACCGGGACGCTCGCGATGGCGGTCGCCGCCGGGAACCTGTCGGCCGGACGGGCCGGGGCCGCCGAGCGGCTCAAGGAGGATCCCTTCACCCTGGGGGTCGCCTCCGGCGATCCCTGGCCGGACGGCTTCGTCCTGTGGACGCGCCTCGCCCCCCAGCCCCTCGCCCCCGACGGTACGGGCGGCATGCCGCCGCGCGCGGTCAAGGTCCTCTGGGAGGTCGCGGACGACGAGCGCTTCCAGCGTGTCGTGGCCCGGGGCTGGACCCGCGCGGTCGCCGAACTCGCCCACTCGGTCCATGTGGAGGTCGCGCGGCTCCAGTCGAACCGCACCTACTACTACCGCTTCCAGGCCGGCGGTGTGGTCAGCCCGGTCGGCCGCACCCGTACCGCCCCCGCGCCGCACAGCACCCCCAACTCGCTGAAGTTCGCGTTCGTTTCCTGCCAGGCGTGGTTCGAGGGCTTCTACACCGCCTACCGCCACATCGCAGAGGAGGACGTCGACCTCGTCCTGCACCTCGGCGACTACATCTACGAGAACCCCATCGACGCGATGGGCGGCGTCCGCAAGACCCCGCTCGCCGCCGAGGTGCGGGCCGAGCCGATGGATCTCACCGGCTACCGCCTGCGGCACGCCCTGCACCGCTACGACCCGGATCTGATCGCCGCCCATCAGGCCCATCCGTTCGCCGTCGTCTGGGACGACCACGAGGTCGAGGACAACTGGGCGGGCGACCACTCCAAGCACACCGACGTGGACCCTGCGGTGTTCAGGAAGCGCGCCGCCGCCGCGTTCCAGGCGTACTACGAGCACTTGCCGCTGCGCCTGCCCAACAAGCCCGACGGCTTCGACGTCCGGATGTACCGCAGTCTGCGCTACGGCCGGATGGGCACCTTCCACATCCTCGACACCCGGCTGTTCCGCGACGACCAGGCGTGTGGCGACGGGACCAGGACGAACTGCGCCGAGCGGCTCGATCCCGACCGCACCATCCTCGGCGCCGAGCAGGAGCGCTGGCTCTACAGCGGTCTGGGCCGCTCCGACGCGACCTGGAACCTGATCCCCCAGCAGATCGCGATGAACCAGGTCGACACCGACCCGGGGCCGGGGCAGGCGTTCGTCATGGACTTCTGGGACGGCTACGCGGCCTCCCGGCAGCGGCTGTTCGACGAGATCGTCAAGCGGAACGTCCGCAACCCCGTGGTCCTGACCGGCGACATGCACCGCCATCTCGTGGCGGATCTCAAGCGGGACTTCGACCGGCCGGACTCGCCCACCATCGGGGTGGAGTTCGTCGGCACCTCGGTCTCCACCAAGATGGACGGTGTGGACCTGGACCCCTCGGGGGCCGGCCTGCTCGCGGCCAACGAGCACATCAAGTTCACCAACTACCAGCGCGGCTATGTCCGGTGCACCGCCACGGCGCAGAGCTGCCGCGCCGACTTCCGGGTGCTGCCCTACGTGACGAGGCCGGGCGCCCCGGTCTCGACCCGTACCTCGTTCCTCACCGAGGCGGGACGGCCGGGCGTACAGCCCGTCTGAGCCGGGTGCCGCGCGCGCCCCGTCGGCGCGCGCGGCCCCGCTCAGCCGACGGTGCCGGTGCCGACTCCGGCTCCGACTCCGACTCCGACTCCGGCTCCGGTGCCCGCGATCACCTCGGGACGCAGCAGGGCGGCCAGGGTGTCGGCGGGCAGCAGCCCGCGCTCCAGGACCAGTTCGGCGACGCCCCGGCCGGTGGCGAGGGCCTCCTTGGCGATCTCGGTCGCCGCGGTGTAGCCGATGTGCGGGTTGAGGGCGGTGACCAGCCCGATCGAGTTCTCCACGGTCGCGCGCAGGGTGTCGGTGTTGGCGGTGATACCGGAGACACACCGTTCGGCGAGGGTCAGGCAGGCGGCCCGCAGGTGGGTGATGGACTCCGAGAGGGAGTGCAGGATCACCGGCTCGAAGGCGTTGAGCTGGAGCTGACCTGCCTCGGCGGCCATGGTGATGGTGACGTCGTTGCCGATCACCTCGAAGGCGACCTGGTTGACCACTTCGGGGATCACCGGGTTGACCTTGCCGGGCATGATGCTCGAACCCGCCTGGACCGGCGGCAGATTGATCTCCGCGAAGCCCGCGCGCGGCCCGGAGGAGAGCAGCCGCAGGTCGTTGCAGCTCTTGGAGAGCTTGACGGCGATGCGCTTGAGGACACCGGAGAGATGGACGAAGGCGCCGCAGTCCTGGGTGGCCTCGACGAGATTGGCGGCGGTGACCAGCGGCAGCCCGGTGAGGGCCGCGAGATGGCTCCGGGCCGCCTCGGCGTAGCCGGCCGGGGCGTTGAGCCCGGTGCCGATGGCGGTGGCGCCGAGGTTGATCTCGTGCACCAGCAGTACGGCCTCGGCGAGCCTGCTCTCGTCCTCCTCCAGCATCACCGCGTAGGCGGAGAACTCCTGCCCCAGTGTCATGGGGACGGCGTCCTGGAGCTGGGTGCGCCCCATCTTGAGGATCTCGCGGAACTCCTCGGCCTTGGCGGCGAACGCCCGGCGCAGCACCGCCATCGCGGCGAGCAGTTCGCGCACGGCGATGATCGTGGCGACGTTGACGGCGGTCGGGTAGACGTCGTTGGTGGACTGGCTGAGGTTGACGTCCTCGTTGGGGTGGAGTGCGGTGTACTCGCCCTTGCCGTGGCCGAGCAGCTCCAGTGCCCGGTTGGCGATGACCTCGTTGGCGTTCATGTTGGTCGAGGTGCCCGCGCCGCCCTGGATCACGTCGACGACGAACTGGTCGTGCAGGGCGCCGTCCTCGCGGATCTCCCGGCAGGCGGCGGCGATGGCACCGGCCTTCTCGGCGGTGAGCAGCCCCAGGTCCTCGTTGGCGCGGGCGGCGGCCTCCTTGACGGCGGCGAGCGCGTTGATCAGGTGCGGGTAGGCGGAGATCGGCGTACCGGTGATGGGGAAGTTCTCCGAGGCGCGCAGCGTGTGCACACCCCAGTACGCGTCGGCGGGTATGTCGCGGTCGCCGAGCAGATCGTGTTCGCGGCGGAGGCCGGCGGTCATGGCGAAGGTGTCCTTCGGGTGGTGGAGGGGATAGGTACGGATCGGCCGGGCGGAGGAGCGAGCGCGGGGCGGGCGGGGCGGGGCGGAGAGCAGGGGACGGCGGGCCCGGGGCTTTCGGCCCCGCCGTCCCCTGCTCACGGGGCGGGAGCGGGCTCGGGCGGGGGAGCCAGCGCGCCCGCCGCCCGCAGGCTCCCCACCTCCGCGCCTCCTCCGATGACCGGCGTACGGGCGAACTCGGCGAGGACGCCGGGGTCGACCCCGCAGCGGGCGAGGGCCGCCGCGGTCACCGGCATCCGGGCGCGGTCGCCGCCGTCGGAGATCTTCACACCGACGGCACGTCCGTCGGGCAGCGCGGCGACCTGTACTCCTTCGAAGCCGTCCTTGGCGAGCAGTCCGGGCACCGCCCGCATCAGCCGGGCGACATCGCGACCGGTGCCGGAGACCATCTCCGGGTACGCGCGCATCGCGTGTGCGATCCGGCCCTCGTGGGTGTCGGGCGCGGCCGTCGCCAGCCGGGCGACCGCCCGGGTGAGGCCGTGCAGGGAGACGGCGTAGAGGGGCGCGCCGCATCCGTCGACGGTGACCCGGGCGACGCGCTGTCCCGTGAGGTCCTCGACGGTCGCCGCGATCGCCTGCTGGAGCGGGTGCGCGGCGTCGGTGTAGCTGTCCAGCGGCCACTGCCTGGCCCGCGCCGTCATCAGCATGGCGGCGTGCTTGCCCGAGCAGTTCTGGGCGAGGCGGGTGCGGCCGTGGCCCAGCCGCAGCCACTCCTCGCGCCGCTCGGCGCCGTACGGCAGGTCGGGGACGTTGCGCAGGTCGTCCTCGGTCAGCCCGGCGGCGTCCAAGATGCGCCGGGCCGTGGTCAGGTGCCGTTCCTCACCGGAGTGGCTGGCGGCGGCGAGGGCCAGCGACTCGTCGTCCAGCGGCGGCAGCCCCGCGCGCAGCAGGCCGACCGCCTGGAGGGGTTTGATCGCGGAGCGCGGGTAGAACGCCGCTTCGATGTCCCCGGCGAGGAACTCGACACTGCCGTCGGCGGCCAGGACGACGACCGAGCCGTGGTGGACGCCCTCGACGACACCGCCCCGTACGACATGGGCGAGCGGCACGTGGGCCGGTTCGCGGACGGGCGGAGGCGGGCCGGGGGTACGGCGCGGGGTGGTGATGATCTCGGTCATGCTCAGCTTTCGGTGTGATCGGTGTGATCGGTGGTGCGGGTGGTGCCGTCGTGGCCGGCGCGGGCCAGCGCGGCCTCGTCACGTACGGTCCCGACCCGGGCCCGGACCAGGAACCAGCCGCCGACCAGCGCGGCAATGATCACGGGCAGCGACAGCACGGTGGTGCGGCCGGCGCCGCCGTCCGCGTACATCAGGACGAGTACGGAGGCGAGGAAGACCAGGGTGATGATCTGGGTCCACGGCGCGAACGGCAGGGCGTAGCCGGGCCGCGAGAGCCGTCCGAGCCGCGTCTTGCGCCAGAAGAGCAGGTGGCAGACCATGATCATGCCCCAGGTGGACAGGATGCCGATCGCCGCGAAGTTCAGCACGATCTCGAAGGCGTCCTTGGGGACGACGAAGTTGAGGCCGACGCCCAGGACGCAGATGGACGAGGTGAGCAGGATGCCGCCGTACGGGACCTGGCTGCGGCTCATGACCCCGGTGAACTTCGGGGCGGAGCCGGACATCGCCATGGAGCGCAGGATGCGCCCGGTGGAGTAGAGGCCGGAGTTGAGGCTCGACATGGCGGCCGTGAGGACGACCAGGTTCATCACACCGCCCGCGGCGGGCACCCCGATGTTCGACAGCACGGTCACGAAGGGGCTCTCACTCGCGGAGTACTTGTCCCACGGCAGCAGCATCGTCAGCAGGATGACCGAGCCGACGTAGAAGAGGGCCACGCGCCACATGATCGAGTTGATGGCCCTCGGCATGATCTTCTCGGGCTCGGCGGTCTCGCCCGCCGTGACCCCGACCAGCTCGACCGAGGCGTAGGCGAAGACGACGCCCTGGACGACCAGCAGCATCGGGAGCATCCCGGCCGGGAAGAAGCCGCCGTTGTCCGTGATCAGCGAGGGGCCGGGGCTGTGCCCGTCCACCGGCTGCTGGGTGACCAGCAGGAAGATGCCGATCAGCATGAAGATCACCAGCGCGCTGACCTTGATGATCGCGAACCAGAACTCCATCTCGCCGAAGAACCTGACGGAGACGAGGTTGACGGTGAGCACGACCGCGAGGGCGATCAGGGCGATCACCCACTGCGGGACGTCGGTGAACATCCCCCAGTAGTGGGTGTAGGTGGCGACCGCCGTGATGTCCGCGATCCCGGTGGTCGCCCAGTTCAGGAAGTACATCCAGCCCGCGACGAAGGCGCCCTTCTCCCCCATGAACTCGCGGGCGTACGAGACGAAGGCGCCGGAGGACGGCCGGTGCAGGACCAGCTCGCCGAGGGCACGGACCACGAGGAAGGCGAAGACGCCGCAGACCGCGTACGCGATGGCCAGGGAGGGACCGGCGCTGGCAAGCCGGCCGCCGGCGCCGAGGAAGAGCCCGGTGCCGATGGCGCCGCCGATGGCGATCATGTTGACGTGCCGGGACTTCAGGGTCTTGCTGTACCCGGCGTCACCGGCGTCGACATGGGTGTCGTCCTGCCCGTGCCGTGGCGCCTCGTACTGTTCCGCCTGCTGGAGTTGCTCGCTCACGCGTGGGCTTCGCCTTCTTGTGGGGGTTTCGTACAGTGCGGGGGCCGCACGATGGTGGTCAGGGTCGATTCGACGCGGGCGAGGTGGTGGGTCATCGCCTCCACCGCGTCCTGTTCCGACCGGTCGACGAGGGCCTCGACGATGGCGCGGTGTTCCTGGTTCGACTGCTCGCGGCGGCCGCCCAGCTCGTTGAGGAACGCGGACTGGCGGGCCAGCGCGTCGCGGATCTCCTCTATGACCCGGCGGAAGACCGGGTTCTGGGCCGCCTGTGCGACAGCGAGGTGGAACAGTGTGTCCATCGCCACCCAGGCGGTGGTGTCGGTCTCGCGCTCCATCCGCTCCAGCAGATGGGCGAGGTGATCGAGGTCCTCGGGGGTACGGCGCAGCGCGGCGTACCCGGCCACCGGGATCTCCACGTGCCGCCGGACCTCCAGGAGGTCGCTGGCGGTGTAGTCGCCGAAGACCGGATCCTCCACCGGGCCGTTGGACACGATGAAGGTGCCCTTTCCGGTCCGGGAGACGGTCAGCCCCATCGTCTGCAGGGCACGCAGCGCCTCACGGAGCACGGGCCTGCTGACTTCGAGGCGACGGCAGAGTTCGGCCTCGGAGGGGAGTTTCTCCCCCACCGCGTACTCGCTCCGCTCGATCGCGCCGCGCAGATGGTTCAGTACCGCCTCCATGGCGCTGATCCGTCTGGGCACATCGCCAGCTGTCTGGCTGTCTGACAGGTTCACCCGGGCATCCTGAACGGACCGGGGGAACACTGTCAAGGGGTACAACGGGATACGAAGCGGATGTGAAGGCGGCGCGAACAGGCGGCCACACCGCGCTCACCAGCGACGGGCCGCCCCCGGCACGGCACAGCACTGCGCCGCGCCCCGGCGGTGGTGCGGCGGGACGCGGCGCCGTGCCGCGTTGTGCTGCGCCGTGCGGTGTGGTGCTGCGCTGCGTTGTGCTGCGCCGTGCTGTGCTGTGGGATGTCCGCGGCGGCGGGACGGACGTCAGAAGGGGCGGTCGCCCTCGATCGCGACGCGCTCCGCGACCCGTCGGTGCGGGCTGTAGTCGTTGACGGCGTAGTGCTGGGTGGCGCGGTTGTCCCAGAAGGCGATGTCGCCCGCCTGCCAGCGGAACCGCACCTGGAACTCGGGCACATGGGCCTGCTGGAACAGCAGCCTCAGCAGCCGGTCGCTCTCCGCCCGCTCGAATCCCACGAGATGGGTGGTGAAGGAGGTGTTCACGAAGAGCATCCGCCGGCCCGTCTCCGGATGCCGCCGTACCACCGGGTGCTCCACCGGGGGGAACCGGTCCTGGAACGCGGCGAGTTGACCGGCGGGGGTGAAGCGGGCGAAGCCGGGCAGGAAGTCGTGCACGGCGCGCGCGCCGTCGATGCGGTCCTTCACGTCCTGGGGCAGGTTGTCGTACGCCACCGCCATGTCGGCCCACATGGTGTCACCGCCGGACGGTGGCACCTCGCGCAGTTGCAGTACCGCGCCGAGCGCCGGCCGCTCCCGGAACGTGACGTCCGTGTGCCAGACGTTCTCGAAGCTGGGGACGGCGGACCGGTCGAAGCGCACCACCTCGGGCGCGTCACCGGTGGCGAGCAGCGGATTGGTCTCCAGCTCGCCCCAGTTGCGGGCGAAGGCGCGCTGCGCCTCCGAAGTCAGGTGCTGCCCGCGGAAGAAGAGCACCTTCCACTCCAGCAGGGCGCGGTTGATCTCCTCGCGCAGGGCGGGCGACGGCGGTTGGGCCAGGTCGAGCCCCCGGATCTCGGCGCCGATCGTGCGGGCCTGCGGGACCAGTTCGAACAGCTCGTAGCGGCGGTCCTCCCATCCCTCCGGCACCCGGCGCAGCTCGCGGTGGCCCTCGTACAGGCCGTCGGCGGGGATGCGGTACGGACGCGGCACGGCGGCGGCGACCGGGGGCGTGGAGGCGGTGGCGGTGGCGGTGGTCACGGATCTCCTCTGGTGAACGGGTCCGGGCGGGGCCGCGGACGCGGGCGGACGGCCCAGGAGCGGGCCGGAGTGAGGAAGGGAGGGTCGCGCGGCGGGGCGCCGGAGCGCCCCGGAAGGGGCCCGGGGCGCTCCGTGCGTACCGCGGGTCAGCGACAGGGGCGGGCCGGGGGAGAACCCACCCGGCCGCGGCGGCGCAGGAAGCTCTGGCCGCGGGGCGCGCACACACCGTGGGGGCCGCTGTGTCGCGGCTCCGCTGCACGGTGGCTTACGTACGGTCCCATGGCAGGCACCGTACCTCAGTTCCGGCCGCGGGTCTCCACCCCCGAAGCGGCCTCTTTCGCCCGCGCGTGCGCAGGACACACGCGGGCGGGCCCGCGGTCGGCGGGCCCGCCTGATCGTTTCCGCTGCTCCCCCGTTCGCGAAATCCCTTGGTTCGTCACGCTCTTGGGAGTTTCCTCCGGTTCACTCGTCTCGTGTCACGCCGCTCGTCGCACGCCCCTTCGGCTGTGTCGCATCGCCATGCCCGCGCAGGCCAGGCCCAGCAGGAAGGTGAGGCCGCCGATGACGGCGTTCGCCCAGATGACGCCCTTGTCGGGGCCGCTCCCCACGATCCAGGGAGCCACGATCAGCCAGATGCCCATGGCGCACATGGCCGGGCTCAGTCCGGTCATCCTTCCCGGCGCGAAGGAGAAGCCGAGCGCCAGTACGGCGAGCGCGACCCCCATGATCAGGTTGTGGGTCGCCAGCGCGGGCTGACTGCTGGTGAAGTGGATGATCCAGGGCGACAGGGCGCAGAACAGGCCGACGAGGAAGACCGGCCCCGCCATCGCCGTGATACCGCGTCCACCGAGCATGCGGGCATAACGCTCGCGCATCTCGGGAACGTCGGGATGGCCGGACAGATCCTGTCCCGTCTCCCTCTGATGTGAGACGTCGGCCATACGACTCGCCTCCTTCTTTCACGTTCTTTCACGCACGTCACGGACCGAGAGGCACGGCACCGAACCGTGCCACGTTCCATTCTGCGCGCTTTTTTATGTTTTGTGTAGGTCGATTTCCCTTATATATCCGACATGCGTGATTAATATTTCACGAGTAAAACACCTGTTAATCTGTTGAGATGGGCAAGCACACCACACGGGGTACGACGGCGCGCCCCCGGCCGCCCGCGCTCCCGCTCCCGATCCGGAGCACGGTCCGGCTGCGGCGGCCGGTCGACATCTGGCACAAAGCCGCGTTCAGCGCGGCGGGCGCGCTCGCCGTCCCCGATCTGACCCTGCTCGCGCTGGGCCGGCTCGATCTCGTCCTGTACACCTCGGCCGGCGCGATGTGCGCCCTGTACGCGCACGGCCGGCCGTACGCGGCGCGGGCCCGCGCCCTGGCCCTGGTGGTCCTCGGCATGGTGGCGAGTCTCGGGGTGGCGCTCCTGTGCGCGGCTTCGGTCTCCTCGCCCGCCCTGCTGGTGGCGCTCGCCGCGCTGCTCGCGGCCGCGCACAAGGTGCTCTGCGACGCGACCCGGATCGGGCCGCCGGGCAATCTGATCCTCACGTTCATCTCCTCCTCCGCCTTCTTCGTGCCCCAGCGGCTCGCGGACGTTCCGTTCCATCTCGCGCTGGCCCTCGGCGGCGGGGCGCTCGCCTGGCTCATCTGCATGGCGCCCCGTCCGTTCCGGCCGCACGGGCCGGAACGGGTGGCCGTCGCCCGGGGGCTGGAGGCGTCCGCCGCGCTGTGGCGGGCCCGGGAGCCCGCGGTGTTCCCCGCGCGCCGGGCGGCGGCCGGTGCGGTCGGCTCCGCGTGGCACACGCTCTTCCTGGTCCCGGGCGACGGCCCGGAGCGGGCCGGGCTGGAACGGCTGCTGGTCCACGCGGAGTCGGCCCTCGCCGCCGGGGCGCCGCACGCGGCCGAGGCCGACCGGTGCGCCGCCCTGGCCCGTGCCCTGCGCCGGGGCCGGGCCCTGCCCACCGTCGTCCTGACGCCCCGGGAGAGCGAGGAGGCCGCCGGGGTCGCCGCCGAGCGCCACGCGCGGGGGCAACCGCGCCGCCCCGCGCCGGACGGGCCGCGGGGCATCAGGGCCGTACGGGACCGGCTGCGGCCGGGGTCCCCGCTGCTGCCCGTCGGCGCGCGGGTGGCGGCCGGGTGCGCGCTCGCGGGGTGGGTCTCGCTGGCCGCCGGGGTCGGGCACCCCTACTGGGCGGTGGTCACCGCGGCCTCCCTGTACCAGGCCAACACCACACTCTCCTGGCAGCGGGCCGTCCAGCGCGTTCTCGGCAACGTCCTCGGTCTGGTCCTCTTCCTCGCGCTGCTGCCCCTGATCCGCACCGGGCACCTCGCGATGGTGCTGCTCGCGCTCGCCTTCCAGATCGGCGCGGAGGCGCTCATCACCCGTAACTACTGGCTGGGTTCGGTGTGTGTCACCCCGATGGCGCTGCTGCTCACCGAGTTCGGCGGCGGGCTGCCGGCCCACACCCTGGTCCACGACCGCATGGTGGACACACTGGTCGGCGCCGCGGTGGGGCTGGCGTGCTGCGTGCTGGTCACCAACCGCCGGGCCGCGGACCGCACCGACCGGGCGCTGGCGGCGGTCGAGGCTGCGCGGCAGGCGGCGCTGCGCCTGGCGGACGGGGCCGGGGCGGGGTGGACCGAGGAGGCCGGACGGGCCCGTGACCGGCTCGCGCACTGCCTGGTGGAACTGCGCGACGCCTTCGAGGTGGCCTCGGGCGAGTGGTGGCAGCGCGCCCTGCCCGTGGAGCGGGTCGCCGCCGCCGAATCGGAGGGCCACCGCACGCTGGCCCTGCTCGTACGGCGTACCGCGCCCGTGGCCCCCGTACCGTAGACACTTGATCCACCACACATGGAGGAGAGTGCGCGTGGCCGAGGACATCGTCGCCGGGGTGATGCGGCAGTGGCAGCAGGTGATGCCCGCGTTGGACACCGCCCCGATGGCGGTGATCGGACGGCTCAACCGCTGCTCCGCCCTGCTGCAGCAGGCCGCCGACGCCCCGCTGCGGCGGGAGGGGCTGACCCGCTCCGAGTTCGACATCCTGGGCACCCTGCGCCGCACGGACCACGAACTGACCCCGGGCCGGATCGCGCGCGAGACCTTCGCCTCCGGAGCGGCCGTCACCAAACGGCTGCGTCGGCTGGAGAGTGCCGGGCTCATCGGCAGGCGCCCCGACGACCGGGACCGCCGGGTGTCCCATCTGTCGCTGACGGCCGCCGGCCGCACCCTGCTCGACCGGCTGCTGCCCGCGCAACTGGCTTACGAAGCAGCCCTGTTGGAGGGCCTGGGCGCGGAGAGTCAGGAGCAGCTCGCCGGTGGTCTCGGCGAGCTGCTGGTCCTGCTCGAAGGACGGCTGGGCAGCCTTCTCGAATGAGCCCGCCCCAGCCCCGCGGTCAGCCCGCGTAGACGTCCTCGACATACCGGCCCCGGTCGGCCAGCGCCTGGAGCCAGTCGCGGGACGCCGCCTCACCCGCGCCCGGGGTCATGCGCCGATGGAGGTCGCGCAGGGTCTCCCGCACGCCGGGCGCCATCCGGGCGCCGTCGCCGCAGACCTGGATCCGGGCGCCCGCCTCCAGCAGCGCCCACACCTCCTCGCCCTCGGCGGCGATCCGGTGCTGGACGTAGCGCACGCCGCCGGTGGGCGAGGCGCTGAAGGCGGGCCGCATGGAGACCGCTCCGGCGCGCTCGGCGGCGCGCAGCTCCTCGGCGTGCAGGTAGTCGGTGTCCGGGCCGTCGCAGCCGAAGTAGCAGAGCGCCTGGGCGAGTCGGGCCCCGCCGTCGGCCAGCGCGCGCCGGTCGGCGACGACGCCCCTGAAGGGCGCGAGACCGGTACCGGCGGCGATCATGATCAGCGGGGTGGAGGTGTGCTCCTCGGCAGTGACGCGGAATGCCTCGCGGCACGGCTGGACGCGGGCGAGCACCGTGTCCCCGGTTCGTACGGTGTGCAGATGGCCCGATCCGGTGCCCCGGCGGCGCCCCCGCCCTGAGCGCGCGGGGGCGTCCAGCAGCGAGACCATCAGGTCGGCGTGGCGCGGGTCGGCGACCGGCGCCGAGGAGACCGAGTAGTGCCGGGGCCGCAGCGGCGGCAGCAGGTCCAGCAGTACGGGCCAGGTCAGCGCCGCGCGCAGGGCGGGGTGGTCCTCGACCAGGTCGAGCAGGGTGCGGTGGTCGGCGTCGCGCGCCTGGGCGTCCTCGGCCAGCGCCGCCAGCGCCGCGCGCTCGGGCGGGCAGGAGTCGAGGGCGGCCAGGGTGGCGAACTGCCCCTCGGTGGGCCGGTCCTGGAGATCCACGTGGTGGGTCAGCAACTCCCGTACGGTCAGCGGCCGGTCGACGGTGAGCCAGGCGCCACGAGCGCCGCGGGCGCCGCCGGGACGGGCCGGGGCGATGCTCAGAACGGTGTCGAGGCGGGCGCCGAACGCCTCGGCGGCGCGCGCGACGAGCGCGGTGTCATTGGCGGGGAGCACCGTCAGATGGTCGGCGGTGCGGTACGTCGTCCCCTCCGGCAGCGCGAGCCGTACCAGACGCTTGGCGCGCGGATGTGCCGGATCGGTGAGCGAGGCGGTCCGCGTGACGGTCATCTCCGCCATGCCGTGGCGGGCGGCGAGCGCGGCCAGCGGTCCGCCGGTGATCTCCGTGACGGTGACGGTGGGGGCGGGTCCGTCGGCCTCGGCCGGGTCCACCGGACCGGCGACGGCGTCCGGGTCGCCGTGCCGCTCCAGCAGCGCGGTGCGCAGCGAGGCGGTGAACTCGCCCACCGCGGCGGGCAGATCACCGGAGGCGTCGGCCGCCGCGCGGTCCACCAGCCGGGTCGCGCCGAGCGCGGCGAGCCGTTCGTCGATGAGGGTCGGCACGCGCTGGTAGGTGGCGGACCAGTTGCGGTCGCCGACGCCCAGCACGGCGTAGGTGACCCCCTGGACCGCATCGGCTTCCGCCGTCTCCAGCCAGCGCAGGAAGGCCGCGGCGTCGTCGGTGGGCTGCCCGTTGTACGAGGCCGCGACGATCACGACGGTCCGGTCGGTGGGCAGCCGCCCGGCGTGTTCGTCGAGGGAGGCGATGGCGCTCGCGCAGCCCAGGGAGTCGGCGGTGTCCGCCAGTTGCGCGGCGAAGTCGCGGCACGTGCCGTAGTTGGAGCCGTGCAGGAGCAGCAGTCCGGTGCCGCTCCGCACCCGGGAGGGCAGCTCCCGGGCGTCTCCCGCGTGGGGTGCGGGGGCGCTCGGAGCCTCGGTCCTCGCGATGGTGGCCGACAGCGCGGCCCGGTCGGCCGCCCGGTCGGCGGGGGTGCGGCGTACCGGGGTGAGGGTGAGTCCTTCGGGCTTGATGGTGAGGGTCTGCTTCAGCTTCAGCCGGTAGTCGTCCTGGTCGATCAGCCGGTACCTGTGGACCAGCATGCCGAGCAGCATGGTGGCCTCGTGCAGGGCGAACTGCCGTCCGATGCAGGCCCGTTCACCGGTCCCGAAGGGCTTGTACGCGTGCGGGGAGCGGCCGGCCTCCGCCTCGGGCGCGAAGCGCGCCGGGTCGAACAGCTCGGGGTTGTCGCCCCACACCGGATCGCGGTGCAGCATCGGTGTGACGACCAGCGCGCCCTGTCCGGCGCGCAGCGGGATCCGGCCGCCGAGCACGGTGTCCCGGCGTGCCTGCCGCTGGAACCCGGGCGCGGTGGGCCACAGCCGCAGCGCCTCGTTGAGGACCTGGCGGGTGTGGCGCAGTCGGCCGACGTCCTCGTAACTGGGCTCGGGGTCGGCGGTGTCCCCCCACAGCTCGTCCACCTCGCGCCGGACCAGGCGCAGCGCGGTCGGGTCCTTGACGAGGTGGTGGAGGGCGAAGGAGAGCGCCCCCGAGGTGGTCTCGTGACCGGCGATCA